>JAGRBZ010000010.1 GCA_020433805.1 Anaerolineae bacterium
GTACGCTATTCGAGCTTGGCCAACGCTGGTGCTCATCGATCCACGTGGCAAAGTGGTCGATACCCAATCAGGCGAAATCTTGGCTGAAGAATACGCCATCAAGATCGAGGCACTTATCACCGAATTCGAGGCCAACGGGCTGCTCGACCGCACGCCGCTCGATCTTCGTTCGGAGCGACAAATCGAACCGGATCGGCCCCTTAACTACCCCTCGAAATTGCTGTTGGCCCAACCCGAGGGCAGTACGGCGCGTTATTTGTTTATTGCCGATACAGGGCATCATCGTATTCTGCAAGTTGCATTAGCGGCTGATGATCAATCGGGTGAGATTGTGCAGGTTTTCGGCACCGGCATTCCCGGTTTGCGTGACGGACCGGCTAATGAAGCCCAATTTCACGATCCGCACGGTATGGCCCTCAACGGCCAAACGCTCTACCTGGCCGATACTGAAAACCATGCTATTCGGGCCATTGATGTAACCGATGGTACGGTTCGCACAGTGGCTGGCACTGGACGCAAGGCCCACGGTCGACTGGAAATGGGCGGACCGACCGACGTCTCGCTGCGCTCACCGTGGGCATTGTGGGCTGAGGAGGATGTGCTTTTAATCGCAATGGCCGGCTCACATCAGATTTGGGCCTTGGTCAGTGAATCGCGTCTGGGCATTTTCGCCGGCACCGGAGCCGAAGCCCTGGTCGATGGCCCCGTGGCCGAGGCTGCCTTCAACCAGCCGAGCGATGTCTCCGTGGGTTTCGGCTATATGTTTGTGGCTGATGCCGAAGCCAGTGCCATCCGGGCGGTTTCGTTGGGAGAAGATCCTCAGGTGATGACTTTGGTGGGACAGGGATTGTTCGAGTTCGGTGATATCGACGGCACCGGCGGCCACGTTCGGCTTCAACATCCCACGGGATTGACCTTCTATGACGGCTTGGTTTATATCGCCGATAGTTACAACCACAAAATCAAAACGCTCGATCCCACTACTGGCGCGGTCAGTACGTTAATCGGCACCGGTCAGCCTGGGCATAGTGATGGAGCATTTGCCGACGCCACATTATATGAGCCGGAAGGTATCGTCGCCAGCGAGCAGCGGCTGTACATTGCTGATACCAATAACCACCTTGTTCGCGTAGCTGATTTGGAGACGCAGTCCGTCCAGACGGTGATGCTGCAAGGGTTGGCCCAGTTGGCGAAACCGACTGTGACAGAGGCAAATAAGGATGTTCATCAACTGGCTTCGGTCATGGTTGCGGCGGGTGAAGTTGAAATCACCCTCGCCATAGAATTGCCGGAAGGTTATAAACTCAATCCTGATGCGCCGCAAATGGTGCGATGGGGTGATGTTATAAAGCCATTTGACGCTAGCACACCTCCCACCTTTGCAACCACTATCGAAAAAGATACCGATCTCGATATTGGTGTTACGCTTTATTACTGCCAGGCTCTCGACGAGCGGTTATGTTTTATCCATGCCAGCCGGATGTGTTTACCGCTGATTGTCTCTGAAACGGGTGAGCGACAGGTTGAAATCTACTGTATGGTTGAGAATAAGGATTCATAGTATTTGGAGTTATGCTATGGCATTCTCGGAAGTTAAATATGAGCAGGGCTTACGCAAAAGCCAAGTGACTGTCACCTTTAGAACTGCGTAAGTCCTGATGAGATATCTTTTGTTTCAAGACCTGACTTTCAAAGACTCGTAAACTTCGCCATACGACGACACAACTGACTCCATCAGTTTGCCGATATTATCGCCGTTAGCCGGATACGTGGCGGCGCTTCCAATAAGCTCGATTTGTCCATTCGGTAAGAACATTTCTCCGGTAAAGCCGTGTTGACGCATCATTGAGGTTAATGTTTCTATGATAGCCGTTATTTGCGCCGCTTCAGGTAATGCAACCATGACGGCGCCAACAGAAAAGCCTGTAGTCGTGGAGTTTGTATAGAGTTCATGGATGTAACCGGTTAGGGCCTGAGTTAATTCTCGGGCCTCATCATCTCCAAAAACAGTGGCATAACCCTCATAATGCGCTATACCAATCAGGATCAACGTAAAGTTTTTCCCTTCATTTGTACAAGCTAAAAATTGCTTGGTTACTTGGCGTTGAAAATCTAGCTTGGGATCAGATTCAGCTAAAATTTCATCTGCTACCGGTGTAGGTCGGTCTAAATCAGATTCGCGATCATCTTGCCGGGCCGTTAACCACATACTCAATGCGCACGCACCGGCAATGAGGGTTCCAAGTGCCGTAACAATTACACCGGTTGTTTGGGCTTGGTAATAGGAATATAGAATGCCTAGCAATCCCAAAGCAGTTAGTGAAAGTACGGCTTCAGCTATAACCCAACGAGAATTGTTTTTGCCCATAGTCATATAGAGGGCGATTGCTTGACCAAGTAAACATAAGGTCAGAATAACCAGAATAATAAATATTGTTTGCTGACGGCTCGTATCAGTTGGAGAAGTGGGGCTGGATAGAAACTGCCACAGTTCGATTAATACGCCAAGGCCGGACTGGCGCTGGCCCAACCACGGGCCAAAGGCGAAGGCGAATAGGCTGAGCAAGACACCGCTCAGATTCAAAATTTGTATATTTCTAAGACCGCTAATCATACTTTAACCTCATTCCGTTTGCTCGGCTGCTTGAATTCTATCCATTGCCGCTTCGAATTTGTTGTTAAAAAAGAGCAAATATACTTCCGCAATTACAGCTTCCGCAGCTAGCCCCGGCTGTCTCTTGCGAAGACGGTAAATAGCTTCAGGAATTAACAATGCTGCTGATGACAAGTCCCGACCTGTATAACGGCCAGCGTAACCTTGGGTTGCTTGTAGATAAGTAGCCCCATGTTCTACACTTGGCTCGATTTCGCTGCCTTCATTCCAATCATTCCAGGTGACAATCTGAACCCAACTAGGCGACTCGCGCTGTCGCTGAACTTGATCCCGCAAGGCAGCTTCCCAGGTTTGGGCATAAACTAATCCATCCTGTCGAGCGATAAATCGTGGCGAACTTCCCCAACCCCATACTTTGCTATCATCAAAACCCGGCCAAACTGAACCAATGTTTAGCTCTAAATCGTGCTTTTGGGTGCGATAATCCATCTCGTTATAAACCCAATCAACATAATCTTTGCCCCAATCATTTGGGTCTTCATTCGTACCACTAACCCAGGAAAAAAAACCTTGACTAACATCTAAAAATTCTTGCTCTGCTCCCATGTACATGAGATGAAAGGTGGGTAATTCGGCTTTGACGCGGCTGAGTTGTTGTGGCCTTAGTAACCCGGCCTGACCATCTGGCCATGCTTCGAAATAAAATATCAGCGGAACCTTATCGTAGTGAAGATAACTGGCTTGGGAAGTATACTCTGTTAAGATGTAATTGAGGTGTGTTGATGCGTTCGCTTCTCGCGTTTGATCATCATTAAACTGCATCAGCAGTTGCTCTTCATACGTTATTGCCAGAAAAAACCTGAAGTTATATTCCTGACGCCATCGCTCAACCGTGGTAAGCATTCGACGAAAAGCCAAATCTGTCTCGCCTACATCTCCAGGGCCGTACCAATCCGTGACAAAGCCATCGATGCCGGCTGCCCAGGCAAGGGCTAAATGATACTCAATCAAGTGAGGATCAGTGGAGTCATAAGGCCCAATGATGGGTTGATGGGCTGCTGCTAAATCCCAACTGTCATCTGAATTTAGACGTTTGGGGATAAGATCTTCCGGGTCCTGCCCTCCATCGTCATCGGGATCCCAATTCCAATGTTGCCACTTACCGCTATATTCGGGTGTCTTGAACCAAGGCATATAGTGAGCTAAAACTAAGCTGTCACCGGGTGGTTCAATTGGCTTCAAATTTATTTGAACTTCAGATGTTGGTGTAGGTTGTAAGGGGTTATTTTCACCTGTTGCAGGTGTCTCCACATTTACTTGAACTTCAGATGTGGGCGTAGGTTGTATGATTTTGGTCTCTACAGCTTCAGGATTTCTCGGTAAGCCAACATTATCGGATACAACCTCACCCAATTGTGATGAGGATTTTTCTTGCTCTATTCGTTTGTCTTCATAGACCCAATTCAGGTGGTTGTCCGGGGATCTTTTTTGATTAACAACGACACTCACAATCACTGCAATTATCATGCCAAATATGATCTGGTTTAACCGTACCTTGAAATGGTCCATCACAGCGATTGACGTACTCTAAAAATTTATCAAGTTATCTTTATACCTCATATCTGCGAAGTATTATTTCAATAGATTATGAGTTACGCAGTTGAAAGAAACCAGACCCTAAAGGTTTTATAAGTCGACTTCAGGACAAAATACAAGCTTGGTTGCCTCTAAATTTTGATTGAAAGGTAACTTCGGAAACCTTTAGGGTCTCGAACTGCGCAACTCGTATAGATATTAGGTGAAACAGTAACTTGAAATATCGAATTCTGGATAGCAAATAATATCATTATAAGCGAAGCAAGTTTGATAATATAGATGCAAAGGTACAGTCCAGAAGTACATCATTCTATGGACGAATGTCATATGCGTTTTGCCCTAAAGTACCTTATAATCAAGCCGCTTCATTCAATTGTTTGTAATTACCCTTTTATAACCGAAAAGAACACGATAGAGCCACGATAAAACACAGAAATGCGGTACGGTTATGGCAACGAACGGAATCGAGAGTAGGGCAGTGCCAAGGATATATCCGGCTAAGGTGGTCCCGACCAGAAACAACCATCCCGTAACGGTGAGGGCCACGGCCATAACCCCAAATCCAAATCGTCTCGGAATCGGGTTTTTTGGCAGCCGCGGCGTGCCGACCCCATAACGAATGCCGTAATTGTAGATAAAATCAGCCGGATGTACCCCCGTAATCGCTCCAAATAAAGCCAGGGACGCCAGCCAAAAGAAAAACAGCGGCGAAGCCAAGACGGTTGCCAAGCCGACCAGGATGATGCCCAATATCGGCGTGAACAGCAGCCAGGGAACAACTTGTACAAATTCTGGGTCATAACGACCCTCTTCAAAGCCTTGCATTTTTAGGCGTTTCCAGATAATGGGTGAAATGGACATTTTACGTCTCCTTGTATACTATAATCTTTCAGTAGGGCAACTTGCGCTATTATGGTATCTGGTAATCAAGTTTTAAGTATCAAATTATGCTCTTTATGCTCTAAGCGATTTTCTCTATTGTAGTGGGTAACCGCACCAAAATCGTTCTGGAAAGCGCTCCAAAAAACGTTCCATCCTACTATCACACATATCGTCGCTTAGGCTAAAGCATTTGTGGCAGCACGATAGATATCTCTCTAACACTCTCGGTGGGTGGAATGTGTAGCTCTCCCTTTGGGCTGATAGAGCTGCTTTGTTACCCGATTTATTAGTTGATCTGAATAAAGTTTTCTAAAATGTGAGATAAAAAGTGGAGATAAGGAGTAAAATGACTAACACAAAACAAACCTACCCTGAGCCTGTTGCCGGCCTTATGACCTTGGGCGATGTACGCAAGGAACCGGAGTGGTGCGATTACCTGTCATTCGGTTTCACGGAACAGCATGTGCCGGACTTATGCCGGATGATCCTCGATCGAGATCTGTTCTGGGCCGATAGCGAAAGTGACGAGGTGTGGAGCGCTGTCCATGCCTGGCGCACGTTGGCTCAACTCAAAGCCGATAGCGCTATTCCCTGCCTGATCGAGCTGCTGGGCCGGGTTGATGAGTACGATGATGACTGGACCAGTGAGGAGTTACCTAAAGTTTTTGGGCTTATCGGCCCGCCTGCATTGGAGCCGCTACGGGTATTTCTGGCTGACGCCGGCCAGGGGGAATGGTCTCGTACTGGTGCCGGCAACGCGCTGGTTAACATTGGACAGCGCCACCCGGAACTGCGAGCCGATTGTATAACTATCCTCAGCCGACAGCTGGAACAGTTCGTCGAGCAAGAAGAGAGCTTCAATGCTAACCTGGTTAGTGCCTTGCTTGACCTGCAAGGAGTAGAAGCCGCACCGGTCATCGAGCAAGCTTTTGCCGCGAACAAGGTTGATCTGATGATGCAAGGCGATTGGGAAGATGTTCAGATTGAGCTGGGATTGCTGAATGAACGCCTTACGTCGGCTCCTGATCTGCGCGGCCTGATGGCAGAACGAATGGGCTTTGACCCGAGAGAGTTGATCAATCGCCTCAAAAGAGAGGATACGGCTAAATCGCAATGGGAAGTCGAACAAAAGGCCTCCAAAAAAGCCAAGACTAAAGCCAAAGCCAAACGGAAACAGGCCAAAGCGAGCCGTAAAAAACAGCGCAACCGGAAGTAAGGAGTATATCCCAAAAAGGTGTTAATCCTATTACGAGGACGTAAGGTTAGCCCTCTTCTTTGTTTGAAATCATCCAGAAATATGTTACACTAATTAGAGTGATAACGGTCGCTCATCTCCTCCGTCTTCGAAAATTGGATCAAAGCACCTGACCTTAACCATAAAGATTTGCCCAAGGGCAGTCTTATGTTTTTCTCCAACCATAAATGGAATAGTATTGTCTTTCTGGCGGTATCGCTGCTTTACACAGTTGTTTTTTTTACGTTGCCTAAATCGGTTTTTTGGTCGCCGGATGAAGGGGCTAAATTTATTCAGTTTCATGTCTCGTGCGGGGCAGAAAATCGACTTCAGCCAACACCCTATCAGGGCCGGTATCTGGATCCAACTTATCGTTTTTTTCCAAAAGCCCCTTACGCTTTTTTCTACCCGCAGCCGTTAGCCAATGGACAAATCGCTTGTCATTGGCCTATTTGGTTCCCCCTAATATCAACCTTGCCTTTCAAACTGCTGGGGATAAGCGGGCTGTATCTTATTCCCTTGGTGAGCGGCCTGCTTAGTATATTCCTGGCGGGTATTCTGACTCATCAACTTATGCCGGGAACTGGGAAATTAGCGATATTGGTTGTTGGTCTGGCAACACCTGTTTTTTTCTACAGCTTGCTTTTTTGGGAGTACACATGGGTGGTATCGCTCGGTCTGGTGGCGCTGTGGCAAGCAACAAAGCTGAACCAAACCGAGCATCGATGGAGAAGATTGCTTCTAATCAGCCTGATGCTGGTGGCGGCGGCAGCAATACGGGCAGAAATGATAGTTTACGCTCTGGTTTTGTTTCTTGCCGCAGGTTATTTGTTGACTATTCAGACCCGCCAACACGTTTGGCGAAATTTAGTGGTGATGATAACAATCCTTGTTTCTGCCATCGCCATAATTTTGTTTCTGTATTTTAGCAAGCTTAGCGTTTTATCGGAGACTGTGTGGTTCATTCCGGCTCGATATTGGCAGATGATCGGGGATGTTTGGGCTTCGATGGCAGATTATCAATTTTGGCTCGATAGCCCGGTGCAGCTGCAAGCCTTATGGGTTAATAGTGCTGATGAGTGGGGGCCGATTATTCCTGAAGCATTAACCAGGATTGGGCTGCTGGTGCTGTTAAGCGGTTCTATTTTCGTGTTTTTCTCCCATAAAATTGTAAATGGGTTGGTTATCGGGGCAGCGATGATCGTGGGCGGGATAAGTCTCTACGCCTTGGTTTTTGCACCAGCCTTTCGTTTTGTTCACAGTATTTTTTTGCCGGCACCTTTCTTATTTCTTCTTTTTTTAGCTATTCCTTATGCCCGATCCAGTCATCGATTTGATATTACGTTGGTGGTCAGCACCACGGTTTTATATTTGGTGGCCGGATCGATAGCCGCCGTTATGCGTGCCGGGGCAGGTAGCACGATTGGCGGTGCGGAGTGGGGTGCTCGTTACACCTTGATTATCTACCCTTTGGGTAGTATCTGTGCCATCATAGGACTTTACAATTTGTATCAAAATGTCGGTAGCCGCCGACAAAAGCGGTTTTTGGTGGGGATTACGACCATACTGATTTTTATCGGCGTAATATATCAGGTGAGAGGTATAAAGGAACTTCAAAACAGTAAGCAAACGTTAAGCGCCTACGCTCATGCTATTGAAGAAATCGATGCTCCGGTCGTTACCGATATTTGGTGGCTGTCAGCATCTTTGGCTACGCATTTTCTGGATCAGGAAATGTATGCCTTATCTGATAGAAAGGCGTTGTATCCGTGGCTGGATTTAGCCGCAACGCAAATAGATACATTTGTCCTGGTTACTTTCGATCCCCCCGGTAAAGCATTTGTCCGAAAAGCTCCGCATCAACTTGAACTGAAGGGAACAGAATCTGTACAGGGTTTGTTCTTGGTCACCTTTAAGATAGTAGATGCCAAAAGTTTAGAGTAGCGGATCTCGATGATTGAGTGACGGATGAGTTATGAGAATTACCTACATTCTTGACCGTCCCGAGCTAGGAGGCGGGGTTAAGGTTGTGTTTCAACATGCGCATCTCTTGCTGTCTTTAGGGCATCACGTTACGGTTTTAGGCCGGGGAGCCAAGCCCGACTGGGTGAACTTCCAGGGAGCCTATGTTGATTATCATCAAAACACACCCCAACTTGATGCTCAAGACCTGGTTATTGGTACCTACTGGACAACCATTCCCCTTGCCGAATATTTGGGCGTAGGGCCGATTGCCCACTTTTGCCAGGGCTTTGAAGGCGATTATCCGCATCTGGTAGCGGTTCATACCGAGATTGAAGCCATTTATCAGCGCAACCTGCCAACTTGGGTGGTCGCGCCCCATCTAGGCGATCTTATGCGCAGCCGATTTGACCGCGATTTCTATTTAGTACCACCTCCGCTCGATCCTCATTTTCGCCCTGCATTTCGACTGCGTCCCCGAAGCCGTCCCTGGATTGCGGTTCATGGCATATTCGAGTGTGATTGGAAGGGCGTAGTCACCGCTCTTAAAGCTGTGCGTCATTTGCGAGAAACGGGACTCCCTTGCCGGGTGCTGCGTGTTGGTTTGTTGCCGCTGTCTATCGACGAAAAGAACATTTTATCACCCGATAAATACTTGCATTGTGCGCCGCCTCAGGTTGTTGCCCGCGAAATGCGGCATTGTGACGTGCTGCTTTTTCCCTCACTGGCGACCGAAGGGTTCGGTTTGCCCCTGCTGGAAGCGATGGTCTCAAAAGTACCGGCGGTGGCGTCCGATATTCCATCGACTCGGTTTATGGGGAAGCAAGCTGTTACGTATGTGCCGCCGCATGATGTCGAAGGCTTTGCGGCTGCGGCCAAAAAGATATTACAAGACCCTCACGCCTGGCGGCAAGCACGACAGCAGGGTTATGAGGCTGCGCAACGTTTTCGGCCCGAGACGATAGCTCAGGAACTTGTAGCCGGGGTGACCTGGGCTATCGAGAAAGTTGGTGGCTGATAGAAATGTCAATTGGCGTTATCATTGTCCATTATCATACCGTGGATCTATTGTGCCGGGCCGTTGCCTCGCTAAAAAATGAACTGGTTGATAATGATCTGAAGGCCGACATACTTGTAGTTGATAACGGCAGCACCACAGCCGAACGAGACATTATCACACAGTTGCCAATTCGATATATTGATGCCGGTTGCAATATGGGCTATGCCGGAGCCATTAATTTGGGGGTTAGCCAAACCGACGCCGACATTATCGTGTTGATGAATGCTGATGTCGAGTTTCTGCCGGGCTGTTTAGCGACGTTGCTTCAAGCCTTAGCGACCAACGCCGATGTGGTTGGGCCTAAACTTTACTTAGACCCCCAAAAAGTGGTGATGCTGCCACCCACCGAACGCTACAATCGGTTTGATGACCTTATCCGGCAGTTGGCAAAATATGGCGAAAAATGGGCCGAATTTGCTCGTGGTCGATGGCGGCATCACGCCCGCAAACATTGGCAAGCTAACGCATCGATTTCTACGGTGAATTTAAGTGGTGCGTTGTTAGTTTTACAGCGACGGGTTTGGGATACTGTAGGGCCGTTTGACGAGGGGTTTAAGCTTTATTTTGAAGAAGTTGATTGGTTGCGGCGGTTGCAACAAAAGGGATTAACCGGGTATTACGTGCCTGATGCAGAAGCCATTCACTACTATAATCAAAGTGCGGTCTATCAGCCTGACGTCTCGCGCTGGTTTGCGGAATCGGCGCAGCGTTTCGGTCGGCGTTACTATGGAGCCTGGTTTTTAGCCGCGACTTACCATATGTTTCGACATAGAGCAGCGCGTCTGTCTAAAGTGCCCCAGCTTCCGGCAGGTATTCCGCTAATTGAGCTATCTGGTTTGACCGACACAGCACAAAAGCCATTATGGATTGAGTTGGCCGGCTCGCCGTTGGGTTTCCCGGCCGGTGCCGCCCGGATTGCGCCGGAACAACTTTCATGGCGTTTGCCGGCAGCGGTGTGGGAAAAGCTAGCTCCCGGTACCTACCATCTTCAGGTGGTTGACAGTTGCGGTCACGAATTGAAGCGAGTTAGCTTTGAGCGCCCGATTGTTGTTTTGGAGCAAAACCAACTCGGTGATGAGGTGGCACATGACTAGTTTAATCATCCTCAAGCAGCAGCATACCGAAAGTACGTACGCATCGGAGTTTGCCTATTTATGGTCGGTCTGTCAGGCACAGGTTAGGCAGGTTTTTGACTCGGTTGAAACCATTATCTACGCTGATAATACATCAGCGACAATTAAGCCAGGGCAGGCTGATTATGTGTTGCTGCTGGGGCGGGAAAATATACAGTTCACCGCAGCCAGCCTGCGGCACATGAAGGATGCCATCGATCAAGGGGCAAAAATTGTTGTACCGCAACGTCTGGTCGACTTTCCTTCTGCAAAAGATACACCAATTTACACCCTACGAGATTATGAAAACATTGAGGCAAAAATTCTGTCCGAAGGCGACCGGTCTCACATATCTTCTCGGTCGCTTTTGCCCATATCCCTTATTGCCGGATCGGTTTATGATCTTCATTTATCTAAAATTCCGGTGTCCGAGATTTTTAGTAAGCCTGATTTGCTAGAAATAACCCTTATTACAAGGGCGGGAGTCTATCACCAGTTTATTGATTATTACGGTCAGGTTCGCGACGATATACTCCCTTATTTGCCTCAGCAGGCTCATCATGTTTTAGAAGTTGGTTGTGGTCGAGGCTTAACCGGTAGATTTATTCAGAACCGATTGGGTTGTCGTGTGACAGGTGTGGAACTCAATCCGGTGGTGGCTCAAGAAGCTGAGCAACATCTATGGCGGGTGATTGTGGGCGATATTCAAACGGTACCGTTGGAGCAAAATACCTACGATGCCGCTGTGGCCACCGAGCTTTTTGAACATCTGGTTGAGCCGGAACTGTTTCTGGAAAAAATGCGGCGCGTGTTAAAACCAGGAGGACGCATTATCTTATCGGTGCCTAATATAGGCCATTACGCCATTGTTGAAGACTTAATCGCGGGGCGTTGGGATTATATCCCCATCGGCTTACTGTGTTACACGCACGTTCGCTTTTTTACTGGGGCAACGATAGAAGCGTGGCTTACAAGGCTGGGCTTCGCAACCTATCAAATTATTCCGCAATTAACCGAACTGCCGGAACGTTTCTTGACTCTACCTGCTTCCTTTGAGGTCGATGTCGAAAACCTCAGAGCCAAGGGGTTTTACGTGATTATTGATAACGCATAATGACATCTTTTCAATTTCGAGCCTATCGCCACGGTGATGAAGTTCTGATTAACCAGGGCTTCAATGAAGCCTTCAACCTTGATCGAGCAGTTGAGGAGTGGCGCTGGAAATTTGTCTCACCAGCGGGCGATCCCTGGATTATTGTGGCGGTTGATCAAAATAATGAAATTGTGGCCCAATACGCTGCCATCGAAGCTGGCTTTCACATTAACGATCAAATCTTTCGTGCCGCGCAGCCGGTCGATGTCTTCTGCCTGCGACGGCCCGGAACGTTAGAACAAGAAGTGCATCTCACCTCCGTTCGTACCTTTTTTCGTACGTACGGAGGTGTTGATCAATTGGCCTTGTTGTACGGTTTTCCCGGCAAGCGTGCTCTACGCCTGGGACAGCTTGAACTAGGCTATGGCGAAGCTAGCCCTGTGCCTATCTGGCAATTTCCGTTGGCCCGTTTTACTTGGCCCTTTAAGCGAAGCCCATCGCACTATGAGATCCGAAATGGGTGCCAACCGCAGGAGCTTGATGCGTTGTGGCAGCGTTGTGCGCAGCGCTATCCGGTCGCCGTTGTACGCAATGGCAATTGGCTAATCCGTCGTTATGTAAGCCGGCCTTATCATGCCTATCAATTTTTAACCGTGTGGCAAGCGGGCAAAATGGCGGCTTGGGCGGTTTGGAAAATTACCGGCGACACCCTCCAATGGATTGACTTGCTTTGGGATGGAGAAGATCTCCGGGTGTTAGCAGCGATTCAAAAAAAACTTGAGCATCTGGGACGTCGGGTAAAGGTTCAGCAGTTGGAAATATGGGTGTCCGGCGATGCGCTGCTGACAGAATTTCTAAGCACGAACGGTTGGAAGCTTGAGGAGCATCCGCATGGACTAACCGCTGTGGCACGTTCATTTCATCCCGACATTGATGGTTCTGACGTGATCCGCCAATTCTATTTTACGTTAGGTGATATGGATTTGGTGTAACTTTGTCGAGAGAGGATTTTTATGGCACACGCTTTTGCATCCAATAACTCGCTGGTTCAAGCGTTAAAAAATCAAGTAAATCGTCACGCCGATAAAGTTGTTTTGACGTTTCTTCAAGCCGATCAAACCGTTCGAACCGTTACCTACGCTCAACTCGATCACGATGCTACGCAATATGCGCAAGCCTTACACCATCAGGGTGTTGCTCCTCGTGATGTCGTTGCGCTCATTTTCGATCACGGCTATGCGCTTGTGGCTGCATTTTGGGGAGCTGTCTATTTGGGTGCGGTTCCCACTATCTTTCCCTACGTTACGCCTCAAACGCCACCCAAAATTTATAAAGAACGCGTAGAGCCGCTGCTCAAATTTAGTCAGGCGAAAGCTATCCTCACCGACACAACACTCAATGCAACATTGTCTGCTCATTTGGCGGGCAGTGAATACCCGATTTTAACTCTTGATGAGGGTGCGTCTACAACAACGTTTCATAACCTCTTCAACCCCGTTGACGGTATCGAAACAGCCTATATTCAGTTTAGCGGCGGCACTACGGGGCGACCAAAAGGTGTTGTGTTATCGCATCAAGCTGTTCTAAACCATGTTCAATCGTTATCAGCATCGTTTCCCTTTAGATCGGCTGATGTTAGCGTGGGGTGGCTGCCGCTTTATCACGATATGGGATTGGTAACGCAACTCCTGCTGCCCCTGCTGGTTGGCGGGACCTCGGTTTTTATTCCGCCCGCATACTGGATTCGCCACCCCGAAAGTTTATTTCAGGCCATCGATAAATATAAAGGCACGATGAGTTGGATGCCTAACTTTGCCTTTTCCTACTGTGCGCGTCGGGTGCAGAATAACCAATTGCAGGAGCTTGATTTAAGCAGTTGGTCGCTTTTGGGCAACGGTTCTGAGCCGGTGCAACTGGAAAGTTTGCAACTGTTCACCCGGCGTTTCGAGCCGTATGGATTTCAACCGAATGCGCTGATGGTAGGATACGGCATGGCCGAAAACGTCGTGGGCCTCTCCGTTACGCTGTCTGGTCAACTCCCTCGGGTTGATTGGATTTCTATCGACGCTTTGCAAACACAGCAGCAGGCGATCCCACGTTCTGCCGATGCTGAAGATGCTACCCCTATTTTGAGCTGTGGCTACCCTATACGAGATACTGAGATAGAAGTTGTTGATGCTGAGGGCAACGCGCATGAAGATCGGCACGTGGGTGAGGTGATTTTTACAAGCAATGCCTTGATGACGGAATATTATCGCCAACCCGATTTGACGGCCCAAACGTTACGTGACGATTGGCTATATACCGGCGATTTGGGCTATAAACTCGATGGGCAATTGTATATTTGTGGCCGGCTTAAAGACGTCATTATTGTTGAGGGAAAAAATATCCAGCCGCACTATATTGAATCGATAGCGCAAACGGCTGTTGGCTCTGCCGGCGGTTTGGCGGCTGCTTTTGGAATATTTGATGAACAGTTGGGAACAGAACGCCCTGTCTTGGTTTGCGAACTCTTAAATGACGAGGATATGCTGAAACAGAATCAATTGGCTCTGCAAATTCGACAACGGGTATTTGAACAGCTTGCTATTTCGCTGGCCGATATTCAGTGGGTGCCAAAAGGCTGGATCATTAAGACCACCAGCAGCAAAGTCTCGCGCACAGCGAACCGACAGAAATATATGGGGGAGGGACGGCAACCGGCCACCCCGACGGGCGATAAACAGGGCTGGACCGCGTTACATGAGATACCGGTTCGCCAACGTCGGCCATTTTTATTTGGCTATGTTTCTACCCAAACCGCGGAGATTTTGGGCCTCGACCCGATCACGCTGCTGTCGCCCCGGCAGGGATTTTTTGAGCTTGGCATAACATCGCTGCAATCCGTTGCGTTGAAAGGTCGTATCGAAATCGGACTGGGCTGCCGGTTGCCTGATACCGCTGCTTTTGATTTTCCAACGCTCGATACATTGGTCGATTTTTTGCTTCAAACGCTGTTTCCTCAAGAACAAACTGAGGCCTTATCGACATCTTCTGATGAGATAGATTCGCTTTTATCCGCAGTTGAAGCTTTATCGGAGGAAGATGCCAAACAAAAACTCATAGAGCATTGGTCTAAAAATCGACCCCAAACGGATAACAGTTAGAGATGAATTTAAAGATGGAGATTGCAGCGTTGTCCTCAGATGCACACAGATCTCACAGATAAAATCAACAATTATTGATAAAACTTACGCAGTTGGGTGTATAAACAAGGTGACAGCCGCTTGGGCGTGATAAATCGACCAACCGTACGTTTTCTTTCGGCAAAAAGTGACTGTCACCTTTTGAACTGCGTAACTCATAATTAAGTCATCTGTGCGTATCTGTGGACTGAGCTTTTTAGAACTCTTTTACGTTCGGACAAAAATGCACTTGCGGCAAATGAAGTTGTCTGGGGCATTTTCAAGGCCGTAACTCCAGCGTCGATAGCGGGCCAATTCAGGCCCGGTTAACACTTCGGCAACAGTTTGCCGCGTTAAATCACCCACACCATACTGTTCTCCGTAATCCTGGCAGCACAAAACACAAGTGCCCTGAGCCGTGATATGTAGGTGTTGCAGTGGTCGCGAACCCATCTGTTCACATCCCCGCAGCGTCGTATGTGAGGGTATCCGTTCCATTTCCAAGGTCAGATAGTGGGCGCGGTCGTTGGCCTTAAACCGTTCGATTTGGAATCGAGACCCGGCAAATCGAGCCTTGATTTCCTGGTGATCGGCCCGATGTTGCTCATCGCCACGCCCTAACACTACGATCTTCATGATAGGTGCCACCGGCAGATCTTTGATATAGTCCAGATGGCGCAGAACCAGATTGAGATGATCTTTGCCCCGTTCGTTGCGGTAATGCTGCTGATTTAACGTTGATAGATTAACCGACAGATACCCTAGCCCCCCCATCGCGATGATGGTATCGATCCGTTTCGGGGTTAAGCCACTGCCGTTGGTCAACACGGCCGGAACCAAGCCGTACGAACGTAAGATTTCAACCTGTCTGACAAAATGTTTATCGATGGTGGGTTCGTTATAGTTATTCATAAAGACCGCTTCAAGCGTGTCTTTGTAGGCAGCCAATTGCAGAGCAATACGCTCATACAACTCAAGCGGCATAAAGACGTGCCGACGCGGATCAACCGATACGGGACAAAAATAGCAGGCTTGATTGCAGACCGAATGGGCTTCGAGGGAAACATACTTAAGCCGGAAGCGACTGTCCAGATCGCCTTGTGTGGTTACTAGCCAGCCTTGTTGAACTAAAAAATCTTTGTCCACCTGAGATACACGGTTAAGCGTAACCTTGCGTTCGTATAGATTGCGCAAGATTTGATACGCCGACTCACCCTTTCGCAGCCGTTGGTCGGTTAGGGGATTATAAAAATTATCGGACGCGATGTGGAGATAAGGGTCTACTTGCCAATCATTCTGTTGATCGTTAGACAAAATATGCTCCATAAATTGAGTTTAATACAAGACGCAAATAGTACATAATCGAGCAACCAACGCTCATTGAAACACTGAAACACTGAAGCGCTGAAAATGATGATTTGACTGAGTTCCGTATTTCAATCATAGTAGGAGTTACGCCCTGCTTATGTCATTTCGTAGCCAAAGGCCGAGAAATCCCTACAGCATCTGCCTGCAAATATATGTCTCAGGGATTTCTCGTCGTTCCTCCTCGAAATGGAGACGCGCCAATTGCGTAAGTTCTACTAAGTTTTCTTGATGGGGCTTGATGAGAACACTAACTCGCTCCAGTCAGTTCATTTCCGTCATTCATTCAGTGTTTCTCCCTCACCCCATAACCAGAATGCATCCGTGCAACTGGGGTGCATTTCTGTTTGGGGGCAACCGGCACGCATTGAAACACTGAAACACTGAAAATGATGATTTCACTGAATTCAGCCTTTCAATGAGCGGGCTTTCTTGATATGGGATTAATGAGAACATGTTATGGAGTGGATCAGTGTTTTCATTTTCCTCATTCATTCAGTGTTTCACTCTCGCCCCATAACTGAAACGCACCCGTGCAACTGTTTTTCCTTGCTTTTCGGCTGTGACTTATGATAAACTTAAGATAAAGGGTTGGTACCGTAATGGCCGTTTGGGCGAGTAACCAGCAGTCAGCCAAACTACATAGCATATCGCTTCTGCATCGATATGGACTGAGTTTCATAGACCTGCGTACCCTTTTCGCTTTTGGGTTACCGTTTATCCTCTATCTCTTAACCGTTGCCCCCACTCTTTACAGTTTCGACAGCGCAGAATTGACAACCGCGGCTGCGACCGGCGGTTTTGTTCATGCTACCGGCTATCCTTTATATTTGATGATAGGTTGGCTTTGGTCTCATTTGCCCCTTGGAGATGTAGGCTACCGGATGAATTTGCTGTCAGCCTTTTGCGGGTCTTTAACAATTGCTCTAGCCGACCGGATTTTACGACGGCTTAAGGTTGGTTCCTGGGCGGCGTTTGGTGCCTTAGGGGTATTGGCCTGTTCCACCTATTTTTGGGGATTGTCGCTGATTGCCGAGGTGTACACGCTGCACACAGCCCTTATGTGTGGCCTAATTCTGCTGCTGCTGGCCTGGGGTGACCATCCGACTCCTGCTCGGCTTGGCGCTGTGGCTTTGCTTACCGGCGTAAGCATGGGAAACCACATGGCAACAGTTCTCCTCATCCCCGGCTGTTTGTGGTATCTTGTTGCCGTATCGCCTCGCCATTTTTTTACGCTTAAATCTATAGCCACGGCCGTAGGTGCGGGATTACTGGGATTGAGTATTTACCTCTATTTGCCGTTGCGTTACAGTATCGCGCCACTGCCGGCATTTAATTATGCGGGTTGGTACGATGCCTCCGGTAAATTTTTCCCACTTGATCTCAGCTCACCTGCCGGATTGTGGTGGCTTGTCTCCGGTCAAGCGTTTTCCGCTTTTATGTTTTCTTATTCCGGTAGCAGCCTATGGCCCCAGATAGAGCAGGCGGGTATTCAACTATCCCAAGCCTTTTTTGCCGTCGGCGTCGGGCCGGGATTATTGGGTCTGGTCGTTTTGCTGCGGCATAACTGGCGACTGGGTGGAATGTTGCTGTTGATGTTTTTGGCGCACACATTTTTTTATATCGGCTATGGTGCCGGCGATAAAAAAACGATGTTTTTGCCGACGTATCTTATTTGGGCTTTATGGCTTGGTGTTGGCTATCAATGGTTACTGATCTGGATTTCTCAGACACCGGTTTTGACACTACCTGAGTCAACCCTCTGGTGCAGAATAAAAACGGGACAGGCTTTCAACGCATGGGAAACAGGATTATTTCGGGCCGTTATCGTCGGCTTGGTTCTATTGGCCTTAGGTTGGAATTGGTCCCAAGTTAACCAATCAAATGATTGGCGGGCACGCATTCGGGGGCAGACAATTTTAACCCGTGTCGAAGCCAATGCTCTTGTTTTTGGCTATTGGGATACGGCTCCGATAGTTCAATATCTGCAAATTGTTGAGGGGCAGCGTCCTGATGTGGAAACCATTAATCGTTATCTGATCAATGACAATGATATGATAGCCTTAATTAAGCAAGAAATTTCTCGGCGACCTGTATATATTGATGTGGTTCCCATAGAACTGTTGGATGAGGTAGATGTTGAGGCCGACGGGGTATTGAAGAGGTTGACCTGGTCAAACACCAAGTAGTTTGCAACCCGCGAGGTATCACATGTCAAAAACCACGCGTTTATTAGTAGGTCTATCTATTCTCCTTATGGGGGTAGTACTACTGCCCAATACGGCCTTGCCGCTTGAGCCATTTGGGTGGTCGGTATTTAATCAGGCCTACGCCACCCCATCAATGGCAGTGCTGGGCAATGGACAGGTAATCACCAACGGCGATACTACACCTTCGATAGCAGATGATACAGACTACGGATCGGCACGGATCTCTAGCGGACAAATCACCCATACATTTACCATCTCTAATAGTGGAACAGGCGATCTGTCTCTGACCGGAGTACCGACAGTGGGGTTGAACGGAGCAAGCGCATTCAATGTCGTAACTCAGCCCAGCAGCCCCATTCCCGCAGGGGAAACTACGCCCTTTGCCATCCGTTTTGCGCCTACCACTACAGGTTTATTGACATCCACCGTCACAATCAGCAACAGTGACAATACTAATAATCCCTACACTTTTGTCATCTCAGGCACGGGCATAGCTGCCACAACAACCTCTATATCCAGTGATGTGCCCGATCCTTCGGTCGTGGGGCAATCATACAGCGTAACCGTCGCGGTTACATCAGCGGGGGGAACTCCTACCGGTACGGTTGATGTGGATGATGGGAATGGCAACAGTTGCGTTATCGCCCTCTCCGGCGGTTCAGGTAGTTGCAGTCTGACCTCGACCAGTACAGGGGTAAAAACGCTTACAGCTACCTACAATGGGGCTACTTTCTTCGAAACTAGCAGCGATACGGAAGCCCATACCGTGACAAGTTTTGATCTGGCAGTGAGTAAAACGGCTGATCAAACTATTGCGAACAGTACCAGTACTATCACCTATACTATCGGTGTGCAAAACCTGAGTGGCCTTAATGCTACCGGTGTCGTTATCAGCGATGTTCTGCCGTCAGAGGTGACTTATGTGACCGACTCCGCCACCAACGGCA
Source organism: Anaerolineae bacterium (assembly GCA_020433805.1). Taxonomy (GTDB): domain Bacteria; phylum Chloroflexota; class Anaerolineae; order 4572-78; family J111; genus JAGRBY01. The sequence continues at coordinate 19,240 of JAGRBZ010000010.1, forward strand.
GCACCTACAATCTCGCTACCGGTGTTTGGATGGTCGGCACTGTAAATGCCAATATAGGTATAACATTAACCCTGGTCGTTACCGCCAATTTGGATATCGATCAAGTTATCACCAATACCGCTGAGTTAATCGACTCGGTTCCCACGGATACTAACAACGGTAACAATTCTGATAGTGCAGTTGTGATCGGGAGTGGAGGGATTGAGCTTTATTTGCCCATCATCTTTAAGGATTTTGCTTCTACGGCAGATTTGGAAATAGTGCCGGACAGTTTGATTGCTACTAGCACCAGCGTCACCCTGCAAATTAGAAATAACGGTACCGGGCCGGTCAGCGATGATTTTTGGGTTGATGTCTATTTCGATCCTAGCCAAACTCCCGCACTTAACAAGCCTTGGGATACCCTTGCTCCGGCCGGGGCGGTGTGGGGTGTTACTCAAACCCTCCAACCCGGTGAGGTTTTGATTCTGACCACGGGTGGCGACTACTATTATTCAGACTTGAGCAGCAGCAGTTTTATTGCTGGGGTAACTGTATATGCCTATGTCGACTCTATCAACTATGCTACGACGTATGGTAACGTGCAGGAAACCAATGAAAACAATAATCTGAGCCAGCCTGTGATCTCAACGGCCGGACGGGGCGCTGTTGTTACTTCATCGGCAAAACCCGCTTCGTCAAATGATCTGCCGCCACGATAAATTATCGCTTGGCTATATTCAAAAACGCGATAGCTTCCAATTTGTAGCCTCATGGGCTTTGGTCTTCGCCGGATTTGGTGATTTGCGTCTCATCGAGATAGTAGATATGAAATGTCCCGGCGGCATAGCCAAAATCTTGGCCGGTTTTTACCGTCTGCCATATCGGATTCCATTGTTGGGCTATCCGCGTTAACCCTGGGTATTCCGTGCTTTCTAGCAGAGCCGGAACATATTGCTCAATTCGGGTTGCAACAGCGTACCAGCCCGGTTTGAGAGAGTCATCCGGGTTTATTACAACTGCACCGGGAATATAAGCCTGAATTCTCGAGTCATCCAATCCTGGATAGACAAAATACAGACCATCAATATTATTCCGTTGGGTATATTTGGCTAGCTGGATAAAATTCTGCCCGTAGTCCATATTGCCTAGCGAAAAAGCCAGTCGAGATGGGTTATATGAACCGAGCCACCACGTATTCGTGGCGCTCAACCACAATGGAGTCAACAGAGTCGACTCGATGATAAGTAACCCGATGAGTGAAATGGTGAGCCATTGCCACCGACGCGCTAGAAACAAGGCTAGTGGCAGGTAAAGTAAGGGGATGATCGGTATAAGATGCCGAAAACCCAAATTATAATTCGAGATCATGGCCATCCCGAGGTAGCTCATCAAGGTCACGATGACCAGAGTCATCTTGCGATACTGAAGCGCTTTCGTTTTAAGTTCAAGGAGTAGGGTTTTAATACGCCAAGTTTTTTTGTGGGATTTCTGTAACCTATGCAGTTGAGATTGACCGTAATAAATGATACTAATCAAGGCTGTAAACAACAACACAATAGGCAATTCGGTTATTAATATTGCTGGAAAATACCAGTATTGACCCATATAGCTAACTTTGCCAAATGTGAAGGTTGGATATACTCCAATTGAGTTTTGCGTGTAAACTCCTAAAAAACCCGTTAGCCATTGCGCCAGGTGAGCATCAAAACGTTCGAGCCAGATTAATAGGGGTTCGTATTTTTGCATTTGGCCGTGGACTATCATGGCCTCGCCTCGTGTATAGTTGCGAATTGTTTCTTGGGCAATGGTTTGATCGTAGTTCCAATTGGCCGGCAAGTAAGATAGTTCGAGTATGGCCCAGCTAACTAGCAAAATTGCTGCGGCCACCATCAGCCGCATCCACTTTTTTTGTGCAAAATTTTCGGCTAGACCGATAGCTACTAAAATTGTCGGTACGAGCAAAAAGCCCGAAAATTTGACAGATAAGGCTAGACCAAAAGCGAAACCCACCAAAGCCGCTCGTTTTAGACTCAACCCCTTTAGTAACTGAAAAGAGGCCAACAAAGTTAACAGGTAGGCTAAGCTGACAGCGGTGTCAGTCTGTAATAGCGTCAGATAGGGGATCATACTGAAAGAAAAGGCTACAAAAAAAAGTAAAATTAGACCGACCTGTTGTCCACCAAAGGAATGGCCTAGAAAATAACAGCTTGTAAAATAGGGCAGGACAAAAAAAATGAGCATCAGATAACGCGTCTTGGGAATAATCCGTCTTACAAAGTCAGGGTTGTTATGAAAATTGCGTATGGTAGGCCATAACTGGCCGATTTCCGTTGGTTCTTGTTCATAGTCGGGATCATCTAATAAAGGAAGGCTAATGATAGTTTTGACTAACGGGGGATGCTCGAGATTTAGCCGATTTTGACCGTAGCGAAGGGCTTGGTACCCTGCTATCAAATGATGAACCCCGTCGCCACTAAGCGACTGCTCGTGAATAGCGACAATCTGAAAGCCAAGTGCCAGCAAAATAGCAATGCCTATTGCCCTCTTGCGTAGGCGACTTGATTGGATAGTAATCATCGCTGTCTTTGCCTACTGAGGAACATATTTAAGCACGGTAACGGTTGGAAAATTTTTATCCGTAAACACGGTCATCGTTGTATACACTGTTTTGATTTGGTTATGCTTGAGCATGTCTGAAATGAGCACATCATTATCTGTTTTGATCACAATATCCGGCCTCAACTCGGCGGCTAAAGCGGCTCGGCTGCCTGAAAACTTGGCTTCAGTAAACGCAGGGCTTACCAGTCCCCCCATATCAAGGATGGTGCGTTCGGCGTGGTAACCAAGGACCCCGATTTCCATAGCTAGAATTCGGCTGCTCGTTGGTGTGTTTTGCTGAATAAAATATCCTACCTCCCTGTAAACCCGGTTGCGTGGGTCAGGGGGTGTTGCCCATTGATCGCTTAGTTTAACTGTGGCCGGCAGCAGTACAAGCATAGTTGTTAAGCCTATAAAGACGGCGAAATACAGTTGCCCTAATTTGATAAAAAACGGTCGACGGTCTTGTATGAGCCAATTTGCCAGATTGAAGCTTCCCCACAGAAAAAGTGCAATCAATCCTACCCACGAATAAACATGATACCAAGGAGCAAACCACACGTTAAGCCACACATAAAGAGCCTCATGGGCAATAACCCAAAGCCCTAAGGCTAATATCATCGGCTGGCGATAAAGTCGATGAACCCAGCCAGCAACTAATCCACCCAATGCCCCCAGTAGCACAATTACAGCGCCGGAAGTTGATAAAGACATCGTCAATAGCTGCCACAGCCTTAGCAAATGTGGTACTTCTCGTAAGGCGGTTTTGCCGCTTAACGTGTTAGGGATAAGGGTGCCATAGTATACGCTAAGTAAAACAAGTGCTCCACCAAGCATGAGACTGGTGGTAAGCGCATAGGTGCGTGGAAAACGGCTCTGCTGCTGCCAGGCTACTCCTCCTAATGCTGCAACTGCCAGACCGGCATCGAGACGTATGCACATCGCCAAGCCCGCCAACAAACCCGCAATGGCAGGTTGGTTGCCGGTATAGAGAAAATAAGATGCGCTGACGATAAGAGCCAAGACCAAAAACATTTCACTCCCTAATAAGTAAAGAGTCAGAGGCGATGTGAATATGATAGCTGCCAGCAGCAATGTGAATAAGGCTCTATATGAGTAATGTGCTAAATAGTTGTAGAATACAGCTAAAGTTATTAGCAGAGCTATTAATGATGACATTGTCCCGCAGGATGGAACTTCAAGCCCCAGTGGCCGCCCCAAAGTAGCGCAACCGGCCAGTAAGAGCGCATAGCCGGGGGCAGATGAGCCGAATACCCGTTCACCCTGATTGTATACCAGCCCATGACCTTGCAGCATATTTTTGGCATAACGATAGGTGATAAAATTATCGTCATATGAAAACCCCCAGAATCCGTAGGCGATTGTAAATGCGAGAAGTAAGATGACGATCCAACTCAGTCGAGCCGCGTTTGATTGGACAATGTAGCGTCGTGTAAAGGGTAGATCATTTTTTTGCGTGGTTAACTTCACGATACGTGATTGCCTTTAATGCGGATACAAATCGTCCAGCTTTTCAACCCGGGTTACGGTGTAACCTACCCCGTCCGGTTGAGGGATGGGGTCTCTGATAGCAAGCTCAAAAACAACTTCAGGTGTGTTTTCTCCGGTTACTTCTATAATGCGAGCCCATTTGCTGTTGTCGGCCGCACCTACGTTCTTGTTCAAATCGCTTACACGAGCACCGTCGGCGATTAAAATATTGCCATTTGCCATTAAATCTGCCTCACTCAGAATTGGCGAATAAAACGCCTCTTTGTCTCGAAACTCCCAAATTTGAGACGCGGACCAATCCTGTGGGGTGGAACTTGAAGCATCTAATCGATATTGAACCACCCGGCTGTAAAGCTGGTTGGCATCCTGAATGCCATCGCGATTGGTGCCGTTATCAAACATCAGTAACGTGTTATCGTCTAACATTTTGACGGCGTGTTGTTGAGTTGGCCAGATGCCATCCCCTTGTAGCGAAAAATCGCCATCCTCACCAAAACGCCAGACGAGATTACCCGTTTCTCGACTAAATTTGATAATCCAATCTTGATGGCGCAGTGACGCAAGAACGGTGTCATCCGTTTCATCATAAAATATAGCGTTACCGTGTGTCCAATCGCGAGGTGCGTCCGAAACATCTTCGTAAATTAATTTATAAAAGAAGGTTGCTTCAAAACCGTGTTTAATGCGGTGGGGATCGATCATATCAAATATTGACCAGCGGTTAACCAACTGACCTTCGGGGGTGAATTCCACCACCACATCGCCCACCAAATCATGTGATACGGGCTGGTTATCGTCATCAACATATCCGCCGATGGTTCGCATCTCGGTGCTCAACGCCAGCAGATTGCCGGAAGGCATCTCGATAAATTCGTGATGAAAATGTCGCAACTCCTGACTTAATTCCGTTGGATTCCAAATGTGAACAGTTTCTCCAAAAAGATTAATTTCAACGGCGCGATAAGGTGGACATAAATACAACAAGTTTCCACGCTGCGTTTGCGTAAAAAAGTTGATTCGACAACTTTCTTTGTGATACCAAATAACGTTACCGGTTTGATCGACGCCTACCAAATAGCCCCACTTTAAATCGGGATGGGGTATCCAACGCCCCGGATTAAAAAGCGTTATGCCCGGCTGCATCGCCTCCGGCTGACTTGAGATAAGCTGTAACGGTGGAAAATTATCCGGCAGCGGATCGGTTTGTAGTGGGAATTCGCTTTGTTGGCTATGGCCGGTTTTGTCGGTAGCCGTAAGGGTGATAGTGTAGGTTTGTTGGGGACGCAGCCCAAGAATGTGGATAGTGTGATCGCGGTTTGGAGTAGACTCTGTAGGAATAGCTACAGAGTGCGTATCATTTTGTACCAGAACTTCGGTGACTGTAGAAATTGTGGTAGTAAATTGTAAGATTGCACTTAAATGGTTTTGATGGGGAACGGTGACGTGGATATTTTGAAGTTGAAAAGGTTCTGAGTTCGGTTGGTGACAAGCGACAACCAACCACAAAATTAAAGTCAACCACAGTGGATAGTTAAGGTTGTGTGTAAGCAGTGCTGTTTTCTTAGAAGCAGGCTTATGCATACGATCTCTTGCATCCCATTATTCTTGGCAAAACGTCTCTTATTCCGTCATGCCCGAACTGATGTGATTATTCCGGCACGACAACTTCATTCGAATAGCGAGTCTCGTTACCCTTACGGTCGATCGGCATCACGCGAAAATAGTAAGGTGTTTGATTAAGACCCGTAATAACGGTACTGTTTTCAAAGCCGGTTTTAATTTGGGTCTCTATCAGTCCTGAGGGTTCCGGTGCCTCCCCCCCATAGATTCGATATGTGGCAATATCGGTAGCACCATTCCAACTGTACGACAGCGTGGCGGTTGCGCCGTCGGTTTGAACCACGAGCGTGGGTTGGGTAACGGGCTGACCCTGCCAAGGAAAGCGAAAGGCGCGATAGCTAATGTTGGGCTTGGCAAACGTCAGTTCAAAGACCTTGGTGCCGTCCGACTTGAATTCGGTAACGTTGGGCCAACTGCTCCCCCAGCCAATTAATGTATTACCATTGGGCAGTCGTTGGGCGTTGCCGGTAGCGGCTCCAAATATATCGGGGGTGTTTCGATATTCGCTTATCCATGTAGCCGTCATGTTAACCTCATCAAGCCGATACTCAACGCCTCTAGAGTAGGGTGGCTTGCGGTCATTTCCATTGTCAAATAGCGTGATGTGACCGTTAGGGTGACTGCGAATATCGTGCTGCTTATAAAAAGGTGAGTGATCATCGACAAATGTGAATTCGTTCTTTTTACCCCCCATGCGCCACATGACGTCTCCGGTTTGCCGGTTGATTTTAGTGATTTCATCTAAATTGCGGCTTGAAATCAACAGATGACCATCGTGGGCTTGTTCAATAGCGTTGCCATGAACATAATCGATCTGAGCCGAGGTTGTATTCACATTGGTGTCAGTGATGTCAAAATGATCCCAACTGCGCCATTCGAACACTACATTTTTCGCGGTATCAAGTTCTTGAATAACCAGTCCGGCCACGGTTGCCGTAGGCACACCACCAGGCACAATTTTACTCATATCAATCCGTTTGAAATCATAAATCATGAGCAGGGCATGCCCGTTAGGTAAAATCTGTAATCCATGACCATCGGCATTGTAACCATTACCGGCTTGATAGCTATCAACTATCTGGTACGAAGAATCCATAACCTGATAGGCCCGGGCCGGATAGTCCCAATAGGTGAGTTGTCCGTTGGGTTGCTTTTTGAAATCTCCGGTCGGCTGATTTAATTTTTTGTAGTAGACAGGTTCACCCCGATTATCGACAATCAACAAATAAGGTGTTGTTGTCACGGAAGATCTCCAGTTAATATTACTCAAAAAAATATAGCCTGTTGCAATCTCGTCTACAGCAGCGAGGGTAACGGTGATTGCCGGTATATCTTCCGGCAAAGTAACATACCCCAAATTGTGAGGAGCAGGGGCTTTGACATCATTATCTCGATTAGGTAGTTGTCGCTCAGGAAGGATTGGCTTTTGGGGTGAAGTGAAAAAACGAAAGGTGATTCCGGCCAAGATTTCGTCGGCAGCGGTTGTCAAACCCGCACTGAGTGCAACAGATACGGTTTCTTCGGTGACAAACGGTTTTGCCGGTTTGAAGATAACGGTCTTTTGATCATCTGCTAAAAGTGTTTCGCCTTGATGTTTTCCACTCCTACTACCAATGACTGTGAAGAGCGCTTGTGATACAGAGTCAACCTGAATAGCTTCACCGTGCCGAATAGCAATCGTCGTGCCCGTTGAAACCAGACTCGCACGGGGCAGAGGCGAGATATACTCAAAATCTTGAATAGAAGAAGCCCTGCTTTGAACCGTTTCAGGTTCCAGATGCGCTATGGAAATACAAGATAACAAACCTCCGGAAATAGCCAAAAAAAGTACGAGCGTTACGGAACGTATAATTTTTAGGTGTCTATCGCGGTAAATCTCTCGCATACGCAATCCTGTCCAACAATTGTTATTTCTTGCCAAAACGGAGCATCATTTGTCGCAGAGTATTCCTGATATGTTGTGGTACGAGTCGGGTTAGTCGCCATGAGAAAGAGTTTTGGATGAGATCCAGTATCTGTTGTGTTTGCGTTAACTGGGATCGTAGGTTAGCAATCTCTGCCTTAGATATTTCTGCTTGCGCTTTGTGGTCCTTTAGATTCTTTTGCGCATGCTGGAGCGTGTCTTTCAATCCGTTGTTTTCTGCTTGCAATGGTGCAAGCTGTTTCTCGATTTCTTCTCGTTTACGCCGCTCTTGCTCCAAATTCTCTTGAGCGTAGTGGAGCGAGTCTTTCAATGCGTTAACATCTGTTTGCAATGCCGTGTTTTCGTTTTGGAGTGCTTTGATACGTGGCCACGTCTGTTCTGCTAAATTTTCCGGGCTCCAATAATCGCGATACTTGTCATAGATCTTTAGAGTCCAGGTGCGATTATCATAATTGTGGTCAAAGAAGTGTCTGTACTCGGCGGTAACGCCGGGTAGATGGTGAAAGGTTGTGTGTTGGGCCATTCTAAGCCATAAATCCCAGTCTTCTAAGCAGTCCAGCGATTCATCCAGCGGGCCAACTTTTTTCCACAATTGGTGCGTAAACATGGCCGCCATATTGGGAATATAGTTGTTAAAATGAAGCCGATCGCGATCAAAATCGATGCTGTTGAACTGTTGCCTTTGGCCCTGAAGTAAAAACTGCTGATCCTGCCATTGATATTTGCCCATTTCGCAATCGCTATAGGCAAACGACTCGCCGGTTGTCTCTAGAAAGGTCGCTAATTTTTCGATGTGATTAGCATAAAACAGATCGTCATCATCTAGAAAGTTGATATATTTTCCCCCAACAGCCCGCAAGCCCGTATTTGCTGCTGCTGATCGTCCGCGCGGTTGGTCGTGAGCGATGTAGTGAAGCGTCAAATAAGGTCGAAATTCTTCAATAATAGCGGTGCAATCGTCCCCACCGTCATTAACCACAACGACTTCCACATGCGGATAGGTTTGAGTCAGCACACTGGCAAGCGCCTGTTTTAATAACGCCTTTCTATTCTGGGTTCGAATGACGATTGAGACCAACGGGTGCAATTTTTTTGGGTCTATGTCGATGGGCCGAATCTGGTTAAGGCCAAATGTTTCAATCGGTTTTGTAAAGATGTTCTCACTTTCTAAGAGGAAAAACCCTTCGGCATAGGTGCAGATATTGGACACCGTCAGGGCACGATAGCGATTTAACCCCAAAGCACTTTCGGTGTAGGGATAGTATTTCAGTTGGCTTTTGTACACGTTACATGCTTGTTCTTTTTGTTCGATAACAGAAGAAATGTTGATGAGCGTGTTAATCGTGATGGGCCGATTTAGCTCATAAAATGCGAGTTTGGTTTTTAGGTGCGTTGTTTGAACAACCTGCCACAGTAAGCTGGCCGCTGCCTGGTGGTCTGGGTGAAATTCGAAAGGCGAGGGGGCGTAAATGAGGGTTGGTTGATAGGTATCTACGAGTTGGGCCAGCCGAGAAATTGTATATTCATTGGCTGCTAACGTCCTGTCCGGTATACGCCAAAATTCAAAATCAGCGATGCCTAATATATCACAGGCTTTTGCGGCTTCTTGTTCGCGTAGTTGAATATAGCTCTCTTTTGGACATTCATTTTTGGTATCGGCTTGGGCACCGTCTGTTAGAAAAACAACTTTGATTGGGTCTGTTGCTTGCGCGTGTAAAAGTAAAGTGCCACCGCAGGCGAAAGATTCATCGTCGGGGTGCGGTGCCAACACCAAAACTTTATGATGGATCAAATCTGTGGTTTGAAACGGAATCAATTGGCTCTCATTCATAACAACTTCGTTAATCGATTTGTCAAGGCGGCAACGCTGCCGCTCTCAATAATAATTTTAGCCGAAACATCAATATCCAAATCAGCCGCAATGTGCGTTGTTACCTCAACCAACATTAGCGAGTCCACGCGCAAGCTGTCAAACGGGGTTTGTGGTGTGATGTCAACACCAAGCAGATCGTTTATTAATGTCTGTAAGTAAGTCTCTAGAAATGTGTAGCGTGCGCTGATCGGAGTCTTGTTGAACCGGCGCAGTACCTCCGAATTTGTTGCTCCAGACGAATTTTTCTCTGTATTCATTTGACAGTCTGGCTGGATAGATTTCGGCTCATGATTCGTCTCTATCCAATACCGTTGACGCTGAAAGGGGTAAGTGGGCAAACTAACTTTTCGATACGCTCGGTCATTGCTCTGAGTCACCTTAATCCAATCAATTTTTGCACCTAGAACGTGTAATGTAGCCAACGTTTGCATTAGCTGTTGATCTTCGTTTTGTTCGTAATCTAAACCAGAAAGCCAACTAACTTTTGGCGGCGACTGAGGCAAAGGCTGATCATCCGTGCCTGAGCTTGTCAGTTTTTTTGTTTGTAGATAGTGCAACTCCAGGCTAGATAAAATTGGTCCAGGGCCAATTTCCAAAAATGTGGCAACACCTTGCTCTACGGCGGTGGCTACGCCTTGTAAAAGTTGTGGCTGCTCACGCAGACGCGGAGAAAGCCAATATGTTGGCCCTGCTATCTCTTTAGAGCTGATTATCTGACCGCTGACCGTTGAAATAAAGGGTATCGTCGGTGTGGTGTAAGTGACTTCTTGTACAACTTGGGCAAAGTCTACTGACGTTAGGCCCGCCCATCGTGGAGAGACGTCATCAGAGGTGCTCTGCGGTTGATTTAGGCGACTGCGTTTGGAAACCAATCGCAACCCATCTTCGAGTGGAAAAATGCCGGCCACACAAGCCGCCACATATTCACCCACATCGTAGCCGATCACCAGCGCCGGTTCTATGCCCCACGATTGCCAAAGCTGAGACAACGCATATTCCAGGGCAAAGCGTGCTAGAGGGTGATTAACCGGTGGAGAAACGGATTGATCATCACGAAATAGGTGAACCAATAGAGAGGTCTGTTCAGCGGTTGAGAGCACCTCGACACATTGGTCGAAAGCGGAGCGGAAGGCGGGTTGAGTATGGTATAGTCGGCGGCTCATATGCCGGTCAGGTGAGGCCTGACCGGCATATACAAATCCAACCCTTTGTTGCTGATATTCCGGTGCGTACCCCTTCACCACGCCCTTTATTTCTTCTCCGGCGATATACGCAGTTAATTTGTCTTGTATATCTTGGATTGACTCAACGACCAACCCTAAGCGGTATTCGAAATGAGAGCGGCCAATTTGAGTTGTATAACACATATCTGACAAATTTACGTTGGGATGATCCGTTAAATGTTGCCGGTAACGTTGCGCCAGCGCCAACAATGCTTCCTTAGTTTTGGCCGACAAGGTCAGCAGTTGCCAGGTTGTGTCTTGCTCTTTGGTTTCATCTTCTCTCTTTGTGGGTGAAGGAATAGGCTGTAAATCTTGCGGCGTCTCTTCAACGATGATATGCGCGTTTGTCCCGCTGAAGCCAAATGAACTTACACCGGCCATCCGTCTTGATGCTTTTGCCGGCCAAGGTGTCAACTCCGCTGGAATTTTTATGGCGTAATCATCCCAGGCAATATGGGGATTAGGTTGTTTAAGGTGGAGATGGGGGGGGATTTGTTGATGCTGCAAAGCCAGAATCACTTTAATAAGCCCGGCTATACCTGCCGCAGCCTCTAAGTGGCCGATGTTGGTTTTTACCGAGCCAACAAAAAGCGGCTCGGCACGGGGACGATCTTGCGTAAGAACTGCGCCTAATGCGCCTAACTCGATGGGGTCCCCCAGCAAGGTGCCGGTACCGTGCGCTTCGACATAACTTATTTGTTTGGGAGCGCTCCCACCACGAGCCAATGCCTGCCGAATGACGGCTTGCTGGGCCTGGCCGTTGGGAGCGGTGAGACCGCTGCTTTGACCATCCTGATTAACCGCCGTGCCGCGAATAAGCGCCAAAATCGTATCACCGTCAACCACGGCGTCTGATAAACGCTTCAGCACTACCATACCGCAGCCTTCGGCCCGAACATAACCGTTGGCAGCAGCATCAAACGTTTTGCAGCGACCGTCGGGAGCCAACATCTGTGCTTTGGAAAGCGCAATATTATTTTCGGGCGTAAGAATAATATTGACACCCCCGGCCAGAGCCAGATCGCTCTCGTTATTGCGAAGGCTCTGGCAGGCGAGATGCACCGCCACCAATGATGAGGAGCAAGAAGTGTCAACTGCCATACTCGGACCATGAAGCCCCAAAAGATAAGACAATCGACCTGCCGCCGCACTATGGGCGTATCCTGTGCCCAGGTACCCATCAATATCGGCGGGGTTACGTGCAACCAATCGTTGAAAATAATCGTTGGTGCTGATGCCGACAAATACACCGGTCTGGCTGCCCATCAGTTCAGCCGGAACATGTCCGGCGTTTTCCAACGCTTCCCAGCTTACTTCCAAAAGCAGCCGCTGTTGGGGGTCGAGGCTGATGGCTTCTTTCGGAGGGATGTTGAAAAAGTGGGCATCAAAATCGGCGGGATGTTGAACGAATCCGCCGTAGCGTGTAATTATCTTGCCCGGTGCTTTTGGGTCGGCGTGGTAATAGGCGTCGACGTCCCACCGATCCGCAGGGATTTCGGTGATAGCATCTTGGCCTTGCTTCAATAAACTCCAAAATGCTGCCGGTGTGTCACAGTTACCGGGGAAGCGGCAGCCCAGGCCAATAACGGCAATGGGTTCCATAGCAACCAATTTGGCTTTGGCGCGTATTTCTTGAGCCAGCAAAGCCAGTTTTGTCGGCGATATTTGGGATAAGCGTTGGTTGAGATCAGCCATGATCTTCTCAATTTAGTTGCATAAAAAGGTGGGAAACGGGATATTTACCGTGACAGAGAGATGATATGTAGTTTTAATTCTATTATAATCTGGGCCGAGATGCCAATGATCGGCGGTCATATTATGGAAAATTATCGTGAAAATTATCGAATGAACATTTTCTGATATCTTTTCCTGAGGTGAGGTGTAATAGAGATAGATGGATCAAGTATGTCCTTGAATTCTTTTCGTTTTCTCCCTTACTCTTTTACCATTATACACAGATTCGGAACAATCAAACCAATACCAAATAGACACAGTAGCGCGTAGAGGTTTAGAGAGCTTAGGATGGTCATCTGTAAGTCAACATCTTTATACATAGCTGGCAGATCGATACTGGCAATAATGGTAAGGCTTATCAAACAAAACAATAGCGGAACACGTAGGCGGCAGCAACCATCCCAGACAGCCCAGATGGTAAGGAGAAGTCCGGGGTAGATATAAATGATGTGATGTAAATATGTAAAAGGTGACGCGATAATCATCAAGATCAAATAAGGCAGCAGCAGAAGTTTTCCCTGACTGTTTTGCCGCAGTCGCCAGTGTTGCCAAAGAAGCCCCAATCCCAATAGTGCGAGCACTATTTGCGTCACGAAGCTAATTGTAGACTGACTCACTGTGAGCCTCGCTGCCCAGCCGGCCACCGAAAAATTTGGCACACTTGCAACGTCAGGTAAGCCGGGGATGGTTTTTCCATAGCCCATTGTATCGGCAAAATCTAGAAAGAAGCCCCACGTCTTAAGCCCATGACTGGTTACCAAGGTAGGCATACTCAGGGCCATAATCCCCATAACACATCCATAGAGCATTTTGTAATGTTTGTTCAAGACGAAATAAGGCAAAAGAACCAGGGGAGTCATTTTTATTAGTATTCCGGGAGCAAGCAAGCAGCCGGCCGGAAGATCACGGTTATAGAGCAAACTTAGCACTAACGATGCGCTGATAAAAGCGAGAACAACAATATTTACCTGCCCCAACCTTAGGTTGTTTCCAAATGGGAGAACCACAAACAGAAAGAGTGACAGCCAGGGCAAAACAGTGTTTTTACCTTTTGTCTTCTGATTGAACAGGGCAGAGGCCAAATGCGTGACCGCGACCAATATAAAGACTCCCAAAACTATTGATAACAACATCCATAGCAAGGTTGCCTCTCTTCCGTCTAGCAGATGCCAAAGCGGTGCCGAATAGAACGCCAACAAAGGCGGATACACATAAGGAAAAACATAACCTGAATAACCTGAACCATCTGCATATGCAATTAAAGAGTTGTGATCATAGATGTTGCCCTCGTTAAGAATGCTCCTTCCGGCAAAGTAAAAGCTGCGGAAGTCTGTTAACAGTACCCCCTCTAAAATGTAGCGTATTGGAGCCTGCCAGAGGAGATATGTGAATCCAAAGAGAGCAAGTAAAATGGTTACCTTGTTGTCTTTTATTAGACGCATTATTACCTTGTCAATCACAAAAACTCAACGATTCGGCTTATTTGTGTCTGCCGCAGTACTTGATTGAACAGTTCTTCTTACATACAGATAGGTGGGCCTGCGATTAGCGCCGGTTACGAGATGAAATGCGTTTCTGCTGAGGTTCGACTCTACAAGTTCATAATAGTTCTCGAAATCGGGTGCTTGCATTACAAATTCTTTAGAATCGATGATAAAGGCTTCATATCGATTCTCTACAACGGCGGTCGTTAGTTCTTGTATTAAAGTTTGTTTCCACTGCTCAGAGTCTGAGGCTCGAAAGATATCTATTACGGCCATATATTGGGCTTGGGTCGGCTTGTTTAGATTTCCCAAGTACCAGGGATGATCTGACAAATACACTTCGCCTTCAAAACTCAAAATAAGGTCTTCCAATTGTTGGCCCTGCTGCTTGTCCCTTTGTGAAGGAATCTGTTGCTCTGGTGGATAGAACAAACCATAAAACTGAAAAGCAACGACCATAATCACTATTATTTTAAGATAGCTTAGTTGGCCTGTAATTTTTAGCAACCGATGCAAACCTATTCCAAAATAAATTGATAATCCTGCATAGGCAGGCATAAGAACGTTGGTGTACGCCCCGGCGTGGAGGCGGGAAAGGTAAGAAGCCAATAAAAGACCACCTAGAATAAAAACATCCCGAATAAGGCTATTGGGTTTTGATTTTGTAGTATCAAAACCAAAAAACGGAACAAGACTGATGCAGAGCGCAATCGGTAATGGTTGAGCAACATCGTGTGTCCAGAATTCGATTAACATAAAGGTAGCCACGTTATGCTGTGCAGGCAGGTCGAAGACGTAGTATTGATACCATCCGGCAGTCGAGGCATTCATCATGAGAAAGGAAGCGAGCATAAGGAAACCGAAGCTAAGTGGAAATAAGAAACGCTCGGTATGCCTATGTGTAAATAGGGCTGCTGCCAGAAGACAGGCGGCAGTTGCCAACGCCGCCTGTTTTGTGAAGAAGGACAAAAACAGCAGCATTGCTGCGACGAAAGAGCGTGCAAATACACCCGGCGCATCAAAGGCATAGATGCCGGCAAGTAACAGAAAAAGAAAAAGCGAGTCAACCCGAGCGATATCGAACCAGGCTCCGGAGATACGAAATGTTGCCGCGAATAGACAGGATGCCACAAAGGATGCGTAGAATGAAGATGTTCTTCTATAAACGATCATGTATAGTACAACCAGGCAACCAAGAGATGAGAGCAGCGATACCAAACGAAGAGGGAAAAAGCCGTTTTCGGTTACCTGAGCAAACAGAGAACTGATATAGAAATAGAGAGGGGGGTAGATAAATGGGACAAAATCGAGCGACGGAGATACATACAGCGATTGTCCATCTAAGATTCGCTGAACTTGAACTACAGAACCACCTTCCATCCACTCAAGTTCAAAAGGGTAAGAAAGTCTTATCAAAGCAAGAACAAGGTAGATAACAAGGTAATAAGAGGCGCTAATGAACAGGAGTGTTTGCCCGATTATTGCAAACCGATTTTGTGATATTGGTTTCAATTCTCTATTTCAACTTCATAAACCCAAACACCATGGGCTGGACTCTTATAAACTAGCTGAAATTTATCGGGATGCGATTGAACCGCCGGCAGCAGCTTGTTTTTTGTGATATCATCTAACTGATTACTTTTTGGCATCTGCACGTAGGGCGAGATGAGAATGTAATTGATTTGATGCCGAGTCAGGTAAGGAGCGAGAATTTCATTTTTACCGGGATAATCGATGGTTTGACGCCGGGCATACAGATAGTCTAACACGGGCATTCTACTCATGACAACGGCATCGGGTGGCGTGTTGGCCTTGATCCAAGTTGTGCCGATGGATAAATCGGTGATGTTATTGCGGGCAGGAGTTCGCCAATCTTGCAGATTGTGGTCGAGCAGCAGAAAAACCAAGAGCATCGACAATACCGCCGTAATAGGCAAACTGTAGCGGTGATGGGAATGTTCCGGAATAATTTGCTGGATGAGCCAAAGTAGACCGCTCAGCAGATAAGCGTATAGAAACGGAATTATCGGTACCAGAAAGCGGGCTTGCGCTGTAGCAACAAGAGGGTTCCAGAAGCTAATAATCCCTAGAAGATAAAAACCCACGTAAACATCGCTTATCCTAAATTTTGGCCAGGTCAGAAAGATGCCCAGAAGTATGAGAGCGAGCACACCACTGTTAATGAGTGTACGTGCTATTGAAATAACATTCAAGTTTGTTAAAGTGGTCACGAAAAAATTTTGACCAAATATCGGTACCAATAAGGTAGTGACAATTTTGTTGTCTCCGGTGTATTTTTTGATAGTGCTCCAAGCTTGTGTGATTTTTTCAGTGGGTGAGTTGATGCCAAAAACCTGCTGTTGATAGCCACTGGAAATAATTGTTCCGCCACGCTGCGTGTTCAGCCATAGTTGGGGCAGCATGCCCAAAACGATGACAATGGTGACGACGGCGAGCGGACGAAAATACCGTTTGAGCAATAGATAGACGATTATGGCTAACAACAGAGCGATACCAATCGTCCGAATAAGTTGTGTAAACAGAGCTAGTAAGATCACGAGAACCAGCAATCCATAAGCGGGTTGTTCTTGATGCCGTCGTAACCAAGTCTCAAATAAATTAAGGGTTAGTAGTGAAAAAAACAGAAATGCTGCCTCTGACATTACCCTGACGGAATAGGTGATCAAGCCGTGGTTAAGCACAATGACGATCATCAAGAGATGCAAATAAGGCTTTTTTATGCGTAACGCCAGCAGTCGATAGATCAAGGGAATCGAAGCCAGCCAAAAGAATAGTGTCAGTCCTTTAAGCACCGCATAGTTATCGGGAAAGAACGTCACCACGGGGGCCAACAGCAGCGGCCAGCCGGGAGGAAAGTTGGTTTCAGACTTTTTGTCAGGATAATTAATAAGGTGGTAGCCTTCGCCGTTTGCCAAGCTTTCGGCTAGTACGATGTAATGGGCATCATCATAAAATGTTCCCACCTGGAAGGAATCGAAGCGAAGGACGCTAACAATCGCACTGATTAATATGAGGCTTAGTAGAAATAGATATTTCACACATCTTCACCGTTGAAGTGGAGTGGTATGGACTCGACAATAGAATTCTCGAAAATTCTCGGCGAACGTAATTGTTTAGAATGTGTAACCAAATGCTTCCAAAATTGCTTTGTCTTTCTGCCGCACAAGTTCACGCAACTCCTGATCATAATAAAAGCTATACTCCTTATGTTGGCTTGTATTCGCCTTTGGTGTGGTTTGAATAGCGTTTTTTAATACGGTCGGCAACGGAACTATATTACCTAATATAGATAACAAATCGTCTCTTAAGGTTTCAAACCTACCGAGATTTACAGCGTCTAGCTCAAAGCCATACATAAAATAAAGATAAGCACTATACCCACCCAGATTGGGATGCTGAGAAAAATCCATCTTGAAGAATTCATTGTAATCCATCTCAAAAATGGTCAACAATGTATCCTTAAAGCTTTTTGTGCCGCCTTTGGAGATCTCCATAAAAAAGGGGGTCTTTAAGGCTTGTTTTTGATAATGATACCAGGACACATACCAATCATAAGGATTACGAACGAAGCTAAACGTAGGTAATATTTGATAGGGAGCGGGAATGTTACGAGCAGGCGGGTGATCATCAATCGTTTTCATTTCCCAACTCGAAGGGGCGTGTTGTTGAAAAATTCTTCGAACAAATATCCCCCCGGTTCTGGGAACATGAATATAAACAAAATGCTTGCTAAGAATCATAAACGGGGTACATTCCTTTCAATAGCTCCGGGTAGTGGAACACGGTTTATACTCAAAACATTTTTGTTATCTGCTCTTGTGGGCCACAACAACCACTTGTTCCAACGGACGGAACGGCTCATTTGCTCGTCGCCACCGGCTCAACCGCTCTAATAGTCGGCAGCGTATGTGATGGGGCAGATGATGGAGCACAATTTCAGTTAGTTGATAGGGCCAGATAGAGCGATAGGTGGGAGGCTGGCCAATACCGTATACCTTTTCTATCCGTATAAATCCGGCTGAACGCAGCAGCGCAGCTAATTCTTTATACCCATATTCTTTGAGGTGCAAGCCGCTGGCTATGGTGTCAAAATGACGGGAAATATCGTGCGGTCCATACAGCCGGTTAGGGGTAACACAAATATAATGCCCGCCAGGCACCAATAAGCGATGCATTTCAACGCCATGAATATAAGCATCTTCCGGGTGGAGATGTTCGATAAAGTGGCAACTGTAGGCCACATCGATACTTTCCGGCGGTAGGTCAAATGGCGGTGTGTCGACCTCAATTAGTTGATAGTTGGCCGGTAAATCAAGCCGGTTTTTGTTTTCCACAAAAGCATCGATGGCAATTATGCGGCCAACGTGCGGGGCCAGATACCGTGCCAGAGCATTGTTGCCCGAGCCTATTTCCAAAAACGTGGCGTTGGGACTCAGAAATGGATGTAGAAGTTGGGCTTGCAAATCTATAGCCTGCTGTTGTGCCTGGGGCGTTTGCTGTTGCGCTAGTTTTCGTTGGGGATGAAGGCGCTGCGCATATTCTCGATAAACCTGACTATAAAGGTTATGGCGTGCTTGACGGTCGCTGTTTAAGAGCCGCTGTGCTAACTCCTTTTCTAAGGCATACTGCTGCTCATAAGGCTCCCATTCTTTTTTGATGGTTCTTGCAATATAGTGGGTGCAATGTTCCGGTTGAATGTGCGGCTGTTCGTTTGAACGCCAATCGTTTGAGTAGTGATGCCGTTCGATATAATCTTCAAGTATAGGCTTGAAAATTTTGACATCTTCTTCCAAAAACCAATCGCGCCAATTTCCGTAGCTTTTTGTTCTGACCACGTAATCGAACATGGTATCAACCGTGGCCGACCCGGCTAGTGGTATTTCTAAATACCGTTTCAGTTCGTCAATTTTTTCATCGACAAAATCTTCATATTTAATTGTAAAGTGATTCTGCAACCGATTTTCAAATTCAAATAACCAACGATGTTGACGTGTAAGCCATTGGATTGACTTCTCGAATGAGTGGTGTGGAATATAAGCCAAAATCTGCTTGAGCATCTCTATAACGGTCAGGCTTTTGGGGTTTTGCTCTTTTTCACTGAGCAAGTACTGAATATGACTCAAACGCTCTTTGTTCTCATAAATCGAAGGTGATTGCCGAATGAGAAACAACATCTGGCTAATGACTCTATCTCTGGGATCACGAATAATGTAGATTTTTTTATCAAAGCCCATAAACGAGTCGTAGCCAACAGACTGATCAACCCCAACGCCCAAAATTACCTTAGCCAAAACCCATCGATGCGCATCATCCGGTTGCGGAATATATTTTTGTTCTTCAAACAAAGCCCTCATATCGGAGGGCAAGGAATTGCCGATTTTATAAAACAAAGCTGTGGTACCGGTTCTATATTGACCAAAGATGGCAATTTTTTTAGGGTTTGTCATTGAATCTTGCAGTATCGCATAATCTTTTTGATTTGACATCATTGTCGTACTGTCACCGGCACAATTGAAACGCCAAATTCGTCCGGTAGGTTACATATGCCGTGATGCGGCAGCGATAGTCGATCATCTTGGCGCGGAATAATGGTAAAGGTTATCGCTCGCTCAACATTGCACAGCCCGATCATTTTCGTCTGGATATCTCGGCGCGACTGTTGGTTGGCGTTGGCGTAATCTATCGGTGTTGTCGTCGTGAAGGCAACCGTGGCGGTATAATTGCCGACGTCTAAGTCGAGCTTTATGGCGTGTTTAAATCGCACGTGACCGGCTTTGGGCAGCGGAGGAGGGACTTTAGGCCATAAATGTTGCAGCGTGCTTTTGCCGTAGATGACAAGATTGCGTGCGTTTAAGATGGTAATTTTGCCCAAAGGAATTTCGATGGCTTCGGTCGTCTCAAATTCGGTGTAAAAATAAGCCCATTGGCCATGCTCAAATATATTGCAGGGGTGACCCTCGTGATCGCATAAAGCTACGGCTGTACAACGAACCCCTTTTTTGTGTTCGATAACGGCTTTGGATAAATCAAGAAACGTATCAGCCGCAGGCCAGAAGGGTAATGGGTTATTGGCAGTGGTTTGGGGCAGGAGGTCATTGTCCATCGTCATGACGGTGGCGAGCGATGTCCCATTAGAATTTGATTTTCGTTGTAATGCTGCAAAACGTTTGATGGTTTCGGACGGGTCGCCATAATATACCATTTGGCCGTGATTTAATAGGATAGCATCTTGACAATATTGTTGCACAATGGGCATGGCATGGGTAACCAAAATAACGGCGACATCCTGCTGCATTAATGTCTCCATACGTTCGTAACATTTTTGCTTGAAGAATATATCCCCCACAGCAAAGATCTCGTCGAGAATAAGAACATCACACTCCAGAAAGGCAAACAGCGAAAAACCCAGGCGGGCTTTCATCCCCGACGAATAGAATTTGAAAGGCCGATCAAAATAAGCATCCAGCTCTGCAAAATCTTCAATATCGGGTAATCGTGCCGCGATGTAATCCTCAGGAAAATCCAGGAGTTGCGCACTGCGAAACAGATTTTGTCGCCCCGTCAGTTCCGGATTGAAGCCGGTGCCTAAACCCAGTAAAGATAAGATGCGTCCGTTAACCTGGTACGTACCTTCTGTAGGGTAGAGGATGCCGGTTAATATCTTTAGTAAAGTGCTTTTTCCGGCACCGTTGGGACCAATTAACCCCAAAATTTGGCCGCGTTTCAACGTAAAAGAGATGTCGCGCAAAGCCCAAAACTCTTGGTGATGGGGGCGAGATGTAATCCATTCTTTAACTCGTCCCCACGGATTTTCGTATATTTCGAATTTTTTTCCCAGCCCTTCAACCTTGATAACGGAGTCTGTCATTGGGCGTTGACCTTACAATGTAAAGGGTTCATTATGCTGTTGCGTGATTTTGCAAGTACAATAGGATTATGATCATTATGCAGAATTTGTACCATTACCGGAAGTACATATGGCAAAACGCGCTGCAGGATTTGCGACATCGTTACGCCGGTTCGGCCCTGGGAGCCGTCTGGAATTTATTATTGCCTCTGGCCCAAATTCTGATTTATGCGCTCATATTTTCGCAGATTATGACGGTGCGCGGTCAGTCTGGTCGAGGTAGTTATGCCTTTGTTCTTTATCTTTGCTGCGGTCTTTTCCCCTGGTTCACTTTTGCAAATGCGGTAACCAGAGGCAGTATGGCTATTTACACTAATGCTCGCTATATAACAAGGTTTCCTATCCCCGAAGAGATTTTTGTGGCTAAATTGGTACTGGCCGAAACGTTTATTTTGATGATTTATTTGGCTCTGCTGGTGATGATTGGTCCGTTTCTGGGACAACCGTGGGGCTGGAGTAACGTGCTCTTACCGTTGGTGGGGGTTCTGTTTCAAGCGTTGGGATTTGGGTTGGCGTTATTGTTGGCCTCGTTTGTGGTGTTTTTTCAAGACCTCAGTCAGGTTTTTGGCATCATTATGCGGATGTGGATGTGGCTAACCCCCGTTGTCTATATTGAGGCCATTTTGTCTGAGCGCGTACTCTCCCTTTTGCGCTGGAATCCCGCCTATTTTTTCATCAAAAGTTTTCGCGATTTATTTCTGTTTAACCAAATCCCTCCTTGGAACGCCTGGGCAACGATGATGGTTTGGGTGACAGGTTTTGTTTTTCTCTCCGCTTGGGTTTTGCAGCTTACCCGCCCCAAGTTGCGAGATTTGTTATAACTATCGCTTATGTTCTTAGACTTTTTCAATGATGGAGATTGATTCTATCGTGCCAGACAACGTTCTTCTTGGCAAATCCAATCTTGAAATCTCTACTATGAAGCCGACCGTATCCGTGGTTATCGTAACCTGGAATAGCGAAGATTTTATCGATGGCTGTTTGACGGCGCTGTTTGATCAAACATACCCTCATTTAGACGTAATTATCGTCGACAACTATTCAACCGATCATACCTTAGAAATTATCCATGCTTACCACAATCTGAGGCTGTTCAAACAGAATGAAAACCTGGGCTTTAGTAAAGGACAAAACATCGGCATTGCCGAGGCAATAGGCGACTACCTTTTCTTACTGAACCCTGATGTGATATTGGCTGAAGATCACATCGAAAAGCTGGTAACGGTAGCAGAAAAGCATCCGCAGGCTGGGACAGTTACCGGCAAGCTTTTATTGAGCGATGGGATGACATCGCGCCAACCCACAGCCCTTATTGATAGCGTTGGCTTCTATTTGGAGAAGACACGACGCCAACGTTTACACGGCTATCAAGATGTAGACTCCGAACGCTATAATCAGCAACATGATATTTTTGGCGGCTGTGCCGCTGCATCGCTTTACCGTAAAGCGATGCTGGAAGCCTGTAAGTTTGAAGGCCAATATTTTGATGAGGCATTTTTTGTTTACAAAGAAGATATTGACCTGGCCTGGCGTGCTCAACTGTTGGGTTGGAAAAGTATCTACACGCCTTGTGCTGTGGCTTTTCACCGGCGTGCTTTTAAGCCCAACCAACGGTCAGATGTCTCGCCGCATATTCGGATGCATTCGATAAAAAACAGGTACCTTCTGCTCATCAAAAATGAGCTGTTTGCCAATTTTGTGAGACATAGTGCCTACATCATTTTTTACGATCTAAAAATCTTGATTTACCTTCTCTTGTTCGAACAATCATCGTTGGGGGGATTGTTACGTGTTATCCGGCTGCTGCCGGAAATGCTGCGTTGGCGTCGATTTATTATGAAGCACAAAAAGGTCGATGAAACGTATATGTTGGCCTGGATGAAGTGATGGTGCCTTAATGCGCCTCAAGCAATGCCTGCATCAGCTTTTCATATGCATCCGTAATCGACTCCCAACTGTACACCTGACATGCTCTATGGCGCGCCTTTTCTCCATACTGTTTCATGACAGTTGGGTTAGCAATGAGCTGTTGCAGCACACGCTTCAAGGCGGGAGCGCCAACGCTCCCCTCGTAACTTAATCCCGTGTCGCCCAATGTTTCTAAGTTTTCTAGCGTGTTATTTACGACCACACAACTGCCGAAGCGCATGGCTTCCAGCAGTGCGGGATGGGTTCCGCCGGCCCCGGCCGTTTCCACAAAAATAGTGCTGTTCGAGCCTAATTCGTGGTAACCCCGGCCAAACACATATCCTGTAAAAATAATCCGCGGATCATCTTGAGCCTTGGCTTTGAGCCAGGTAATATAACGATCAACATAAGGCGCATCACCCACAAGTACGCACTTTAAATCCGTATCCAACGCTTTAAATGCGTCGACCAGGTGATGGGCATAACTTTCCGGAACCAATCGCCCTACGAACAAGATATACTGCTGGGGGTTAAGCCCAAATCGGGCTAGCGTGTCTCCCGGCGGCACATAGTCTACTTCGGAGCCATAAGCGATGCAGGGTGGCTCATGGCCGTAACGTTGACGATAATAGGTTTGCACCACTTGCGAATCGGTGAGGTAGAGGTTAGGTAACTTGATAGCCAAGTACTCAGACCATTGAATATAACGCTTGGCCCAAGCGGGCCATTTTTCGCGTTTCCAATCCAGACCATCAACATTGAGAATGGTTTTGCTGCCAACCAGTCTTGGTATCCAGGTCAGCGGACTATTGCCGACATTAAAGTACAATACAATATCGTATTGGCGAACCAGGCTATGCAGTGAGGCTACCCAGGTATGGACAATCGTGT
The DNA here is from genome assembly GCA_020433805.1 of Anaerolineae bacterium. GTDB lineage: Bacteria > Chloroflexota > Anaerolineae > 4572-78 > J111 > JAGRBY01. The sequence goes on from JAGRBZ010000010.1 coordinate 42,917, forward strand.
CCAGATACTTATTAGGAACCGTGGGCAACTTGATCAGGCTCATGCCTTTGTACGTTGCTTCCGGGTGCCTTATGAAATGAGAACGACAGTAGACCGTAACGTGATGACCACGCTGCACCAAGCGAGTCCCCAGTTGCTCCGCACAGGTTTCGAAGCCGCCGTAATTCGCCGGCACACCACGAATACCTAGTATAGCGATACGCATTTATCGACTGAGCCTTAAGCAATTGAATAGAGACGCTGAACTATTCATATGCCGGCAAATTACAGAATTATTCAACCCCAATGCCTCTTGTGTTTTGACAAGTATGGCACAGTTTGGCTTAATTGTTAAGGTTCGATGCTCTATTTGTATGATCGTCAGGTGTGCTTAAGCTCAAGTCTTCCCGGTTGCGGGTAAAATTGGGATTGTAATAGGGGTCGCTGTTGAGGAAAGCTCCCCATTTTTGTTGAAGCAGAAGCTTGTCAGCCTCAACCATAGGGCTGTTATCAAAATGGGTATCATAGGGAGGAACGATTAATTGCGCATACGGTGTAAATAAATTTCGGTAGCCGTGCTGCGCCAGTCGAAGACAAAGATCAACATCGAAATATGCATTTTTATATGCCGGGTCAAATCCGTTAACCTGATCAAATCGTTCCCGGCGCACCATAAAGCATCGCGCCGATACCGCCGCTACCTCTCGCACCATATCTTTGAGATTAAGAAATAAAATTATTTGAGGTACATCCGCTAACCCTCGGCCCGGATGACCGGCAGCACCGTTTAGCCCTAACGCCATTCCCGCACTGACCAGATGTCCTCGTTTTGAAAGTAGTTTGCCCCCCACACAGCCTATATCCGGCAGTTGCGCATATTCCAGCATCGCCGTGAGCCAATCGCTGCTGATGGGTTGAGTTCCACTGCTCAGAAAAAGAAGGTATTCGCCTTGGGCTTGTTGAACTCCCCTTGATAGCGATTGAGACAAAGCGGGCTCTTGTGTTGAGGTGATGACGACCTCGATTTGCTTGTGTGCCGCAGTTTGTCTCAATGTATCACAATGGTTATATGTCGTGACGAATATGATTTCATAATTCTGATAGGGGGTAACTTTTTTCAACATTTGGACAAATTTGAGAACAGGAGCCGCGTTATTATCTTGATGCAAGGATATAACAAGGGATACAAGCGGCCTGCCGGCTATCTGATAGCGCACACGAAACAAGGGGGGAAAACTGCCGGGTACAACCTCTGCCCGTATATCGCGCCGTTGGATGGCCTGGGTTAGCGCCTGAAATGTAGCGTTTTGGGCATAAGGTTTAGCGTCAAGCGTAAGCGCCGTAGAGGTCGAAATCTTGCGCCAGGAGTATAATACTTTGGGGATGTGATATACCTGGTCGCTTTGTTCGGTAAATCGTAGGAAAAGATCGTAATCTTGGCTGCCGACAAATGCGTCGCGGAAGCCCCCAATCGCTTCAACAAGAGTTCGACGCAAAACGGCAAAGTGGGCGATATAGTTGGTACTTTGTAACAGGTGAGGCGACCAGCCCGGCTTGAAAAACGGTTCCGAACGACTCCCGTCCGCTTCAAGCCGATCTTCGTCGGAGTAGATCAAATCTGCCTGGGGGTGTTTGTTGAGCAGTTTAATTACTTCCGCCAGAGCCGTGACCGTAATCTCATCATCATGATCGAGCAAAGCTACAAATTCGCCGGTGGCCAACGTTAGCGCGCTGTTCGATGCCGCCGAAATATGTCCGTTGGTTGGCCGATAAATAATCTTGATCCGCGCATCAAGATGACGATAGAATTCCAAAGTTTCTCTAATATGCGGTGCTGTTGAAGCGTCATCGGCAATACATAATTCCCAGTTCGCGTAGAGTTGTTGGCGTACACTGTCGATGGCTCGACGCAGCCAGCGCTCTTCGGTATTATAGACGGGCATGAGGATACTCATCGTGGGTTGATAGCGTAACAGGGCCAATTGCTGCTCTAGTGTCTTTAATTCAACGGGGGTAACACAATGGACTTGTTGCCAAAGTTTGTACTGATGAGAGATGCGGGCAGCGTTTTTGACAATGTCGACGCCGTTGGAAAGACCTCCGGGGCTGGAGAGAATGCGCCACGCTTTTCGAGCGCCCTGTAGCGGTGAGCTTTTCAAGCGTTGATAGATTTTACGAGCAAACAGATTGAGGCCGGAAACCCTGTTTGATAACTTCATAGCGATCTTTCACACAAATCTCTATTGGTGATGGTCTATGAGTTACGTAGTTCCGAGACCCTAAAGGTTTCCGAAGTCACCTGTCAAGCAAAATTTTGAGGCAATCGCGCTTGTATTTTACCCTAAAGTCGGCTTATAAAACCTTTAGGGTCTGGTTTCTTCCAACTGCGTAACTTCTAGTGGCTATCGGATAAGTTTTGTGAAGGGTTACGGGATAGCTTATAATACCACTCGCCATCTCGAAGCCAAAATAGTATTTGTGTCAGGAATGGTATGATCACAAAGGAGTGAGTGTCTGCACCGTGGAACACCAGGTATTATCATGAATACACTGCTGCCTGAATACACGCCTAAAGACGACGATCAACTCTTTTTTCTACACATCCCCAAAACAGCCGGTATGACGTTTGGTTTTGTGCTGGATAAGTTTTTTCGCCAAGACCAAATCTATCGCTTCAATTGGGAAGAAAACAGGGCAGAGTTTTTTACCTTACCGCCCCAGACCTTGGCCAAATATAAATTGATAAGGGGGCACTGTTATTATGATGCAATGCTTAAAGCGTTGCCCCGGCGACCAATTTGTTTAACATTACTGCGCCACCCTCTAGAACAGGTTATATCTCACTACTGGCATTTGCATACCAAGCCTCACCATCCAAATTATAAATATGTTTCTCAATGGAGTCTGGATGAATTTGTTAATGCTAAGGAATTTAGCGATTTCGCTGCCAATATCTACACCCGCTTTATCGGCACCACCTTAAACGCACAGTCATTTAAATCGCTAACAGAATATCAAGAAGCCAAAACTCAGGAAAGGCTTTTGATTAACCAGAATCATTCAGATACCCTTGCCCTGGCCAAGCAGCGTCTTGCCGAGTTTGCGATAGTGGGACTAACGGAGCGCTTTCAAGATACACTCTCTTTGTTGGCCTATACCTTTGGCTGGCCGCCGGTTGTCTCTCCCATTCGCCGGAATGTTGCTGCCCATCGGCTCACCGTCAATGAGATTGCCCCTGAAATCCGGCAGAAAATCATAACCCTATCCTCGCTCGATCTGAACCTGTATCAATATGCGGTGGAGTTATTCGAAGCCCGTTTTTTGCAGATGAGTCAAAACCTTCTTGATCGTTACGGACATCGAAGCGATGCCAGACTATCATACCCGTTATCGAGGAGCGTTATGCAGCGCTTGCTTGATCAGCATGCCCGGCAACATAAGGCTGATTATGCGCGGCAAACCAAATTTTCCGGCTATAGCGTCACACCCGATGACCAGACCACACAGCCCTCATCGATTATGCCAACCGCTGCAAAATCATTGCAAGGCCAACGGGTTCTGATCATCATTCCCGGCACGGTCAGCTATTTCTATGATGCCGAAGGCCGACGCGTGGCTGAAGCATTACAAGACCTGGGGTGCGAGGTCGCGGTGCATACCCTAACAACGTATCCGGAAGATAGCTACGATTGGTGCTTCTTGATGAATCTCTCGGAGATTGTGCATGCCCACGGCAATGATATGAAAGGTGTGATGCGCTATGTTCAGAAACTCAAAGGCTGCTGTCGACAAGTGGGTATGATTTTATTGGAGAGTGCACGCAGCCCCTGGTTTAGAGATTCTTTGAGTTTGATGAAACACGCCAAGCTCAACATCTTATTGGACCTTGGCTTTTACAATCAATATCAGCACGCCTCCAGACAGGCCCAAAAGGTCTACCATTTTGTGTTCAACGGCTTGACCCGGTCGGAAAAGAAGACAATTTGTGAGAGCAAATTCATTTCAGGCTACAGACCCCTGCCGTGGACGTTTGTGGGACATCTGGTGCCGCGCCGATTGAAATTATTGCAGCGCTTGATAGAGGATGTGGATCGACAGGGATTTGTGTATGTGGTTCATTTTACGCCGGTTACGGAAACAGGGCCTCATCTCAATCAAGCCCAACTGCATGAAGTTTTGTTGCGGACGCGTTATAAGATATGGTGTTCGCATGTTGACCACGCATATGTGGAGTCAATTCGATTTCGGTTGGCGTTGATGGCGGGAGCCGTGCCGATAAAGGTCAATATGCAGCCGCTTGATATTACTGAGCCATTACCGTTTAGTAATTTGATGTTAGACGAGCGCGATTTTGATAAGAAGTTGAAGGCAATGGATTTTGAGGAGACTCAGCATAAGTTTATCCACGAATTTAACGCATTGCCACTTCTTGAAACCGGATTACTTGAGGTGTTGAATAAACTGGATTAACGTCTCATTTATTTTAAGACTTATGCAGCGTGTAGAACAATTTGCACAATTCAGTAGATCAAAATTTGAGGAGTGAAGCATCCTCAGATGCCGAACACAGCCGCATCTGAGGATATTGCCTCCTCGAAAATTGGATCTACGTTCGTGTCATTGGTAAGAACATGATTGGCAGGATTAGCGGATTAAAAAAATACAGAGAAAAAAATCCGTCAATCCTGCGCATCTGTGTTCTTAAATTCGTTGGCTATAATCATGGCGAAAACTCAGAGACACTAACGATCTACTGAAATTGTTCTGTATTTGGTTGGGGCAGAGTTGTGGCGCAAATTGCCAATTTGCGCTACGAATCCGCGCTGATAGGAATGAATCAGCGCGGTTACAAATGAATCGGCCCGAATTTGAACAGATTAGTGTGGATTTGAACTGATCAGGCCGGATTTTGAGTGATCGGCGTGGATTTGAACTGATTAGGCTGGATTTTGAGTGATCGGCGTGGATTTTAAGTGATCAGGCCGGATTTTGAGTGATCGGCGCGGATTTGAACTGATCAGGCCGGATTTTGAGTGATCGGCGCGGATTTGAACTGATCAGGCCGGATTTTGAGTGATCGGCGTGGATTTGAACTGATCGGCGTGGGTACAAACAAATTAGCTTGGATTTCAACGGATCGGCGCGGATACTAATAGTATCTAACCAAACGACTTCTTGCATTTTGAGCAAGAAAACGAACCGCTAAGGCGCAAAGTTCGCCAAGAAAAATTAATAGGAGTTACGCACTTGACACCTGCTTATGTCATTTCGTAGCCAAAGGCGGAGAAATCCCTATAGCATCAGTTTGCAAACTAATATGTTTAGAAGTTACGCAGTTCAGATTGGTTCAGTCTCCACCTAAGCCTTCAACCGGAGTTCAACCGTTTTACACCTTGATTTAGGCTTAATTTGATCGTTTAAGACTGAACCAATCTTATGTCTCAGTTCAACTGCGTAACTCATAATGTTCTCATTTGGGTTTTAATTCTTGGTAATCGCCCGGAGAGTTAGGGATATGAAATTATGAACAATAATGATCTTCTTTCTGCTCTATCTCGGATATTGGCTGATGATCTGCCGGCACCTATCCGGTCGGCACCGGTTGGGGTTACCATCGTTATTCCCAATTGGAATCACGAATTTGTTTTGGCCCGGGCCATTCGGTCGGCTCTGGCTGCGGTAAAGGCATTGGCTGAACAGGAGGTTTCGGCTGAGGTATTGGTTATCGACGACCAGTCACGAGACGGATCGCTAACTTTGTTACGCCAACTGGAAGCACTGTATTTTGATGATGGATTGCGGGTATTGGCTTTGTCTCGTAATGTGGGTGTGGTGGCCGTTCGGAGTCGCGCCTTGTTGGAAGCGAGTTATCGGTACATTGTATTTATGGATGCGGATAATGAACTTGTGCCGGAAAATATCTATACCTTCTACCGTTCAATCGAACAGACAAATGCCGCTGTCGTTTACGGGAACATCATCCAGCACGGTCTCAACAATGAATACCTTAACCTGATGAACAACGAAAGTTTTCAAAATCATATATTCAGAGAAAACTATATTGATACGTTTGCCTTGTATGATCGTTTACAAATTTTTGATAGTGGCGGCTATGAGGAGAATTTTATTTTGCACGGGCATGAGGATTGGGAGCTGTTTTTGCATCTGGCGGTCGGCGGTCGGCGGCTGGTGTTTGTGCCGGTCGTCTTTGGCATTTATCACGATATGCCGGCTTCACGGGTGAAAAGTGTACGGGAACCGGCTCATATTCAAGAGAGACAGGCATATTTGGACCGTGTTTTTGATCAATTGGGTATCAGGGAAAAACAGTTGCCGAATACCCACCAATTGCGTTATCACCCCGATATTGGGTACATATAAAGCCAGGCATACTCTATGACTACGGAAACGTTATTTTCGAGCTATCAGCCCATAGAACAATACCTGAGGCTTTTACAGGCTAATCATCAGTGTGACACCCAAGCGGTTGTTAGCATCAAAGCTGTTGACGCATTTTTGATGAAGCAATTTGCTGCCTATTATCCGGTTAAGCCAACCATTGTTGATGTCGCTGCCGAGTCCACTTTGGGGACGTCAACCATTTTTTGGCTGGCTCATTCGGGCGTTCAGCAGGTTATTGTACCGTACGATGAAAAGACCCATCTGGATTGGCTATCGTGGCTGCAGAGCGCTAAAAAATCAATGGCACTGGATAATGACCTGTTAATTTTGCCGCAGGGTGACGCGGATTTATCGAGCCGCTGGCTAGACGTAGAGTCCCGTCTCGATCCCTTATCGCCGCCACTCTTTGTCGTGGCCGTACCGGAAATTTGGGCCAATGGCATGAAATCCATTCTTGAGACACTTTTAACCCTGGTTCCCGAGCCGCTTATCTTTCTGTTCCCCATCGGGGCGATTGGCCGCAGTACCTTGCTGGATGTCGCGCTATCCACGTGTTTACCGAGTTCGCCTTATCAGTTAACCGTAATGCGAGATATAAGTTTTTTCTTTGCCGGCAGTCAATTAGGCCTCATCTATAAGCGCGATAATCATATCGTTCCTGATATTTTGAGACGGATGGGACAACTGTACGACGGTAACTTTGACCTGCTCACATTGCTCGAAAAAAATATTGGCTGGCAGGTTGCCCATCAATCAGAAAAAGTAGCACATATTCAACACGAAACCGTTCCGCTCGTTCCCCCGCCTTATCCTGAACCGCTTTTGAGCGGGCGCTTGATTCAGCGGGGGTATCGTGCTCTGGTGCCGTCCGGCGTACGACAGAGTCTATGGCATAAGAGTGTGTCTATGACGACCGGGGTGCGAAACAATTATCACAAAATTATCCCGCTCAAAACCCGATTAGTTTTGCGGGACATCAGGATATTGTTGTTGGGTCGATAAGGATTGAAAAACAAATAACTTACGCAGTTCTGTCGGGTAATTTGTAATTGGTAACTGGTAATTAGAGACTGGAGATTGAATAACCAATATCTTAGAAGTTACGCACTTGACACCAGTTTATGTCATTTCGACGCCAAAGGCGGAGAAATCCCTACAGCGTTCGGTTGCAAAAAACTTGCTCAGGGATTTCTCGTCGTTCCTCCTCGAAATGACATGCCAACTGCGTAAGTCTAACCTATTTTGCGAATTACCTAATTTGCCCTATTTCTTATAATTCTTCGCCTCAATCTGAGCCTGGATAGCCGTAATAAGCACCGTATTGATAACATCATCAACCGACGATCCCCGGCTTAAATCGTTGACCGGTTTGTTCAACCCTTGCAGAATAGGGCCGATGGCAATCGCTCCGGTTTCCCGCTGAACCGCTTTGTAGGTGTTGTTGCCGGTATTGAGATCGGGAAAAATCAAGACGGTGGCCTGGCCGCCCACCCGCGAGTCGGGCATTTTTTTGGCGGCAACACGCGGATCAACCGCCGCATCGTATTGAATTGGCCCTTCAATCAGCAAATCAGGCCGGCGCTCTTGGGCGACCTCAGTCGCTTTACGTACTTTTTCAACGTCGCGGCCTTTGCCCGATCGGCCCGATGAATAGGACAGCATCGCTACTTTGGGATTGATGCCAAAGGCTAAACCGGTTTCCGCTGACGATATGGCAATTTCGGCCAACTCCTCGGCTGTGGGGTCGGGGTTAACCGCGCAGTCACCATAGACCAGCACTCTATCTTCCAAGCACATAAAAAAGACTGATGAGACCACGGAAATGTGCGGCTTGGTTTTGATAAATTGCAGCGCCGGTCGAATGGTATGTTCTGTCGTATTGATTGCGCCGGAAACCATGCCATCGGCATCGCCTTTGTAAACCATCATCGTGCCATAATAAGAGCCGTCGGCCATGGTATCGCGCGCCATCTCTAGCGTGATGCCTTTGCTTTTGCGGAGTTGGTAAAATGTTTCGACATACTCAAAAAATTTTGGCGAGTTAACCGGATCGACGATGGGCACTTTGGAGAGATTGATACGCCGCCCTTGTTTCCGGATAGCCTGTGCAACCTCAGCCTGGTTGCCGAGCAGGGTGAGATCGACAACTTCCTGCTCGAGTAGAATTTCTGCGGCGTTGAGAATGCGCGGGTCGGTCGATTCGGGCAGAACGATATGCATCTTGGGCGATTTGGCTTTTTGGATGAGATGATACAAAAACATTCGGGGCGTCATCCCGTGTGTTTTAACACGGGCGATACGCGCGTCCAGGGCTTTGGTATCAACATACTTTTCAAACAGTTTCAGACTTAAGGCAATTCGGGCCCGATTATCGGCACCGATATAAGTGCGGATCGAGCCGATTTTGGTGGCCGTATCATACGTGTCCGTCTTCACACCTAAAATAGGAATAAGGTTGTTTTGGCCCTCTAAAAGGCGGTTCACAGCCGGTGACGGCGTCAAATCGCCGGTGAGTAGAATACCGGCCACTTGAGGATAATTTTCTGAAAGATGGGCCTGAAGGGTGCTCAAAATAATGTCGGCGCGATCTCCGGGGGTGATGACCAACGCATTCTCTGATAAATGCGGCAGATAATTTTGAATTTGCATCGCCACCACCAGATAGCGATAGGCTTGATTTTCCAACTGATCACCACCAAACAAAACTTGGGCATGAAGATGATCGGCAATTTCGGCCAGGGTGGGGCTGTCTAAAACTTTATGGGTGGGAATAACGGAGATAAAATGACCCGGATCGGGCAAGTGGGTTTTGAGTGAGGCAATCAACTCATCCACGTCATCGGGGTCGGCGCGGTTGATGATGGTTCCCAAAATTTGGCAGTCGCGATCCAAAAAGGCCTGGATCGCAATGTCAACCGGTGTAACGGCCTCTAGCACAGATCGATTGGCCGCATGTCCCAGCACCAGAATGGGAGCGCCTAAGTTTTTGGCAATTTGAGCGTTCATATCAAACTCAAACGCCGAACTCTCGCCAACAAAGTCGGAGCCGATGCACAGGACAAAGTCACATTGCTCCTCAAGGGCTTTGTACTTTTGAATAATTCTGTCTAAGACATCATCATGGCGTCCCTGCCCCAATAGCTCATTAGCCTCGCGGCTGTAAAAGGCAAAGGTGTCCTCATAATTGATATTCAGACCGAAGTGAGTCAAGATGAGATCAATATTTTTGTCTCGTTTACTCTTGGAACCGTTGCTAATAATCGGGCGAAAAATGCCCACCTTTTTGGTTTTACGAAGCAATAGTTCGGTGATACCCAGCGATATAAGCGATTTGCCGCAGCGTGATTCGACGGTGGCAATATAGATCGATTTCGTCATTGAAGAACCTCCTGAAGTAGTAGTTCACCATAGCAAGCTTACTCTAAATAAGTTACTTGTCAGTTACAATTACGTGTATAAATGTTTAAGGGAACAACCGTCTCATGTGACATGACCCCCTCAACGAGAATATATGACCACCAACTGCTGCTATCTACCTATTGTATCTTCAGAGATGCGGAGAAGAAATTGCATCTCTTGGAAAAAGTGGTAACTTTTGATGATGAAGCATTCGCTTTATAATACCATAAACTTTTGATATAAGGAGATCATCGTGGATAAACAAACCCTTATCGATCATTTAAATGAAGATCTTGCCGGAGAACTGGGTGCCATCATTCAATACATCACCTATGCTGCCAAGGCTACCGGCCCCTATCGTCCCCAACTATCGCAATTCTTCTTAGCCGAAGTGGCCGACGAACAAATGCACGCCCAATTTTTAGCCAATAAAATTGTTGCTTTGGGTGGTGAGCCAACCACCTCAGCGCGTCCGGTGCCGGCAGCCGCCACCAATCGTGAAATGCTTGAAGCGGTTCTTGCTGCCGAACGTCAAGCAACGAACGACTACAGCCAACGGGCCAAAGAAGCAGAAGAGTTTGGCGATAAAGGCTTGGTTGTTCAGCTTGAGGATATGGTGCGGGATGAGTCTGGTCATTCGGAAGAAACGGAACGCATTCTGCGCGACTGGCCCCTCTAGCGCGGAAAAATCTATACCATAAAAATGGCATTTATAGGTCTTGGTTAGTACTACAACGAGACTTCGCTCTGAGAAACCAGGGTTTTAATTTCAGAACTGAAAATATGGGCTTACGTGAGCCGTTTTTGGCGCAAAATTTATCGAATTGACCGAAAACCCTGGTTTCTTTCCCAGGCTTATGTCAA
>JAGRBZ010001098.1 GCA_020433805.1 Anaerolineae bacterium
ACGTCGCAAGTTGCCGGTCCTGCCCCTGCACGGACGCCGAGGTTCGCTCAACGCGTTCGCGGAGGCCGTCGCGACCGGCATGCTCCCCACTCCGGACATCTCTGGCGCCAACAACATCGGCACGATCGAACTGGCGCTGACCTCGGTCGAATCTGCGGCCGCGGGTCGCCGTATCACGCTGGGAGGCTGAGCCGTGACGTCCGGCACGAGCCCGTTCGCCAACGTCACGATTGGCCATGCAACCAATCACGAGGCATCCACCGGCTGTTCGGTGATCGTCTTCGACCGCTCGGTCGCATGCGTGGCCGACGTTCGCGGCGGCGCGCCAGGCACGCGCGAAACCGATCTCCTCGCGCCGGGACGGCTCGTGCAGCGCGTCGATGCCATCGTGCTCACGGGCGGCTCAGCGTTCGGACTGGCAGTCGCCGACGGGGTGATGACCGAGTTGCGCGCGCGTGGACGCGGATTCCAAACGCCGTTCGCAACCGTCCCGATCGTCCCTGCCGCAGTCATCTTCGATCTCGGCGTTGGGCAACCCGTTCCGCCCACACCGGAGATGGGTGGCGCAGCGGTTCGATCGGCGGTTCCACTCGATCGTGCCGAATGGG
>JAGRBZ010001099.1 GCA_020433805.1 Anaerolineae bacterium
CGCACCCGTGAGATCGGTTTGCGCAAGGCCATCGGTGCCCACGACAGCGATATTCTTATGCAGTTTTTGGTTGAAGCGTTGGTGCTTTGTTTCCTGGGCGGATTAATTGGCGTCGGCTTGGCCTACGGGCTGGCCGCGCTGTTTGCCCAAATTCCCAGCTTTACCTTCACCGTTCTTATCGAGCCGGATGCTTTAATCCTGGCTCTCAGTTTTAGCCTGATAAGTGGTTTAGTCTTTGGTATCTATCCGGCTCTCCGAGCCACCCGCCTTGATCCCATTGAGGCGCTACGATCAGAATAAGCGAGTTTATAGAGTTAGGGAGTTTATAGAGTTAATGGGATTTATGGAGTTGGAGCGTGCGTTTTTTTAGAAAGCAGGTTAACTCAACGAACTCCACAAACTCAACGAACTCAATGAACTCAATGAACTCCACAAACTCAACGAACGTATTCAGGAGTGAGCAATGACAAACAAGAAAATCTGGATTCCTCTCATCATCATTGTGGTATTGGCCGGATTGGCCTTCTACTTTCGCGGTTCGCTGACAACGGCGGTTGGGGGTACCGAAACCCAGGCGCAAACCCAAGAAGGGGCAGGTGCCGCCGA
>JAGRBZ010001100.1 GCA_020433805.1 Anaerolineae bacterium
CTGCTCCGCTGGTGTCAAGCTGGCCCTGGTATCAGCCGCTGGCAATGCGACAAGCAGCAGCGTCGCCACCAGTATGCCGGCAATCCAAGATGAACGCGTCGCAGACATAGTCCCTCCTGACTCAGAACGGTAATGACAATCCGGCGCCGAACGACAAAACCCGCTCGTCGCCTGTGTCCCGGCTGATACGTACGTTCGTAACACCGAAGATATGCATCAACGGCATCACAACGCCAAGTATATCATGGTATTGCGGTCAAAACAACCGAATGTGCCTCCGTTCTTGCCGCCCTGTCCAGTCTGTGCTATCATGCGCCAGTGCCTCCGTAGCTCAGAGGACAGAGCAGAGGTTTCCTAAACCTGCGGTCCTGGAAGCAAGCCCGATGGATGATAGATTGCCCACAATGGTAGATTGGGTCACCGCGCCCGCATGGGTGACGCCTCAAACGGCGGCATTTCTGATGGGCCGGAACTACGACCTGAACACGATCCACGAGCTAATGGCTATTGGGGCATTTGACCTACGAGACGCGCCAGGCGGCGGTTTCCTGATTGAGCGTGCGAGCCTCCGGGAGTATCAAGAGGCCCTGCTCGACTTGTTCTTGG
>JAGRBZ010001101.1 GCA_020433805.1 Anaerolineae bacterium
TGGGCGTGGCCTATTTTCCGGCCCTAAATGAAATGATTGCCGCGGCCACCGGCCACGGTTGCTGGTGGAACGGCCGCCGAGCGCGCGTGTCGCCGGTTGAGCGGCTCAAAGACGGCCTGGTAGCTCACTACGACGCCGCCGCCTTTGATAGGCACGGTCGGGGCGCGGCCTGGGAGCGGCTCAAAAAAATCGCCGGCTATCGCGCCGGCTGGTGTGATGCCTACGGCTATTTGCTGGTCGCCACCGGCCGAGCCGAGGTTATGCTCGATCCGGTGATGAACAGTTGGGACTGCGCCCCGTTTCCCCCCATTTTGCAGGAAGCCGGCGGCTATTTCGGCGATTGGTCGGGCAATGCCACCATCCATGCCAATGAAGCCCTGGCCACCACCCCGACCTTGCTGCCGGAACTGTTGGAGATTATTAACGGCCCTTGACCCGGATATATCCAGTGGCTTTATTTGTCATCCCACACACACCGAAACCCGAGATTATCCGCCTGTCGCGTCAAATTCTGCGCCTCACCGGTGGTAAATGTGGGGATTTCACTTTCATCGGGCGGATTTCCTGCCGGATTACTCCACGATCCGCCCATCGTTAAGTGACGAG
>JAGRBZ010001102.1 GCA_020433805.1 Anaerolineae bacterium
ATGTAGGTTGAGATTAGATATTAGTAAACGGACACTCTTTTAATTTGACCGATATGAGCCTCCAAAATTGATGTAAAGCCGATAGACCACCGTTAGCTGACCGCCGACCGCCGAAAAACAAGCCTGTTTAATGAAGCTCGTCGGTCAACGGTCAGCAGTCGGCGGTCAGGGGGCACAGAGGTCCAGTCAGATCGAAAGTATGTCCATTAGCAAAATTACCAATTACTCATTGATATTAATTAAAGGAGATATACATCATGCAAGGCTTAAAAGGAAAAAATGTATTAGTGACCGGCGGTACGTCCGGCATTGGACAAGCGATAGCCGTACGCTTCGCTCAAGAAGGGGCTAACGTGGCCATCAATTATCGGAACATGGCCTCAGAAGCGACGGATACCCAAAGTCAGGTACACATCTGCGCCAAAAAGATGCAGCAGTATGGGGTCAAAGATGTGTTGGTACAAGGCGACGTCTCAAAAGAAGACGATGTCGTTAATATGGTCCAAGAGGTGATTGAGCAGTTGGGCGGGCTGGATATTCTGATCAACAACGCCGGCATCCAAATTCCGGCCGATTCTCACGAGATCGATATGGATCGCTTTGAT
>JAGRBZ010001103.1 GCA_020433805.1 Anaerolineae bacterium
TCACCATAACTTTGCCTGGCGCGAGGAACACGGCGGGCGAACCTTGATTGTGCATCGTAAGGGAGCTACCCCGGCGGCCAAAGACGAACTGGGCGTTATCCCCGGCACCATGGCCGACCTGGGCTATATTGTAGTCGGCCTGGGCAACGAGCAGTCGCTTAACTCATCGAGCCACGGGGCCGGACGCCCGCGCTCCCGCACCGCCAGCAAGCAGATGATCACTCGCCATCAGCGCGACGCCTACTTACGCCAGCGTGGGGTCGAACTGCTTAACCCCGAAGCCGGTGTCGATGAGGCCCCGCAGGCGTATAAAAATCCGGCTGAAGTGATGGCGCAACAGCAAGATTTGGTGCGCCCTGTCGCTACGTTTATGCCGATGATGGTGATGATGGCCGGGGATGATAAGTTTGGCAAAAAGAGAAAAGGCAAGAAGAAGCGACGTAGATGAATTATGAAGGGTGAATTATGAATTATGAAAAAGATATTATCGCGAGATATAACTCCGCTCTAATACAATCCTTCATCCCTCATAATTCTATATAGTGACAAATGTCACCTGTGGGTATGGTAAAATAAGAGAGAACCCAACAAAAGGTGACAAAAA
>JAGRBZ010001104.1 GCA_020433805.1 Anaerolineae bacterium
ATTGATCCTGACCGCCGGCTGTCGGCACAGGAGGCCGGCCTGCTCGATGCGGCCTTGACGGTTTTGTACGGTGGGTTGGCTGATCCACTGCGGACGCCGGCCCGCTATGTGCCCCGACTGGCCCAACTTTGCCAGGAACTGCGGCGGCAGGGGGCGAAGCAACTGGCCGGTGACCTCGAACTCAATTACGTGCAGGGCAGTATGGGCCACGTCTTCAATCAGGCGACCAACACCGATGTCGCTTTAGGGTCTGATGTCGTGACCTACGACTTCAAGGATATCCCCGCCTCAAGCCGCACCTTGATTTACACGCTGGTTCTGGGCCGCATCCAGCGCATTGTCCGTTCGACCGGTCGGGTGCGGCGGCGGGTGGTGGCCATCGACGAGTACGGCTGGCTGGCGCAGGAGCCGATGTTGGCCGAGGTGACGGCTATGTGGATTAAGACTTTTCGTACCTTTGGCTGCGGGGTCTGGGTGGCCGAACAGGATCTCATCCGGCTAACCGGCGGTGCGGCCTCGGGTGACTTATCGGGGCACTCAATCATCGGCAACAGCGTCTTTCAGCTCTTTTTTCATCACGAGCCGTCGGCGGCGGAGCTGG
>JAGRBZ010001105.1 GCA_020433805.1 Anaerolineae bacterium
CTACGGCCAGCCCATGTTGGGTCGATAGCTCATCGATGCGTTTGGCCGCGCTGGTCAAGTCCAGCCGGGGGCCGGAGCCGGCCTCATCCAGACCCATCACCACATTTTCGACCACGGTGAAGCGGGGGATGAGCATAAAATCCTGGTGGATCATGCCAATCCCCAGCGCGATGGCATCACTGGGGCTGCGGATTTCGACCTGTTGGCCCTGCACCCAGATTTCACCCTCATCGCGCTGATACAGGCCGTAGAGGATATTCATGAGGGTGCTTTTCCCGGCCCCGTTTTCGCCCAGAAGCGCGTGAATTTCACCCGCCTCGACGGTCAGATTCGCTTGATCATTGGCTAACACCCCCGGAAAGCGTTTGGTGATGTTTTTCATGTCTACGATGGGGGCCATCTCAGCTCCGAAATTCGAAGGTGGCAATTTCGCGCAGCATCGCTTCGACTCGCTCGACCATTTCTTCCAGGTTTTGCTCGCCTTCGGCGGCGTTTGATCCGGCCGGATTGCCGATAACCCCGTCTGAAGTCAAGTCGGTGGTCTCCCAGCCAACGCGCACCGGCCCCCCTTCGGGTAGAACATAGCGGCAGCCGGCGAAAC
>JAGRBZ010001106.1 GCA_020433805.1 Anaerolineae bacterium
TATCAGGCTGCGAATTCATTCGCAGATATTAAAATACCGAATCGTCTCACCATCGTTATACAACAAAGCGGGGAAAAGTTCAACAAAAATTTCGGCGATGATAGCGAGCCAACACAATATCGTGGGGTGTTAGGGGAAAATCTGCCTCAATCGGGGCGAGGCTATATCTGCACGGGCGTTAAGCGCTCTTTCAACAAATCAATCGAACAACGCCCGACCGTTTTTAGTTGCGGCGCGCGTTAATATCGCCTAATACGGTGCGATTATCGTCGGCAGGGATAATGGGGAGTTTGCCGGTCTCATGTTCAAGAAAAACCTGGGTTCTAACGCTACCACGATTGCGTGCAGAGCTACCAATGGAGGTGATGAGAGAATGTATACCCGGATTAGTTTGAAAACAGAACGTTTGCCCAAATGGCCCGTCATGCCCGAATTCTTTAGCGAGCATCCATCCATCAGGGGCTACAAAGATGGATTTCCGCTCAAAGCACGCGGGCATGACAGGGCCGAAAGTTTCGTTTTTATTCGATTTTTCGTATAAATCCGATTTCTACACGTGCTGGTCAATCAAGATCGGATTGCCATCCGGATCGACCACAA
>JAGRBZ010001107.1 GCA_020433805.1 Anaerolineae bacterium
CGCTTGGAGGGTGCTGAAAGATGATCGCGGGCAAGTTTTACCATCGCCTCGATTTGGTTTCAAAGTAACGACCCGCTTGGAGGGTGCTGAAAGGAGCAGGACACCGACGGCGTGGTCAGTGCCGAAGATGAGTTTCAAAGTAACGACCCGCTTGGAGGGTGCTGAAAGACAGAGAACCAAAGTTATCGTACTGCGCCGATAGGTTTCAAAGTAACGACCCGCTTGGAGGGTGCTGAAAGAAAATTCAGAGATGGCTTTAGCGACGGTCTTGATTAGGTTTCAAAGTAACGACCCGCTTGGAGGGTGCTGAAAGACCGAAGACAAAGCACTGTTGCAGATTATCGAGCTTGGTTTAAAAGTAACGACCCGCTTGGAGGGTGCTGAAAGCGGATGGTGAGTTTTCGTCTCTGATTATCTGTAATGTGTTTCAAAGTAACGACCCGCTTGGAGGGTGCTGAAAGTCTTTCCATAGCGGGTCATCTACGAAGTGGTAGTTGTTTCAAAGTAACGACCCGCTTGGAGGGTGCTGAAAGATCAGCAGCAGCTCAATAATCTCGCCGGCTGACAGGTTTCAAAGTAACGACCCGCTTGGAGGGTGCT
>JAGRBZ010000110.1 GCA_020433805.1 Anaerolineae bacterium
TAGAGCCTACAATGCCGCAAATAATGTCAGTGAGCCGACAGCGGTAATTGTTAATGCTGTCGATGGTTCGGGAGCGACCGGCAGCCCTACCCCGACTACAACCCCGGAAACGCCGACTGCCACCGTCCCCTCTACGCCTTCACTGACGGCATTAACCGATCTTAATGTTCGGGGTGGCCCTGAGATAACGTATGATCTGCTGGGGCTTTTACCATCGGGAACAAATGCGGAAATTGTTGGTCGCGATGAAACCCGGCAGTGGTGGCAAATTCGCTTTGCTCCGTCACCTACCGGACTTGGCTGGGTTTCGTCTGATCCCGGTTTTTCAAAAACGGTCAATGTGGACAACGTGCCGGTAGCTGTTGCGCCGCCCACGCCCACCGGCACTCCAACCAGTACGCCGACGACCACAACGACACCCACCACGCTGCCTACCGATACTTCCGTTCCAGCTACGGCGACAGAGGTGCCTACAGATACACCTGAACCTGAAGCTACCAATACTCCGATTCCAGCAGGTGCTGATATTGATTTTGAAGTCTCGCCTAATCGAATTACGGGCGGCGAGTGTGTTAACGTCAATTGGACCGTAACGAACGTGCGCGAGGTTTATTATCAAGGCCAGGGGGTTTCGGGTGTTGGTGATCGCATCGAATGCCCGCCGCAAACAACTACATTCCGTCTGCGTGTGGTTAAACAAGACGGCTCTGAACAAGTTGAAGATAGAACGGTTGAAGTGACAGAACCGGTAGCCTCTGCCGGTCGGGTAACATTGAGACCGGATGATACCATTGATGTCGATGATGGTGACATCCCTGGTGATGATTTCAAGTGGGAATTTGATAGTAACAATGTGCGACGCTTTGAAACACGCGGTGACGTAGAAATTTCAATTAGAGGCGTACATGGCTCGTTAAACGATATTTCTCGTGATGAATGTCGCGATGCCACATACGGCGATTATGATTTCGTCGACGCCAGCGACGACATCGACGATCCCAATAATGCCTTACGCGATGGATTTTCCATGTGCTATCGTACCGATGATGGACGCATGGGTAAAATGCGTTTCCCCAATTTCAGTACAGGGGATTTGGAAATTGAGTGGGCCACCTGGCCATAGACCACAAACGTTTTGCGACTTTCTTCATGACAAGAAAATCTCCGCTATTAGGAGGATAAGATGGCAATGTATGATGACGAACCAACGATGATGGGGTCGGGACGCCCATCGGCAACACTGGTTATTCGACAAGGCCCCCAAGCCGGTATGAGTTTCCCGTTAACCGGAAACCAGGCGGTGATGGGGCGCGAAGAGGGCCTGGAAATTGTGCTGCAAGACCCTGAGTCGTCCCGTCGCCATGCCCGTGTTTATTGGCAGGCAGGGCATTACATTATCGAGGATATGGGCAGCACCAACGGCACATTCGTCAATGGCATTCAGATTACCGGACCTCAGTTTCTCAATGCCGGCGATAGTATCGGCATTGGGCAAACAGCGCTGGTCTTTCAGGTGGCAAGTGGTGGGCCGTCTAACGTTGCGCCCCAATATCAGCCCGCGCCGGTGCAAGCCCCGCCGGCTGGGGTGCCGGCCTCCGGGGGAAGCAGCGACAATAAATGGACACAATATGCGCTCTATGGCTGCGGATGTTTGCTGCTGGTGACGATATGTGTGTTGTTGACCATCGCTTTCCTGATTATCCTCTATCCGGAGACGCTGGACGGTTTATCGCAAGTCGGTTATGATGCGCTTGTTTTGGCCCACATGGTTGTGAACTTTATGTGATTTTATCGGATCGAAATTGATTGAAGACCTTCAGGTTTGGCCTGAGGGTCTTTTTTGTTATGGATTACCGCTGTGCTCTCTGTTCTGATTATAGGGAAATGGGCTTATCGTGGTTACAAATCGCGGGGGTTATCTAGAGGTAAAATGACCTCGAAAGTGGTGAGTCCATCCGGCTGGCTTGACACCTTGATTTGGCCGTTGTGCTGTTCAACGATAGAATGCGCCGAATATAACCCTAAGCCTAACCCTTTACCAACCGATTTGGTGGTAAAAAACGGTCGAAAAAGCTGCTCAAAGTCTTTTTGGGGAATGCCAACGCCGTTATCCGTAATGGCGATTTTGACCTCACGTTCCGACACCAATTGCGTCGAGATGGTAATTTGGGGTTGTCGCGTTATCGTATTCACTGCGTCTCGGGCGTTGAGGAGCAAATTGATCCAGACCAGTTTCAAGTGGCTAACACTGGCCGAGAGCATAGGCGTTGCCTGATAATCCTTTACAATTTTGATGTTGGCCTTCTTAAGCGATCGAATAACCAACGCGAGCGCCCCATCGATAGTCTCCACTAAATCGGTTAGTACAAAAAAATAACGCTCTTGATTAGAAAATTCAAGCAGATTGGTAATGATATGTTGAATGCGCTCACTGGCTTTTAAAATACCGGTCGCCATTTCATAGGTTTCTGTCTCCGGGGGATTATCAAGCAAGATAAGTTGGCTGTTCGTCATCGTGACCGTTAGCGGGTTGTTGATCTGATGGGCGACACTTCCGGCCAATTGGCCTACCGCAGCCAGGTTCGCCGATTGAAAAAGGGAGGCCTGCAAACGACGTCGCTCAGAGACATCTTGCGCAAATACAACCACCTGTTCACTCTGGGCCAGCCGATTGCGAATAGGATAGATGTGGAACTCGCGATCTTTAAGATAGAGGTTGCTTTCATCTTGAGGAGACGCCCAAGTTGTTTCATGTCCGGTGCGCAATGCTTCTCGAATTTGATCAATAAGCTCCGGGGCGTCGTTTGGGCCGTTGAGCTTGAGAAAACTTTGGCCCATCAAAACTTCCGGTTTGCTGTTTTGTCGCTCGGCTTCGATGCGATTTAGCGTGCTAATCGATAAATCCTGATCCAGAATATACATCCCATCACTAATACCGTCGAAGATAACCTGGAGCGTATTATGGCTATGCAAGATTTTTTCCCGGCTCTGGGCCAGGTCAATGTAGGCCGAAGACAGGTCTTGGAATAAATAGGCATTTTCGATAGCGATGGCGGCTTGGCTGCAGAAGATCGACAACCATTGCTTAATTTGATTAGACAGCGTCCAATCGCGTCGACCAACAAGGGCCAAAATTCCGATAAGTTTTTCTCTAGAAAAAATGGGGTTGACCTGCACCGAGACGGTAATCGGATCGGCTTCAGCCAGCTCAAGGGTAAGACGTTGGAATAAGTCGTTTTGGGTTAAAGCAGCCTGTTGAACCAACTTAGAGACTAAATTATTATCAACCAATTTTTCTAGGCCGGGCAAGGCATCAATTTGGTTTTGAGATAAATGTCCCCGCTTATCCGCGAGATATATCTGGGCTACTTCGGCTTCGGTTACCTGCCGGGCTTTAGCCAGTATAATAGTGAGCGCTGAGTCGAGTTCTAGTGTTTGGATAATTTCTTGTGTTGCCTCATTGAGCAAAAGTAACTCAGATGGCACCTCATCAAAGACATTCACAAACTTTTGTTTAAACTGACTATCTTCTAGGATGCGTTTAATTTTGATAGAAACTTCCGTGGAGTTTAGCGGGAGCAGGAGATAATCGTAGATACCTATGCCCATAAGTTCAATAGCGATTGATCGGCTGTCGGGTGTTGTGATCAAAATGATAATTGTATGGGGTGAAATCGCTTGAAGCTCGGCTAATAAGGCAGTATTGGCCTCCTCAGTATCAAATAAAAGCAGTGTGTACGTCTTTTTTTGCAATTGGTCGCTAATTTGCGAGGGATCAGGTAGTCGATCGATCTCAACAGAGAGCGTTTCTAAAATCTTTTGTATTTCTAAACCGTGTAGTGAAGCAACGAGTATTCTGTCCATTGACCTAGACTAAATTAACTATAGAAAGTGACATTAAATTGCTCTAAGATAGTATTTGCCATATTTTTGTTAATATGCTTTTATTTTGTGGTAAATGGAGCCGCCAAAATGATACAATCTCTACCGGTTCTCACGAAAGAAGTCGATGTGGATTTTCTCGTTTTTGTTGAACGGTACGCCACCGATTTACTAAAGTGGGATATTTTAACCTTTTTCGGCCAAAATCCCAATATCAAGGCCCCCCTGTCGAAAATTGCTCAAGCTGTAGGCCGTAGCGTAACATCCGTTCGGCCTGAAGTAGGTGATTTAGCGTTGGTGGGTATTTTAGAGCAAATACCATCACTTCATCGCGATGAGGTTTTATTTCAGCTTACTCAGTCGCCTCAATTTCGCCGATTAGCGATAAAATTTGCTGAAAATCAAGGGTTTCGATCTTAATAAGCGTTACAAATTTCAAATTGCATTGGCACTTTTTGGCTAACGTGAATAGTTGTTAGACCCAATACAATTTTATCTGTCATCTCTAAGTGAATGTTACTCCATTCTATAAATTTTTCAATTTGAACTTATGTATACTTCCATATCTCCGTGAACCATGGTAGAATTGGAAGAATTAGAAAGATTGTTAAATCCCTTAATATTTAAGAGGAACGTAATAAGAAACTTATGGAAATAGTTTGGTATGGTCATTCCTGTTTTCGAATAAAAGATCGAACAGCCACCGTGGTGACCGATCCTTATGATAAATCGCTGGGTCTTTCACTGCCCCGTTTGCGTGCCGATATTGTAACGGTGAGCCACGATTCGCCTCACCATAATGCGGTTCATAACGTCAAATCGGAATTTAAAGTTATCGACGGCCCCGGAGAATATGAAATCGGTGGAACGTTCGTTACCGGGGTTCAACTCTATCCGCCTAAAAACACATCGGCACCGGCCAGAAACAATGTCTATGTCATTTATATGGAAAATCTGGCTATTTGCCATATGGGCGATCTTCACCATATTCCCACACAAAATCAAGTAGAAGGCCTGGGTAGTATTGATGTTTTAATGGTACCGGTTGGTGGGCATAATGCGCTCAGCGCAGCGCAGGCAGCTGAAGTTATTAGCTTAATTGAACCCTATATCGTTATCCCAATGCATTACGATCTGCCCGGTATATCTATTGAGCTCGATTCGGTGAGTAAGTTTTTGAAGGAAATGGGCATCGCCAAAGCCGAGCCTGAAGGCGCTTTTAAGATTACAAAAAGCACCCTACCCGAAGAAACCCAAATTGTGCTTTTAGAGCCAAAACTATAGGGCTTGTCCTATGGATAACGAGAAGGTAGTCAGTGATGAAATCGCGGTAGACGACCCGTCGTCATCCGATAGCACACCGATTGAAACACCTAAACATTCCGATTCTAAAGGTATGTTATGGAAAGTTGCCGTGGGGATAGTTGCTGTTGTCGTCATTGGCGTTTTGGCCTTTCCGCTGTTTAATCCCGCTTCCAATACGCCGGTGGATGATCCCGTTGCCGCGCCATCTGAAGCTACGGACGAGGCGCTGTCCCCCACGGATGATCCTGTCCCTACCGAAGATAATACAGCCGAAGGCCAATTCAGTTTAGGCAATCAATTTTATGAGGCCGGACAGCTCGATGAGGCCGTTGAAGCCTACCAAAAAGCAATTGCATTAAACCCCGAATATCAAGGGGCCTACGCTAACCTGGGAGTTACATACTACCAGCAGCAAAAGTTTGATTTGGCGGCGTCTCAATATGAAAAAGCCTTAGAAATCGATCCACAAGATGGTGAAGTGGCCTACAACCTTGGAGCGCTGTATTTACAGCAAGCATTAATGGAAAGTGCTTCTCCTGACAGTGATTTGCTTGGTAAAGCGGTTACGCAGTTACAGCACGCTTTAGAAATCTCCCCAGATTTGGCCGAACCTCATTTTACCCTCGGGGTGGCCTATTTTTTCCTCGAAGACAAAGAAAAAGCTATAGAGTCGTTTGAAAATTACCTTGCTCGTGGTACCGATCCTCAAGCTCAGCAAGAAGCGGAAAACTATTTGCAAGCGCTTAATCGATAATCTTTCGCTCCCAAAATATGTGGAAAAGTGACTAAAGTAACTGTTTTTTAGGTACTTTCGGGAAAATTGTCATGTACTTTATGACATAAAAATTCATGACTTTTGTCACTTCCCATAGCCCCTATTTTTAGTGTATCCTCATTAATTAGGAGGTTCGTAACTTTTGTCCGTCAGAAGTTAGAAATGACACTGCCGGAAGTGAGCTGACTATTTTAGATTTATCTGGGTAATAATGACCATTAATTTTACCCGGCTCACCAAAAGAACTCATCCTCTATTACTCCTTTATTTTATCTTGTTATTGACCTATTAATTTCTCTTCATCAACCAGGAGTCCTTATTCATGAACAAGATTATTCGCATCTCTATTAGCCTTGCTGCCGGATTACTGGCAGTCGTTTTCTCGCTTAGTTTGCTGACCGTGATGAATGCCTCAGCAGACAACACGGTGGTTGATTCCCATCCTGATACATGGATATCGCCGCCATCAGCGCCACTCAAGGCGTTGGGGGGGGCTGATGCCTTTGGCTATACCTATCAAGATGAAAATGAACCTTTTGGCCCTACAGAAGTGTTTACAGATATTTCGGGTACAAGTGGGGTCAGCACCTTAACCTTAGGTGGCGACAATACCACCGACATCACAATCCCTTTTTTGTTTCAATTTTATAACGTATACACCGATGTGCTTCGTGTCGGTAACAATGGGGCTATTTTGGTCGGGCCTCTTTCGGGTGCAGTGATTAAAGGCAATGAGTGTCCAATAGACGCTTATCCTAACTCTATTATTGCACCCTGGTGGGATGATTGGGGGAGTGGCGACATCTATTGGAATACGTTTGGCACAAGCCCAAACCGATATTTCATTATTCAGTGGGATAGTATGCTCCATGAAGATGGTAGCTTTGGGGCAACGACACCGGTTACATTCCAAGCCGTTTTATATGAAAGTTCTAATGTCATTCAGTTTCGTTATGAGAGCACCGATGCCGGTTCAGCTTTAGTTAGCAACGGTAATAATGGGACAATTGGTATTAGAGGATCGGATGATCTGCAATATGGTAGTTGCAACGGCGGCGACCCCATAGCCGGTGGGCCAACGATCCGCTTTTCGCAGAACTCTATCCGTGTGGTCAAAAATACGTTGCCTGATGGCGATCCGCAAAGTTTCGATTTTACCACCAACATCTCCGGCTCAACCAGCTTTACGTTAACGGATGGCCTGAGTGAAACCTTTTATCTCCATACCGGTAACTACACTATTGCCGAAACCTTGCCGACCGACTGGGATCTTAGTGACCTAAGCTGTGTTGGTGGTGCCAGTGCCGGCACAACCGGCGTCACGGCTACCATCACTTTGGGTGCTGGTGAGGCCGTTGTGTGTACTTACGAAAACACCAAACGCGGCTCGATTACCGTCGTAAAAGATGCTACCCCTGACAGCCCCCAACCTTTTACTTTCACCGGCGACCTGACCACTTCTTTTATACTTGATGATGACGGTACCCCCGGTAACCCTTACTCGAACACGATAACTTTCCCCAGTTTGCAGCCTGGCACGTATACCGCTACTGAGACCGCAGTGACCGGATGGAATCTTACGGGCATCGGCTGTATCGGCGGAGATTTCTCTCAGCCGGGTGGCGGTAGCGCCCGTATTGAGCTTGATCCGGGTGAAGATATTACATGTACATTTACAAACACCCAACTCGGAACCTTAGTAGTTCAAAAAGTAACCGATCCAGCGGCTGTAGCGACATCGTTTGCCTATACTGCCAGCGCCGGTTTATCACCAACCACCTTTAATCTGACGCATGGTACCAGCCAAACATTTACCAATGTTACGCCGGGAAGCTACGCCATCACCGAAACCCTACCTACCGGTTGGACGATGGACTCGTCCTGTGATGACAGCAGCTCTGTTGATAACATAAGTATTAGCGCTGGCGAGACCGTCACGTGTGTTTTCACCAATACTGCCGACCCTGGTTCGGTTACTGTTGAAAAGTACACAGTACCGCCGGCCAGTCCCGAAGTATTCACTTTCACCACTAATATTACTACGCCAGACTTTACACTCTTGCATGGTGATAGTCAGAGTTACACAAATGTCGCCATCGGCACCTACAATATTTCAGAAACGGTTCCTAGCGGTTGGACATTATCCTCTGCGTGTAGCGATGGTAGCACAATCGACTCGGTTGTGGTTGACCCTGGCGAAGATATTACCTGTGTGTTTACCAATACCTCAAATTTTGGTTCAGTAACGGTGCAAAAGGTTACCGATCCAATTACAAGCTCGAATGCTTTTACTTTCACCTCTAATCTAACCTCATCGACTTTTATGCTTTCAAACGGTGATAGTGAGACGTTCAACAGCATTAACTCTGGTAGCGGCTATACCGTTACGGAGGCGACACCGTCCGGGTGGGATCTTACTACGAACTGTAGCGATGGCAGCTCTATCGGAAACATCGATGTTAGTCCCGGTGAGGATATTACCTGTGTCTTCACCAATACCGAGCGTGGGGCCATTATCGTCGACAAAGTGACGATACCTTCAGGTAATACGACTGACTTTAATTTCAGTCTTATGGGGGGGCCGGATACTATCAACCAAACGTTCGCCTTGTCGAATACAACGACACCTTACAGCAGCGGCAGTATCAAACCCGGCAGCTACAGTCTGGCCGAGACAAAAATCACCGGCTGGTCAACTGTCGCTTCGTGTGACAACGGCGCGGATCCAACCTCGACCAACGTCACGGTCGATGCCGGCGAGACGATCACCTGTACCTACACCAATACCAAACTATCGACCCTTGTTGTTGAAAAAGTAACCGATCCCTCACCCGATCCTACTTCAACCTCATTTAGCTTTACCGCAGGCGGTGGGCTTTCCCCCTCATCGTTTAGTTTAGCCGATGGTGATGTTCAAACATTTACCAACGTCATATCCGGCACCTATACACTCTCTGAGACAATCCCGTCCGGCTGGTCGCTTTCGGCTACGTGCGACAATAGTGATCCTATCAATGCCCTTGCTATTGGTGTTGATGAGACGATTACGTGTATCTTTACCAACACCGCTTCCCCTGGCTCGATCACCGTTATAAAAGATACCGATCCCGATAATGATCAAGACTTTGGCTTTATCGGTAATCCGACAATTGGTTCTTTTACGTTGGATGATGGTTCAGATGCGGATGGCAACTCAAATGTAATCACTTTCTCCAATTTAGCTATCGGATCCTATACCATAGGCGAGCTGGCTACGGCGGGGTGGACGCTGAATAATATCACCTGTTTTGACCCCACCAGCAATACATCGACAAACCCAAGCCAGGGTCAAGCGAATATCGTGCTGGATTCCGGTGAGAACGTGACGTGTACATTTACAAACACTGTAAATACATCATCCGGTTCAATCACAATTATCAAAAATGCTGTGCCCGATGATAGTCAGGCATTTTCCTTCTCAGGCAGTTTGGGCTCATTTACCTTGATTGATAATGGCAATCCTTTCAGTAACACGTTGACTCAGCTCAACCTCAGCCCCGGTACTTACAATGTAACCGAGGGTGCGGTTTCAGGGTGGAGTCTAACCGGTCTTAGCTGTACCGACCCCGACAGCGGCTCATCAACCGCCGGTTCAACCGCTACTATCGATCTCGACTCAGGTGAAAGCATTACCTGCGTATTTACGAATACCTCTACATCCAGCTCGATAACAATTATAAAGGATGCTTCTCCGGATGATCCGCAATCATTTGATTTTACGGGTGATCTCGGCGCATTTTCACTTGTCGATGACGGTAGTACACTCAGCAACACCTTCACTTCGTTTGTAACACCGGGTGTATACACCGTTACCGAGTCGAGCACAACCGGCTGGAGTCTATCAAACCTCAACTGCACCGATCCGGATAGCGGCACGACGACATCCGGCTCTAGTGCCATTATCGATCTTGATTCTAGCGAAAATGTCACGTGCACGTTCGTTAACAGTGCTTCTTCCATATCCAGTACGCTCTACTTGCCAATCTTGTTAAGAAATTATACCGTGCCTGGGTGTACCGATGTCGATCTACAGGTTACCAGCTTAACGGAAAGTTCGGGTGTGGTAACGGTTGTAGTTGAAAATACGGGAACGTGTCCTACTGACAGCGGCTTCTGGGTCGATCTCTATGCCGATCCGCAAACACAACCCGGCGCATTGGTGGGTGTTACCAACGATCGACGGTGGAATAGTTCATCGGTTAATGCTACACATGGGATGGGCTGGGAAGTTCCTGTTTTGAACGGCGGCTCATCAATCACGCTCACCTCCGATGGCTCGGTTGGCCCCACTCCCACTGACAAAACCTGGCCACCTGCCTCTGGCGCAACTATCTATGCCTATGCCGATAGTTTCGACTCAGACGATGCCAACAATATCACCTTTGTCGAGATTCCGGAAACCAATGAAAATAACAATCAATCGACATCATCCATCGTTCTGACCGGTTTAAGCCAAGGAGCCACGAGTGCTTCCTCGCACGCCCTACGGCGCGACCTAAATTGATGACAATTAAAAATTGAGCAACGCCCACGTTAACAGCGCTCTTTCATGAGATGTACAGGGAGATTAGACTAGTATCTAATCTCCCTGTCTCTGGTTAATAAATTTTTATGTCGATTGAGCATCTAACTGATCTTTCAAACAAATCCCTTTATATGCCCTGGCGACAATGCTCTGCGTTGTCGCACCTTTCGGACACTCAGCGTCCCGTAGGGTGTTCCAATGCAGAGCGTCGGAACGAATGTATTCAAGAAACTTTTTTGAAAGACCACTAACCTTATTTACATAAGTGCCTTGACGTTAAAATTTGTTTATGTTACCATTAAAATTAGAATTGTTTTAGCCTGTAAAGGTGTGACCAAATGTACAGATACGCGGCAAAACTAGCTTTGATTTTTGTTCTACTCTGGGGAACCTTCTCCTACGTTTCTGTCTCTCAAGCAGCACCGTTGCCTCAAGACCCCCGTCCTTCCGATGATGATAGCGGAAGTGGTAATGGTGATAGTGGGGGGAGCAGTAGCGACAGCAGCCCGTCAGAAGTTCGATGCGCTTCACTTCAGGGGGACGTCATCCATTGGGGGGTCGGAGCTATGGCCGGTATTGGTGCTAAATTAAGCACCGGCAGTTGGGAGATTTCGGCCCTCAGTTCCAGCGATGGCAAATATAACCTGAGTGGCTTGGGAGTGGGTATTGCCACCCTCCATGTAGACATCCCCCCGGCTATGCAGGATACACTCACACCGCTAATCCAAAATGCCGGCGTCTACCTCAACTGCGATTATCCCACATATGCAAATATTGCCATCTACAGTGGCTCCGAGATTGATCCCCCGGCGACAATCGCGCTAACCGGGCCAAAAAATTTATCACCTGACAAAGAAATTTCTATCCAAGTTACCGTTAAAAATAACTTGCCAAATGACATTACCAATGTTATCGTAACCAGTTTAATGCCGTCGGGTTTGATAGCTACAAATGTCGAAGTAGATTCTGCGACTGATGAGCAACTAAAGATTATCGATGGTGGTGATGATGGCCAACTTGTCGCCGCTTTTCTCGATACCGTCTCATCCGGTGATGCGCTTGATCTTCTCATTACCGTAGCGGTTGACGATGATGTTGAGGTATTCGGTCCCATTCAGCAAACCGCCACACTTTTTTATCGTGAAAGCGCAGCCGTCCAGGCCTCAATCGATTTTACAGTCGGCGCAGATAACGGCTCTGCGCCTGCGGCTCCTACTGTTGAGCCGGTGGTCGTGACCCCCACGTTGCCTATTCCGGCGGCGCAAACCGATCCAACGGCTACACCGCAGGCCGTCGAGGCCGAGGCTACTGCTGAGGCTACCATAGAAGAAACGGAAACACCCACTGTTGAACCTACCGCCGCGCCCGAAAATGATGAGGATTTTGTTCCTCCCAACGGCTTACCAAAAACGGGGGATACGGAGATCGAGATTACCGAGCCTATTCCACCGGATATGCTGCCTGTGACCGGTAATAATCCATTTTTTGGTCCTGATGGCAAGTTTAATAGCATTCTGCCGGTTGCGGCTGTGGGATTGGGCGTTCTCTTTATCCTTGGTTACGGTCTCCGTTCAGTGCGGAGAACCAACGAATAAAGTTGATATTTTCCTAACTCGGGAATATAATAAAATTGGGCTGCAAAACAAGCGCAGCCCAATTTTTTTTATCCGGTGACATTCCGTTTATGAATTATGTCGATCACACGCTTGCTAATGGGCTACGGCTGCTCATGATTCCTGCCAATGCCTTTCAATCCGTTAGCATGGGTGTTTTTGTAAAGATTGGCTCTCGCTACGAGACTGCTCAACATTCTGGCATATCACATTTCATTGAGCATATGCTCTTTAAGGGGTCGAAGAACAGACCATCGGCTCGGGAAATGGCGGAGGCCATTGAGGGTATCGGTGGCGTTAGTAATGCGTATACCAGCCCCGAAACCACCGTTTACTACGTTAAAGTCGCGGCTCCCCAAATACAAGTGGCCATCGATTTTCTGATCGATCTGGTCAGAAATCCGCTCCTAACGCCGGAGGACATCAAAAAAGAGCGCCAGGTTATTGGCGAAGAGATTAGCATGGTTTACGACTCGCCGGATGAGTGGCTAGACGTCATCATCGATGAAGTTATCTGGCCCGATCATCCTCTGGGGCAGAGCGTCACCGGCACCTTAGAAACTCTGAATGCAATTGATCGCACGGCGTTGTCGGAGTTTTACGATAATAGTTACCATCCCCATAATCTTATCGTCGCTCTGGCCGGTGCGTTTGACCCGGACGTCGTCGTTAAAGAAATTGAGGCTCGGGTAAATGATTGGCAGCCGAAATCGCCGCCGGTGTTTACCGCCGCCCCGGCTCCCCAAACCGATATACGTCACCGGATAGACCATCGCTCCATCGAGCAAGGACATCTCTGTTTGGCCTTTCCGGCGCTGTCGCGCTCCGATCCAAATCGTTACGCCTTGAGCGTACTCAATACCATTTTGGGTGATGGTATGAGTTCCCGCCTGTTTTTAAGCATTCGGGAAGATAAAGGGTTGGCCTATGCTGTCGATTCCGGCCTCAACTTTTTAGAGGACACCGGTACCCTCACTATCTACGCCGGCATCGATCCCGACCAGGCTCCGGAGGCGTTACAGGCCATTCTGGTCGAGATGAAGCGATTGTGTGATGAACCGGTTCCGGCTCAAGAACTCCATAAGGCTAAGGAGTATCTCAAAGGGCATATGGTTCTTGGCTTGGAAAATACATACAGTCAGGCTTCCTGGGTTGCTTACCAAGCTCTCTTTAGAGACGAAATTAAGTCACCGGAAGCGATTTTAGCGGCGTTTGATGCTGTTACAGCCGCCGATGTCAAGATAATGGCCGACCAGATTATTGCACCCTGGCACTTTAGTTTGGCTGCCATCGGTCCATTTGAACAAGGCGAAAGCCTGATCCGTATTCTAACCGATTAATTTAAGAGACTTGCAGAATCATCTCTATTCTGCTATCCTCTCAATTATAATTCTAAATCTTTCACCTGAAGGCCTAGATGCATGGTTAAGTTACTTATGAGTTGGGACATCAAACCCGGTTCAGAAAGCGAATACTTCGAATTCATTGTAAGAGAATTTATACCGGGCATGACCAAGCTTGGTATGCAGCCTACCGAAGCCTGGTATACAGTGTACGGTAAAGGCCCCCAAATTCTCCAGGGAAGTGTCACTGAAGACCTAAACACAATGAAATCCATTTTGGACAGCGAAGATTGGCAAAAATTGCAAGGGCGTCTTTTTGAATTTGTCAGCAATTTCAATAGCAAAATTGTGCGTGCCACCGGCCGATTTCAACTGCTTTAACTTTTCTGTCGGTAACCAACCAATAAATTTTTAGAACAGACCGGCAACTTTTTCTCTCACCGCTTGCGTCCCCCTGATTTCATGCCATAATACAAGAAGTTTGCGCTCAAAAGTTGAGCTGTTTCGTTGTGTCAACAACCGAACTGCGCATATTTCTATCTGTTAATATTTCGAATAATTGTTAGGCAATGCAACCATTTCTATTTGACTTCTCGCCGCGAGTCTTCTCGGTTAGTGAGATCAACGCCTATCTGCGTCAAAAAATTGAAGCAGATCGACAACTGCAGAATGTGTGGCTCGAAGGGGAGATATCAAACTGGAAGCAGGCGGCTTCGGGGCATATTTATTTCACGTTAAAGGATCCCCAGGCCACTATTCGCTGCGTTATCTGGCGTACAGCCGCCAGCCAACTGGCTTACCGCCCCCAGCGCGATGGTGAAGCCATTCTTGCCCACGGCAAAATTTCTATTTATGAAGCCGGCGGCAACTATCAGTTTTATATCGATGAGCTTGAACCTGCCGGTCAGGGTGCTCTGCACGCCGAATTTGAGCGTATCAAAGCCCGTCTTTCTGCAGACGGACTATTTGATGAGGAACGCAAACAGCCGCTGCCGGCCTTTCCGCGTGCGATAGGTATCGTTACCTCGCCCGATGCCGCAGCTTTGCGCGATATTCTTCACGTTCTTCGGCGGCGCTATCCGCTCGCCCGGGTTATTCTCTCGCCGACGCCGGTTCAGGGCGATGCCGCTCCACCCCAAATTATGGCGGCCTTAGATGTGCTGATCCGGCAGGCGGTCGACGTCATTATCTTGACCCGAGGGGGCGGCAGCCTGGAGGATTTGTGGGCCTTTAATAATGAAGCCCTGGCTCATACCATCGCCGCCTGTCCCATTCCATTGGTTACCGGTGTCGGCCACGAAACCGATTTTACCATCGCTGATTTTGTGGCCGATGTACGTGCGCCCACACCCTCTGCTGCGGCGGAAATTGTCTCACCGGATCGGCGCGAACTGGAGCAAACGCTGGTCGGTCAAGAAATTGCTCTAACCGAAGCAGTCGGATATATTCTACGGCAGGCCCGCACCGATTTGCGTCACCAACTGTGGGCATTAGAACGTCTATCACCTCAATCTCAAATCAATAACTACCGGCAGCAGATCGATGGGTTAATCCAGCGGGCGACTCAGATATTACGCCATCGTGTCGATTTGCGGCGGGAACAGGTCGAAAACTTAGCGGCTCGGCTGGAAACGCTGAACCCGTATTCGACACTGCGCCGGGGCTATGCTATTGTTCAAAAAAATAACCGGGTTGTTCATCAGAAGCAGCAGGTTGACCAGGGTGATGAAATTGTGATTAAAGTCAGCGATGGGGAATTTGCCGCCGTTGTTCAGCCTTCAGGAGATAGTTGATTTGAAAATTTTAGTCACCGGTAGCAGTGGGCAAGTCGGCACCAACTTATGCCTGGCTTTAATAGAAAAAGGTGTGACGGTATTAGGCGTCGACCGCCGCGAAAATAGCTGGACAAACCAAATACCGTTTATCCAGCGCGATCTGGCGAGCCAGGGGATGCCTTCTCTGACCGAAATAAGCGCGTTGGGCCTCGACCGGCCGGATGTCGTGGTGCATCTGGCGGCCAATGCCAAAGTCCACGAGTTGGTTGTTAACCCACAGCGTGCCCACGAAAACGCGACGACGACCTTCAATGTTCTTGAATTTTGCCGTATTCATCAGACACCCATTATCTTCAGCAGTTCCCGCGAAGTCTATGGCCGGCCTCAACCGCCTCGCGTTGCCGAAGACACCACCGATGTCTTTCACATTTTAAGCCCCTACGCCGCCTATAAGATGGCCGACGAAATGTTGATTTATTCCTATGCTCACTGCTATAACCTGCCCTATCTTGTTTTTCGCTTGAGCAACGTTTATGGTCGCTACGACAGCGATTTGGAACGTATGACACGGGTTATTCATATTTTTATCGACCAAATGCTGCGGGGCGAACCGATTACGATTTACGACCGCCATAAACTTATCGACTTTACCTATGTCGATGACTGTGTTAACGGTCTCATGCTTGGTATTGAAAAGTTGCTCAATGGTGAGGTTATTAACGAAACCTTTAATCTCAGTTCTGGTAGCCCGGCCACGCTCATTCAACTGGCCGAGACGATTGCCAATATCTTGGAAGTTGAACCTGAAATCATCGACTGTCCTATTCGGCCTGGTGAAATTCAATTTTATGTGGCCGATCTCAACAAAGCCAAAACGATGCTCGGTTACGAACCGCAGGTCGCGTTTGAGGAGGGCATGCGTCGGGCCATTGCCTGGGTTCGAGCCTGGAACGATGAAAAAGCGCTCCGGCCGGAGATTGTGAGAAAATAAAATGAGTACCTCTAAACCTAATCAAAATGACGAATTGACCTTCGAACAAGCCTACAGCCAGTTACAACAGACCGTAGCCCAATTAGAGGCCGGAAATCTACCCTTAGAAGAGGCGATGGCGCTTTATGAGAAAGGCATGGCGTTAGCTAAGCAGTGTGGACTACAGCTCGATCAGGCTGAGCTTACTGTAAAAAAATTGACTCCTTCGGGTGATCTGGTCGATTTTGAAGAGAATTAACAGGGCCAGGTTGTGACAACTGTTGTGAAATCATTGCTCCGTTTTTGGTTTATACTTCCTATCTTTTTAATCATTATTGTTGTTCAAACGGGTTTTGGATTTAATGGCGCTGATAATGCAGCCGCTATGCCTACCGTCTCAGCAACACTGCGACCCACCTTCACCCCTACATTTACGCCTACGCCTACGCCAACCCGTACTTTGCCACCCAGTCCCACTGCCACACCGGTCATTGAGGCTACTCCTACCGATACGGTTGAGCCAACAATGGAGCCGTTGCCAACTGATACCGTTTCATCGCCGCCGACAATCGCTGCTCAAACCATCGAACCGGTTACACCGACCATCGAGCCGTCTCCTCCTGAGTTGCTACCACTACCAACCGCAACCGAGACCCCCATCATCGAGCCAACACCCATTGCGTTAGCGCCGGGTACCAGTCGCGTCCCGATTTTGATGTATCATTACCTGTCTGCGCCACCGTTTGGGGCCGATGCCATCCGCACCGACCTATCGGTATCACCCGATCTTTTTGATACCCACCTGGCTTATCTGCAAGAAGCGGGCTACGAGTCGATCTCGTTTCAGCAGTTAGCCGTGGCGCTAAGTCGGGGTGAAGCGCTCCCTCCCAAACCCGTTATCATCACGTTTGATGACGGTTATCGTGACAGTTACGAAAATGCTTTTCCTGTTTTGCAAAAGTATGGCTACACCGCCACCTTTTTTATTTTTACCCAACCCATAGACACCGCTAACGTCGATTTTTTGAGTTGGGATATGGTTAGAGAAATGCACCAGGCGGGGATGGAGTTTGGTTCGCACAGTCACACCCACCCTGATTTGCGCAATCGTGATGTGGAATTTTTGCTGAGGGAAATTGTTACTTCCAAAGAACTCATCGAACAAAATATCGGTGAAAAGATTCGAGCGTTTGCCTATCCATCCGGCATGTATGATGAGACAGCGACTCGCGTAGTGAAATCAGCCGGTTTTTGGGCGGCGGTGACCACCCAATGGGGCGGCCATCAAAGCTATGATCAACGCTTTACCATGCCCCGGGTTCGTATTCGCGGAAACGATTCGTCAGCCATGCTGGCCGAAAAGCTGAGGATAGTGGAATGAGGCAGCTATGATCATATGAGTTTTGATACCTTTGCTCTGGCCGCGATGGCCTCAGAATTGCGCTCGGTGGTGCTTAATGGGCGCGTTCAGCGCGTTGTTCAGATTAACTCTTTAACCTACGGTTTCGAAATCTATGTTCATCCTATTCGTCACTATCTTATTCTGTCCGTTGAACCGCAAGCGCCGCGTCTGCACCTGACTCAAAAAAAAGCCCGGCGTGGCACCGGTAACGACACCCCGCTGATGCTCGTATTGCGCAAATATATGCGCGGCGCTATTCTCAATGCCATTGAGCAGCCTCCGTACGAACGTATTCTTAATTTTCATTTCGACAGCTTTCACACCGGTCCTGTGCTTCTGGCCGCTGAGATGCTTGGTACGCGCAGCAATCTGGTTTTGGTCGCGCCGGATGACATAATTCTGGGGGTTGCGCGTTTACCCAAAGCCCACCAAAGAAATGTGCGGATACTTTTGCCCAATAACATCTATAAACCGCCACCCCCGCAGAACAAGCGCACCCCGGCTGAATTGAACGAATTTGTACTGCGGCAAGAGTTGGCCGAAGCGTCACCCCAGCTTGGGTTGGCACGCTTGCTGCCTAATACCTTGGTGGGCATTAGCCCTTTGCTGGCTCGCGAAATTACCTATCGCGCCACCGGCGATATTGCCACAACCGTTAGCCAGATTACGTCGCTAACACCAATCATCACCAGCCTAGAGGAACTGTTTGACCGTCTCAAAACCGATACCTGGCAGCCAACCCTGGCCTTTGATGAAGACGGTTTTGTCAAGACATTTGCTGCGTATCCGCTTCGACACTTAGCTCACACCGAATCTGCCGAAACCATGTCGGCTGTAGTCGAAAGTTATTTTGCCAAAGCCGCAGCCGGTTACGCTGCGGCTAAAGCGCCCCTAGCCGAAGCCATCGCCGCTGCCCGTCAAAAACTGGATCGCCGTCGGGAACGCTTGGAAGAGGATGCCGAGGCCCAGGCTGACCCTACACTTTTAAAGGACAAAGGCGAAGCAATTTTAGCCAATACCTACCAACTTGAACCAGGTCAGGAGTCACTAATCGTCGATTGGCCAGGGCGTAATGCGCCGCTGAAAATTGCTTTAGACCCGGCGCTATCAGCCAGTGCCAATGCCCAAAATTACTTTAATCGGTATCGCAAAGCGCAGCGTGCTTCTGAGGAAATTCCCAATCAGTTGAAGAAAATTGCATTGGAAGAGCGTTACTTAGAGCAGTTAGAGCAAGATTTAGAGATGGCCGACGATCGACCGGAGATTGATGCCGTAGCGCTGGCCTTAAGTGAGGTGGGGCACTATCGAGCCAGAGCCAGCCGTAAAAAGCAGCAAAAACGGGCCTCGACCCGCTATCTACGGCTAACGGCTCCGGATGGGGCACGGATTTGGGTCGGCAAAAATGCGTTGCAAAATGCTTATCTCACCTTTACCCGCGCCTCGGCTGAGGATCTATGGCTCCACGCCCGCGATGTACCCGGCGCGCATGTTATCATTCCCACTGCCGAAGGATTACCCTCGGAAGAGGATGTCTTTTGGGCAGCTAGTATTGCTGCTTACTATTCTCGTGCGCGTCACGACACCAGCGTCGAGGTCGATGTCACGATCAAGAAATATGTTCGGGCCATCAAAGGCGCAACTCCGGGTCTCGTCACGTATCGCAATGAAACTACGTTGCGCGTCGCACCCGAAGCACCGGACGATGAGTAAATGGACTGTCTCACAAAAGATAGATTCTCGAACGAGAATTATATTTGTTTTAGCTATAAGGTGGATTGGCAGTCTCAGTAGATCCAATTTTCGAGGAGCCAGCATCCTCAGATGCGGCTCCGTTCGGCATCTGAGGATGCCTTACTCCTCAAATTTTGATCTACTGAGTCTCTGTATACGGCTTACGTAGTTCGACCGGCTTGGCCTTGCCACGCAGTTGCAGGTTAAGAAACTCCACAAAGACCGAGAAGCCCATCGCGAAGTAAATATAGCCTTTCGGAATATGGAATTCCAGCCCCTCGGCCACCAGTGAGAAGCCAATGAGCAGCAAAAAGCTGAGGGCCAACATTTTGACCGTCGGATGGGCCTCAACAAATTGACTGACCGTACCGGCGGCAATCAACATAACCCCCACAGCGATAACCACCGCGGCGATCATCACCGGCAGTTCATCGACCATCCCCACGGCGGTAATAACCGAGTCGAGCGAAAAAACAATATCAAGCAGTAAAATCTGGATGATAACGCTGGTAAATGTCGCATTCACTTTGGCCGAGGCATGGCCTTCTTC
The DNA here is from genome assembly GCA_020433805.1 of Anaerolineae bacterium. Classification (GTDB taxonomy): domain Bacteria; phylum Chloroflexota; class Anaerolineae; order 4572-78; family J111; genus JAGRBY01. The sequence goes on from JAGRBZ010000110.1 coordinate 19,911, forward strand.
ACCTTCCAGCTTATCATGAATCTCAAAGGTACTTTTGCCCAGTAAGAAGAGACCCCCGGCCAGCATTATAAGGCTTCGCCCGGTGACTTCAAAGCCAAAAACTTCAAACAGCGGTTCGGTTAGCCCAATAATCCACGATAGCGAAAATAACAAAGCAATCCGAATAAACATTGCCAGCGTTAGACCAACATTTCGGGCTTTCGCTTGTTGATCCGCCGGCAGCTTGCCGGCCAAAATAGAAATAAAAATAACGTTATCGATGCCCAGGACAATTTCCAGGCTGGTCAAGGTTAGCAGTGCAACCCAAATTTCAGGGTTTGTGATCCAATCCATGAGTCTAATAGTCTCCTCTGAAAAGTTAAATAAAAGAGATTACTCCACTAATTGAAAAAACATTCATTTGATATTTTAGGAAAATAACGGCGCGGGCCGGCGATGACGGTCTAGATTGTTCTTGAAACAGCGCGATTATAGCATAGCGTATTACAATCAAGAAATATTTGACGATACGGCTATAAAAATAAAAGCTTATCGTAATATGAGTTACGCAGTTCAAAAGGTGACAGTCACTTCGATGCAATAAATCGAGCTATGTAGGTTAAATGGACGCTCATTTTCAATGCATAAGTGACTTTCACCTTGCTAGATACCCCAACTGCGTAAGTGATAAGTAAAATAGTGCTTTGATCGAAAACGGCAGATTACCGATCCTTTAATGACAGGGACTATCCTTTTAAGAAATGCAACTCACCTTTCAATATTACGCAGGTACAGCCGCAAGTACAAGTTTTTCTTCGCATGTGGAAATGCTACACTATACAAAAACTTCAACGTGAGTCTTGAATTGGTTGGGTTTTTTAAAATGTTAGGTGTCTTTGCTTTGAAACTACGTAAACCCTAAGAATTTTGCTATGACGGTATCGGGAGTAAAATTAATAGTAGTAGATTATGTGATTTGCTAAAGCAAAGACTACTCTGTATGAATTTGACAATCTATTTTGACAAGGGAGTTAACGATGAACGAGGCAAGTTTAGATATAAGAATAACCCTTAAAGGGGATGATGCTACGTTACAGGATATTCGAGAAAAGTTGATCAGTCAAGAT
>JAGRBZ010001108.1 GCA_020433805.1 Anaerolineae bacterium
GTCGCCATCGGAAAATTGAAAGCAGTAGATGTTCCAGTCAGACGGGGGGAAATCCCGTTCGATGATTTTCACCGCTCCCCGGTAGGCCGAGGAAATTCGTGTGCCCCCACTTTCGCGGGTTCGGTAAAAGGTGTCTTCATCGACCTCGCGGGCCACGGCATCGTGGATGATGTAGCGCCGTTGCACCCCGTCGTATTGCTTCTTCAGCCAAGTGTCGATCCAGAAGGATTCAATACGCACGATCTCTTTTTGCTCATCCGTCATCGAGCCGGAAACATCCATCATATAGATAATGGCGGCGTTGGTTTCCGGCTCCGTGACGGTCTTCCAGCTCCGGAATCGCTCATCATCTTTGGTCGGAACAATCACCGGGTTTTGGGGGTTGTATTGGTTCGAGGCAATCTGCCGTTTAAGAGCGCGTTTATAGGTTCGTTTGAAGTGACGGAGCGAATCCGGCCCGGTTTGACGAACGCTGTTGTACTTGTCCTTCTTGGAGCTAATGTTGTTCTTGCCTTTGGGTTCGATATTCGGAAGTTCCAAGGCTTCGCCCAGCATATCCGCCAGTTCATCGAGGGTGACTTCGACTTCGCGGATGTGGCC
>JAGRBZ010001109.1 GCA_020433805.1 Anaerolineae bacterium
AAAATACAAGCTCGATTGCCTTAGAATTTTGCTAGAAAGATGACTTTGGAAACCTTTAGGGTCTCGAACTGCGTAAGTCCTATATATTCTCAACACCCTTCTTTTTATTGACATCACGCTGGTGATTTATAGTGGGTTGATGATCTCGCGGTATGTTCCAACGCGTACTTTATTGTTCTCAACAATTACGCCATAATCCTCCGCTGTACAAACATGTTCCAACGCGCACTTTATTGTTCTGCGCTGTACAAACATGTTCCAACGCGCACTTTATCGTTCTCAACAATTGCGTAGTGATCCACGGCTGCACTACCATGTTCTCAACGCGCACTTTATTGTTCTGCGCTGTACAAACATGTTTCAACGCGCACTTCATTGTTCTCAACAATTCCTTGATGATCCTCCGCTGTACAAACATGTTTCGGCGTGTACTTTATGTTTCTCGACAAATTCTTGATGATCCCCAGGTGAACCGAGAAGATTGGCTCAAATAAAGTCTCCTGCCAAATTGACGGCTGAAAAGGTTTCGATACAATTTTCGTAACACCTCAGCAGGGAAAAACCCTAAAGGTTTTTCACTCGAAAATTAATAGATAAT
>JAGRBZ010001110.1 GCA_020433805.1 Anaerolineae bacterium
AGCGACGACTTCTACGTGGTCATCTACCCCGATGAAGGCGACTACTTTGAGGATATGGAACCGTTCTTCGACCAGTACGGCCTCAACATCCTCAACTATGACGAACGCATGAAACTCAACCCCGACGAAGGACTGGCCTTCAAAGGCGACGGCCACCCCACCGGCAGAGCAAACGAGATTGTCGCCGGCTGGATTATCGAAGACTTAGAAGGGAGAGTAGAAAGATGAGGGATGAATTATGAATTATGAAGTAAAATCCTTTCATAATTCATAATTCATAATTCATAATTCCCATGGTTCGTTATCTCGCTCTATTACTCCTGCTACTCATCCTGTTGGCCGCGCCCGCTCTCGCCCAATCGCCGACGCCCGATCCGCGCTTTGGAATGGTGCAAACGTTCGATGACTTTGAGGCGGCGGCGGAGTTGAACCCCGGCTTCACCCGCATTAAGCTTTACTGGGACATCATTCAGCCCAACGGGCCGGACGATTGGCAGCCGTCGAATGTACCTGACCCGCTGATCGAGGCGGACTTAGCCGCCGGACGCGAGGTCGTGGGCCTGATTGTCCGCACTCCGGCTTGGGCGCGCGATCCCA
>JAGRBZ010001111.1 GCA_020433805.1 Anaerolineae bacterium
AGCTCGTTCACGCCGATGTCTGTCTGTACACCGTCACCCCGGACGAGCATTTCATTCTCGATTTCCACCCCGAATCCGAGCGCGTGGTGATCGCCTCGCCGTGTTCGGGGCACGGGTTCAAACATGCCGCCGCTATCGGCGAAACCCTGGCCGAATTGGCCCTAAACGGCAAGTCAACGTTGGATATTAGCCAATTTTCACTGGCAAGATTAAAGACACTGGAGTGAGACAGTCCCCATGGGGACGACACCGAGAACGAAAATCGTATTTCACCCTCACCCCGTCGCTGACGCGACTCCCCTCTCCCTTAGGGAGAGGGGTTGGGGGTGAGGGCTGCTTTCACAGGAGGTATAGCAAAAATGCGTTTTAAAGGAAAAACAGCGGTCATTACCGGCGGAGCCAACGGCATTGGGGCCGGCTGCGTGCAGCGATTGGCCCAAGAGGGAGCCAACGTCATGATCGCCGACATCGACGACCACAGCGCGACGGCGCTGGTAGCTGAACTCGAAGCGGCCGCCGGAACCGTGCAATATACCCGCACCGATGTCACCCGCCGCGAGTCGGTGCAAGCTTTATTCGACGCCACCGTTGACACG
>JAGRBZ010001112.1 GCA_020433805.1 Anaerolineae bacterium
TAAGACCATTGTCTCCATGCCTGCGGCTGCCGCCCAGAGCAAATGCCATTCTGCGACCAGCGCGAGACCTGTGTAGATGCCGATGTTTCGATGATCCGGCAGCAGCCGTTGGGCCATGCGCGCGCCAATCAGCCCGGTCACGATCAGGCAGATGATACCCAGGCCATGGGTCCAGATGGCAAAGGGGATGCCCAGGCGATAGCCAATCGCAAGTATGACCGTGTACAGCGGTGATGTGGAGGCGGTGCTTGGCGTGCCGGGCGTGAACGCCCATTCGCCGTATTCGGCCAGATTGCGGGCGTAAGTCTGATGAATCCAACTGTCATCCAGGGGAAAGCCGCCGCCGGCCGCCCAGATGTAGAGCAGCACCAGCCCAGCGGCGAGAATAGCAATGAACGTGTCGCCCCTACGGAGCAGAGTGGTCGGTGGCATATAACCTCGCGTCGGCATTCTCAAGCGGAATCGGGGACAGGAAGGCAGGCAGTGTATCGAGCAGCGGCGTCAGCGGTTCGGGGATAGCGGCTATGCGCCCGCCGTCCTCTAAGGTCTGGAATTGGATCAGGAGATAATCAATGTTATAGACGCGCGCGATGT
>JAGRBZ010001113.1 GCA_020433805.1 Anaerolineae bacterium
TAATATAGAGTACCCAGACATGATAGAGCGTTAACAACGGCCGACTCTTGATCGTCGCCTCAGGTAAAGTCTCTAACCAATTGCGTAGACGGGCAAATTCACTGTGCAAGATCATCGTCAGCGCCACCCCCTCCACCAACAGGGCGGCTTGGTCAAACGCTTGCGCGGCTAGGGCGTGGTGGATCGCCTGCTCAACCCACTCTGCCTCTTTGTACCAGGTGCTGGCGCGCTGGTGTAGCTCGGCCACAGCCGCCGCGGAGAGGCGCCGTTGCAGCCCCTGCCATAAGACTTCTGCAAAGAGGTGATGATAGCGATACCACTGGCGCTCATCGTCCAACGGGGTGAGGAAGAGATTGGCCTGTTCGATTTGTTCCAGAAGTTGTTGGCCGTCACTTCTCCCCGTAACTGCATTGCACAGTGGCGCGCTCAATCGATCAAGAACCGAAGTTTGCAATAAGAACTCCAGAACATCGGCTGCGCAGCGGTCTAACACTTCTTCGACCAAATAACTCAACACGTGGCGATGGCTGCCAGAAAAGGCTTGAATAAAGCCAGCAACATCCTCCCGCCCCTGCATCGAAAGGGCCGCCAGT
>JAGRBZ010001114.1 GCA_020433805.1 Anaerolineae bacterium
GGCCGGGGCGTCGATGGCCGCCGTCGGTGGTGTAGCCGGCAGCAGAGGTCGGGTTTCGGGCTGGGGTTCTGGTGTCGCGGTGGGTTCAGGTTCAGGGGCGGCGGTGGGCGTCGGTTCGTCGGGCGCTGGGGTAGGTTCTTGAGTTGGCGGCGGCGGGGGTGGACCATTGGCATCGATGATGTCGATGTCGTAGCTGTCGGTCTCGCTCAGGCCGTTTTGATCGGTTACAGTCAGGGTGACGTTGTAGGTGCCCGGTGCGCCGTAGACGTGAGTGACGCCCATACCGGTGGCGGTTTGACCGTCGCCAAAGCCCCACTCAAAACTCACAATCGGGCTATCCGCTTGAGAGTAGCCGCCGTCGAATACCACGGTTTCGCCCACTTCGGCTTGAGTCGGGCCATTGATTTGAGCGACCGGCGGTTGGGCCGGTTGAGCCGTGGCTGTGGGCGCAGGTAATATCGTGGCCGTGGCCGGGTCTATCGTCACCGACCAACTGGTGGTGTCGTTCTGGTTGATGTCGTTTTCAAGGGTTAACTGGACGGTGTAATCACCCGGCTGCTTGTAGGTGTGATTGACGACCAGATTGCCGCCG
>JAGRBZ010001115.1 GCA_020433805.1 Anaerolineae bacterium
TGGTCATCACCAAGACCGATCTCAGCCCCTATCTCAGGGTTAATGTCGAGCAGCTCAAAGCCAACATCCGCCAGATTTGTCCCGATGTCCCGGTCTTCGCCCTGTCCGCCGAAACGGGCGATGGTCTACCCGACTGGCTGGATTGGATTCAGAATCAGCTTACAACGCCGGTTATCTCTCGGCGCGATGAACCGGTGATTGTTTCCTGATTCACCTTTAATTCACACTTGTCAACGCCATCTATCTATGGGGTTATAGCCGTAAATTTGAGTGATATGCGAGATTTTTACCACAGAGGACGCAAAGAAGTCACAGAGTTCACGAGGGTTGCTTGGTGTTCTTTGTGTCGCCTCTGTGTCCTTTGTGGTGAAATTTTTTAGTTAGGCTAAGCCCCTGTATGCATTATGGACAACTGAGGACGTTAATTTAGTCAACGATCCTTAGTGTCAAAAAGGAGAAGAAGAGATGAAACTAGTAAGAGTTTTAGTACTATTGATAGCGGCGGCCCTGATTTTTACGGCTTGTGGTGGGTCTCAACCGGCTCCGGCGGAAGAACCGGCCGCGCAAGAAGAAGCCGCCGCGCCGACGGAAG
>JAGRBZ010001116.1 GCA_020433805.1 Anaerolineae bacterium
CCGCCAAATTTTGGACAGCCGGGGCAACCCTACCATTGAAGTTGATGTGGTCACCGAGGCAGGGGCCTTTGGAAGGGCCGCTGTTCCATCAGGGGCCTCCACGGGCACGCACGAGGCGGAGGAATTGCGCGATGGGGACAAAAAGCGTTTTAAGGGGAAAGGCGTGCTCAAGGCGGTGGAAAACGTGAACGACATCATTGCCGAAGAGATTGTGGGCTTTGATGTGGAGGATCAAAACCTGGTGGACAAGGTCATGTTGGAGGTGGATGGCACCAAAAACAAAAGCAAGCTGGGTGCCAACGCCATACTAGGGACTTCCCTGGCCGTGGCCAAAGCAGCCGCTATGGAGACGGGGCAGTCGTTGTTCCGCTATATCGGTGGGGTGAATGCCAATACATTGCCGGTGCCCATGATGAACATTTTGAACGGGGGCAGCCACGCGGATAATTCCATTGACTTTCAGGAATTTATGGTAATGCCGGTAAAGGCAGGTTCGTTTTCAGAGGCGTTGAGGATGGGGACGGAGGTGTTCCATCATTTGAAGAAGGTACTTCACGACAAAGGCCTTTCCACCAATGTAGGGGACGAAGG
>JAGRBZ010001117.1 GCA_020433805.1 Anaerolineae bacterium
GAATCGCTTACAAATCAAATTTAAAGGCAACCGATTTGATTTTTTACGTTTTTTTAACGCTTTTTTTGACGCTCTTAATGCGCCGACCGGCTAAACTGAAATCAAACCGTAAAACAGTCCGGCCAGTCGGGGCCAATAAACCATCAATGAGAGAGAGACTGGCCTCTCCTCACTACATATAAGGAGCATAATCATGAAGAAGCTAAATATCGTATTGGTCAGCGTGGTAGGGTCTGTGGCGATAACCCTCACGGCTTGCATCGGTAGCGTAGCGCCGGAACCGGTCGAGGATGTTCCTGAACCGGCTGCGGTTGTCGAGCCTGAGGTCCAATCAGAATCAGCGGAGATGGCGGCCAACCCGGAACTCATGGCCGCCGGCCGGTTTGCGGGAGGCGCGGAAGAAGAAACGTCAACCGGCTCGACTTTCTATGCCGCCAACCCGGAGTTGATGGCTGCCACCCGCAACACGGCTCCCGCAGCAGGTGATGAACCGTTATCCGGCTCAGCTTTCTTGGCCGCCAATCCGGAGGTGATGACGGCGCAGCGTTATGCCCCGGTAGAGACCACAACCGACTCCGAATTCTATGCTA
>JAGRBZ010000111.1 GCA_020433805.1 Anaerolineae bacterium
GAAGTTATTGAGTTCACGATCCTTAGCTTTGCTCAACGCTACGCCTAATTTTCAATGACTATTTAGAGTGGAGGAACTTACGACTATGCAAAAAATTTCAGTTCGAAGTCTGGGCTGGGGGTTGTTGTTGGTGGCTGTTGTGGCTATGCTGCTGTTGGTAGGGCAACCTGCTCAAGCGCAAGAACCCGTGCAAGGTAAAGATGATATGATAAGCGTTCAAATTGTGGGCGGCCAAGACGCCGACCCCAATGAGTGGCCCTGGCAGGTACGTATAACTATCCCGATTCCTGAAAAACCGGGCTTTATTTCAGTATGTGGCGGTACCCTTATTACCAACGAATGGGTGCTAACTGCCGCGCACTGCATCCAGAGTAACGGGGTGGTCAAGCCGGCTACAGGGATTAGAGCCGTCTTAGGCGAACACAATACTGCCGGTAATGAGGGGGCCGAGCAAGAACGTGACGTTGCGCAAGTGATTGCCCACCCCAACTACAACGAACGGACCAAAGACAACGATGTCGCCTTATTAAGGCTATCGGCGGTGGCTACGCTCAACGATCAGGTTAAGACCATCATCCTCAATCGCGATGCAGCCGTACCCATTGCCGGTACAACGGCAACGGTCACCGGCTGGGGGGCGCTGCGTTCAGGTGGCCCTTCGCCTAATATTTTGCAAGAGGTCAACGTGCCGGTTGTATCCAACCAGACCTGCAATGGGCCGCAGTCATACGGCGGTGGCATTACTGAAAACATGATATGCGCGGGCTTCCCGCAAGGCGGCAAAGACTCTTGCCAGGGGGATAGCGGTGGCCCGCTGGTCATTCCCGACGGAAACGGCGGCTGGACGCACATCGGTGTGGTGAGCTTTGGCCGTGGTTGCGCCTCAGCTAATTTTTACGGCGTGTATGCCCGTACGTCCCAATATATCAACTGGATCGAAACCAACATCGGCACAACGTTGCCCACGGGCGGTGGGCCGCCTCCGGCACCCCAACCCGACACGAACCTTTTGAAAAACCCCGGCTTTGAAGCCACAAGCGACTGGACCGAATTCTCATCAAACAACTACACGCTCATCGGCTCGCCTAACATCCCGGCTCGCGGCACGAGATCGGCGTGGCTGGCCGGGGCCGACAGTGAAACCAGCCGCGTATCACAAGTGATTAATCCGCCAACCACCGGCATCTTAGAGTTGAACTTTTTCTATCAAATTAGATCGAGTGACACAAACTGCGGCAACGACAAAGCCACGGTGAAAATTAACAACAAATTGCTGCAAACATTCAATTTGTGTCAGGGTAACAGCACGACCAATTGGCGGCAGCTGCCGCAGGCGATCAACGTGAGTGAATTTATAGGCCAACAGATAACGTTGGTGTTTGAGTCCACCACTGACAACAGCGGCACCAGCAACTTCTATGTGGATGATGTGTCTTTAATTTACAAGCAGGGGCAACCGCAGCCCCCACCGGTGCCGCCACCCACGGGCAATACCACCCTGCCCAACGGCGACTTTGAACAAGGCAAGGTCACCTGGACGGAAAACTCGTCGAGCGGGTTCAGCGTCATCCAAAACAGTAACCTGCCGGTGCAGCCGCTTTCCGGCGCGTATGTGGCGATGATGGGTAGCGCCGACAACGAGCAGAGTAGTCTTAGCCAGCAGTACACAGTTCCGGCAGGGGCTAACCTGGTCTTCTCGTATCAAGTCTTGTCGAAAGATTTCTGTGGCTACGATAGTGCTGTGGTAAAAGCCGGCCAAACCACGCTGGCAACTATCGAACTGTGTGCGGCGCAGCAAACGGGTACGTGGCAGCGGCGCACCCTCAGTCTCAACAACATTACCGGCAACACGACCTTGAGCTTTGAGGTAACAACCGACGAGTCGACGCCCAGTACACTCCTCATTGACAACGTAGATGTTGTCGTCGGCACGCCGGCACCGGCAGGGGATCGCAGCGGCAGCCCCTTCCAACTGCAAGTTACGCCCGGCAATGACGGCATCAAACTGGACTGGACCGCCGCGCCGGACTCCGACGTGGTGAGCTACAAAGTGCTGCGTAAGCTTCAAGGAGCACAGCAGAGTACACCATTTAATGAAGTTGGCACAGCGACGCGCAACAGCTTCCTCGACCCGGCCAGTGGGCTGATGAGCGACCAGGGCTACCTCTACCGCGTGCAGGCGCTTGATGCCCAAGGTACGGTAAAGCTGGAAACCAATATCGTTGAGGCGCAGTTGGGACTTAATCCGGAGCTGGAAATTCCACAACTGTCGGTGTACCCCGACCAAGAGTTTATCGAGGTGCCGGTGTACATTAATGGTGCGCGTGGTCTGCGCATTGTAGCCGCCGAAATCCTCATCGAGTACGACGCATCGATTATCAATCTGACGGATGCGTTTGGCGGTCCGGTGTTCAATACCCCGCTAACAGAAGAGTATGACTGGATCATCTCCGACCCGGAGCCGGTTCCCGGTACAGCCTCGATTGAACGGGTGATCATCAACCTTGAGAACTTCTTTTTCGACCCCACGCCCATCAACGGTGACGGCTCGTTCTTTACGCTCGATTTTGCCGCCGACGGCACAGCCGGTACCCGTACAACCATCGACCTGGTTGAAAGTTTGTACCTACGTGACGGTTCGACACTGATTATCTTGGATGAAAACGACGAAGAGCAAGAGCTACTGCTGACAAACCTGACCGACGGCGGTCTGCTGCTAACCAACGAGCCGCGTTATCAGATTGGTGACGTAAACGGTGATGTAGATTTCGACGCCGCAGACATCGAAACGCTGCTTGATATTGCTATCGGCAAGTCGGTAGCCTCGCAAGCCCAAATCTATGCGGGCGATATGAACGGCAACAACGAACTGGACTCGAGCGACGCAGCCATCCTCAACTTCTTCCTAACCGACAAAGATTTCGGTGACCTGTTCGACACGGATGACACACCGCAGTCCATCCGGTTGAGTTTGGGCGATATAGAGGGAGATCCCGGACAGGTGGCAACCACCTCTATCCGCGCTATGGGGCTGGTTGATTTTGCAGCGGGGGATTTTGTGGTGATTTACAATACCGAGCTTATCGAGAGCGTGACAGCCGTAGCCCCAACTGCACTAACCAGCGACTTCGATGTGGCCTTCTATGATAATGGCGAGGGCCTGGTACGAATTGCACTGGCCAAGAAATTTGCTGATGACAGCCCGGCCATCACCGGCAACGGCAATTTGTTAACGTTGAGCGTGCAGCTTAAAGATGTAGAGGCCTCAACGTTAGAAAGTGCCTCGGCGCGAATGGCGCTGGCCGATGCAACGCTTTATACACCCGGCGGCCTCAATGTGGAAGAAAACATTTACGGCAGCACCATCGATCTTCAAAGCGGCACCGTTACGGTTGGCTCCGGCGACACGGTATACCTTCCGATAGTTATAAAATAGTCGCCAGACTTTTTACTCTTAAGGGCTTAGACCAATCTTCGGTTTAAGCCCTTTTTTTATTGTGGCTGGTGAGGCAAATTGAACCGGTCTCAGGATATCCAATTTTCGAGGAGCCGGCATCCTCAGATGCGGCTGAGTTCGGCATCTGAGGATGCCTCACTCCTCAGATTTTGATCTACTGAGTCTTGTAAAATTGTCTACCCTTACAGCAATGCATTTCTCACTTTTCGGGCAAGGTCACGAACGGTAAACGGTTTTTGGAGAAAGTTGATGCCTTCGTCCAACATGCCGTGATGGCCGATAATATTGCTGGAGTAGCCTGATATATATAACACTTTGCAGGTCGGGTGGATCTCTGCCACCTTGTGGTAGACCTCTTTGCCGTTCATCTCGGGCATAATGACATCGGTGACCAGCAGGTGAATGGTCGATTTATTAGAGGCCAGTGTTAGACCATCGGTTGGGCTTAGGGCTTCAAGCACGTCATAGCCGTAGGATTCAAGGGTTTCGCACACAAGTTTGCGAACCATTTCCTCATCTTCAACCACCAGTATCGTTTCCGTACCAAACCGGGCGACAGGCTCGGTTGTGGGGGAAACAATCGATGGCTGAATTTCTTTAGCTTTGGGTAAATAAATTTTGAAGGTGGTGCCGTTATCCGGTTCGCTATAAACCAGAATGTGGCCTTGATGCTGTTTGATGATGCCAAAGACGGTGGCTAGACCCAAGCCTGTACCCTGGCCTTGTGCTTTGGTGGTAAAGAACGGCTCGAATATCCGCTTTTGCGTTTCCCCATCAATACCTTGGCCGGTATCGCTGACGGCCAACATGATATAATCGCCCGGAGCCAAGCTGCCTGTGTATTTTTCAGCGTACGTTTCGTCTAAATAGACATTGGACGTTTCGATGGTGAGCTTGCCCCCGGTCGGCATAGCATCGCGGGCGTTGATGGCTAAATTCAGGATCACTTGCTCTATTTGGCTTTTATCGGCTTTTATCGGGACTATGTCGGGAGTAAGAAAGGTTTGCAATTCGATTTCTTCGCCAAGGAGGCGTTGGAGCATTCTTTGGAAGTTGGCAATAACGCTGTTAAGGTTAAGCAAGCTGAGTTCTAAAACCTGTTGACGGCTAAAGGCTACAATCTGGCGGGTGAGGTCGGCGGCGCGGTTGGCCGCTTTTATAACTACGGTTAAATCGGCATACAGTTGGCTGGTGGGATCTAACGCGGCCAGGTTTAATTCAATGTAGCCGATAATCGGGACAAGGAGATTGTTGAAATCATGGGCAATGCCCCCGGCCAACTGACCAATAGACTCCATTTTCTGGGCCTGATAAAACTGGGCCGTAAGCTGCTTGTTTTCGGCTTCCAACTTCTTGCGCTCGGTGATGTCTCGCACAAGAGCAAGGCCAAACCGTCGCTCACCTTGCCAAAACGGACGGATGCGGATTTCAACCGGGAACATGGTTCCATCTTTCCGCTGATGCGTAGACTCAAATTCTACAACTTCTCCGGCTTCAATTCGGATCATTAACTCTTTATGAATGGCTTTGTCGAATCCCGGATCAAAATCATACGGGGTCATCCCAATCAGTTCCTCACGGGTATAGCCTAAGCTCTCGCAAGCCTGACGGTTCACATCCAAGATGATGCCCTGGTCGCCACGCAGAAAAAAAGCATCGGTCGCGTGGTCAACAAAGGTTCGAAAGCGGGCCTCACTCGCCCGGAGTTCATCCTCCGCTCGCCGGCGTTCGGTAATGTCTTGTGTCGTACCAAATAGGCGACGAGGCTGACCGGTATCGCGCACAACATTTGACTGGCTGTGGACAAACCGTATATCGCCGTTAGGGAGAATGATACGGTATTCCATAGCATCGTACCGTCTACCTTGCAGCGCTTCGTCTCTATTGTGTTCCAGCCTCAGCAAGTCTTCAGGATGGATGCGTTCCCTGATAAGGGTTACGTCGAAACTGCTCTCGCGCGGTTGTAATCCAAAAATGCGGCAGGCTTCATCAGACAAATTTATCCGCCTTTGTTCGATGTCGTATTCCCAGTAGCCGATGTGAGCGATGCGTTCGGCTTCGGCTAATTTGTTTTGGCTTTCGCGCAGGTCGCGGTACGCCAACAAACTGGTTAGGCTGTCGGCCATTCGCCGGCCAATTTCTTGGAATAACCGTTTCTCTTGCGTTGTCCAAACCCGTGGGGAGGAGCATTGGTGCAGGCCAAACGCCCAAGGCTTGTCTGATTTGGGAAATAGGGCTGTGGTAATAATGGATTGAACACTAAATTCCTGTTGTAACCAGGGCTGAATGGTATATTCGCTCTCCGGCCCGAATGTTATTGGCGTGCTTGAGCTGTTCAATAGGCGCATATTTTTAGCCATTTGCGGAGTTATCGGTAACTTGGTCCCTAAAGCACGCCCTCCGGGATACTCCGGCCGTGTTCTTTCCATCGGCACTTCCCAAGAATCTGCGTCCGGATCACACGGATAAACCAGCCAGGCCCGGTCACACGCGAAGACGGTAAGCACAACGTCAAGCACATTACGCATCATGTGTGTTATATCAGTTGTCTTATGCATGGCCTGGTTAACCTGATCCAGACTTTCCAAGAACCAGAGATGAGCCTGGTGCTCTGCCTGCATCTGCTTGCGTTCCGTAATGTCGCGCTGTATACCAAAATGGCCGGTAATACGTCCTTGGGCATCATAGAGCACGATGTATTCGCCTTCAATCCATATCGGCGTGCCGTCTAACTTGCGCTCATCGCTCTCCAGGCGAATTTTGCCGGTATTGAACCTCTGACGCCAGAGATCTCGGCCGTGTGCCAGATCGTGTCGGAAAAAGTCGTTGGGGGTGAAGTTGAGCATTTGCTCGCGGGTTGCGCCATAATGGGCCAGCATAGCATCGTTGATCCGGGTAATGCGCTGGTGGTCAAAAACGTAATCTAATACGTTTTCCTGGTCGATGGTTTCATCCCACCGTACAGGTTCGTCTAACATCATAAAGAAACAGCCGTTGGTAGTTTGTGAGAAAAATAGGCGCAGTTCCTCGTGGCTCTGCCGCAGCATTTCTTCCGTACGTTTGCGTGCAGTGATGTCGCTCACTACGCCGTCAACACGAAGGTGGTCTGGCCCCAATCGTGTAACGGTTACACTGTCTCGAACCCAACACAGTGTGCCATCGGCCCGTATTATCCGATATTCCTCTTCCTCGCGCTCCGATTGTCTGCTTATAATGCGCTGAAGGGCGCTGAGAAGGCGCGTTTGGTCATCCGGATAAACGGTACTTAGCCAGCGTTCGGGGCTTTCCAGAAAAAACTCGGGAGGATAGCCCGTTATTTTCTCCACCACCGGCGAGTAATAGTTGTGCGCCCAGTTTCCTGCTTCATCAAGCTCGGCGCTCCAGAGATAGTCTGAAATTGAAGTCGTAACCCGCTGTAATTCCTTGATGGTGTTGTGCAGTTGCTTCTCTGTCGCTTTTCGTTTACTGAGGTCACGCACTATTTCTAAAAAACGGCCGTCTGACAGCATGCGAGCGTTGATTTCTACCGGCAGCAATCGGCCATCTTGGCCGCATAGCCGCCGTTCTTTCAGTACGTTTTTTCCGGCCCGTAGTGCATCTATCTCCAGCGGATCTGTACCCCGATCCGCATTCGGAATGAGATCTTCCATCGATAGGCTTAATATTTCTGCGCGTGTGTAGCCCAGCATCTCGTAGCCGCGCCGGTTGACCTCAATGTAATGCCCTTTCGCATCGGCAATAAAAATACCATCGGCCGCCTGCTCGAAGAGTGCTTGATATAATTCTTCCGAGTGGCGGCGGGGAGGTGTTTCCACAGTCATTCTTTGATCCTTGGTTTATATGTGCATCGTTGCAAACCTACTGTATGTCACAGCGAATTGGAAATCGTCTATAATTTGGAGTCGTTTCAAAGATGACAACCATTTGATCGTGACTGCCACCAGGGTTTCCAAGGCGTTTAATTGTTTGTCTACCAGCAGAGTCATTACGTAACATTTTGTTTGGGAGATTTGGAGATTAAGAGATGAGGAGATTGTTAAGCGATATTTCCGTATCTCCCAATCTCACATCTTTTGATAAAAATGTTCGTTTGTAATCAGTTACGGTATAGTTAAGAAAATTATGAAGGGGCTAATATGTGTAACGGGCCTTATTATACCATAAATGAGAGATGAGGGAATGCTCAAGCTCGCCGGGCAGGCTTAATAAGTTATCAGAAAATTTGATACAGTTCGTAAATTTTTATAAAATCTAGGTAACTACTCAGCCATCATGTCATTTCGAACGACGAAGGAGAGAGAAATCCCTCAGGTCACAGTTGGTACCGGCCATTTAGGGGATTTCTCGGCAAAAAACGCCTCGAAATGACATGCCTGAGCGGTTACAAATCTAGTTGGGAAAGGTAAACACGTACGGTGATAACTATTTTCGGGAGGAATATAAACGATGATTAATCGCATTTGGCATGGCTGGACCACGCCGGATAACGCCGATACATATGAAACCTTACTGAAAGAGGAAATCTTTGTGGGCATCGAGAATATGCATATTCCCGGCTTTCGAGGTATCCAACTTTTGCGCCGCGATATCGGCCAGGAAGTGGAGTTTGTTACGATTATGCGGTTTGACTCGCTGGAGGCGGTGGCTGCATTTGCCGGTGAAGATTATGAAGTCGCTTATGTTCCGGCCAAAGCACGCGAAGTTCTGGCCCGGTTTGATGAACGCTCGCAGCATTACGAGATTCGAGCCGAACGGGATCAATCTCATGAGAAAAGCAGTTAGGAGTAGGATGTAACAACATACGAAAGGTGAGCATGCCCGGTTTAGAAATTGATTTAAGCATTTATCCTGATGAGAAATCCTTGCTGGCTGCCTTGCGGCGCGGCGAAGAAGATGCCTGCACGTGTTTGGTTAAGCACTTTGCTTCACTGCTCTATCGACCGGCCTTGCAGGTATTGAATGATCCCGACGAGGCCGAAGTTGTAGTTCAAAAAGCGTTTATTAAAGCCTGCGAAAAGATGGATACGTTTGAAGCAAAGAGCCAGCTAAAGACCTGGCTTTATAGTATTGCAAAGAACGAGGCGTTGATGGAACGGCGACGCCGAACAAGCAAAAAAGTCGCGCCCATTGAGGATATCGAGACCATCGACAGCGACCAACAGTTTATGGCTGAGAGTGTGGACATCGACCCGATGGAAGCGATACTGACCAGCGAACTGCATGTATCAATCGCCAATGCGCTGGAAAAATTGCCGGAGTCATTGCGCAGCGTTCTCTTTTTACGCACCATCCAGGGGTTAAGCACCGCCGAAACAGCAGCCGAGCTAGACATCAGCGAGAGCGCCGTCAAGGTGCGGCTGCATCGCGCCCGCCAGCAGATAAGCGATCTGCTCAAGGATTATTTGGAAGTGGCGTAATTGAAATGGGCGTTGGAAGTAAGGGGTAGGGAGTAAGGGATCAAAAAACCGATTACTCCCTACTCCTTACTCCTGATGATCTTACTTTACCGGCAGCCCGGCCTGCCGCCAGGCTATCATACCTCCGGACAAATTGATCACCTCTGTAAACCCCTCGTTAGCCAATTGCTGGCAAGCCGAACGGCTGCGATTGCCGGAACGGCAAATACAAACAATAGTTCGATCTTTTGGCAGTTTTGCACTTTGCTGGGCCAAATTAGAAAGAGGGATATGTCGGGTTTTGGCAATATGGCCGTCCTGGCGATACTCTTGGTCGGTGCGGACATCGAGCAAGAGCAATTTTTTGTCGTTTTGCAAGCGTTGGTGAAGTTCTTGCACGGACATATTTTGGACTTTAACCGACGAATTTGATGATTCTAAGCCGAATAGCTTTTTCCACATGCGTTTACTCCGTTTGAATTGAAATTCTGATAAAAGAAATAGTTTGGATATGCTTTTATGAAATGGGAAAGGGAACGTCGTTGGCCCTACCGAAACATCGCCACCTTCAATGGCCTCTTTTTATTAGATGCAATTTCAACCAAAAGGTTACATGGGCACTGGGTTCATGCGGTGGGGAAACTGTTTTAACCACGAACTACACAAATTAGCACGAATACAATTAGAAGTTACGCAGTTCAGATTGGTTCAGTCTCCAACTAAGCCTTCAACCGGAGTTCAACCGTTTTACACCTTGATTTAGGCTTAATTTGATCGTTTAAGACTGAACCAATCTTATGTCTCAGTTCAACTGCGTAACTCATAACAATAATAAAATGGGTGAAAATTCGTGCAGTTCGTGTTGATTTTATCCCTTCGTACGCAATCCCATCTTGCGGATCCCGTGCCGTTACATGAAATCGGGAGCAAATCGACGCCTAACCAAATCTCATTTGAATACCTCTGATTTTACCCAAAGTCAGACAAAAATCCCAAAGAAAACCCCTAAATTCGTTCGGGTGATGATTTTCTTCTCTCATCTTGTCCCAGAGGGTGGGGTTCCCTTCAATGAAATTGAATAAAATTGTAGGAAGTGATCCTCACCGTGTATAATCACAGGCAGAAAATGCCAACGGTTATCTCTGGAGAATAGTACATGTCATTACAATTGAACAGCTTGAAAAGCCCTACGGTAAGGCCCTTTACTCTGGGCGAAGAAATTACCCATAGTGTTACCCACGGCATTGGTGCCGGGTTGAGCATTGCCGGCCTAAGTATCTTGGTTATGCTGGCGGTTCTGTACGGCAACGTGTATCAAACGGTTAGCTTCAGCATTTACGGGGCGACGCTGATTATTCTCTATCTGGCGTCAACGCTGTACCACGGTATTCAACAGCCCCAGGCCAAACACGTCTTCAAGGTGATTGACCACGCGGCTATTTATCTTCTCATCGCCGGGACGTATACGCCCTTCCTGCTGATTGCAATTCGCGGTGTATGGGGCTGGAGCTTGCTCATCATCATTTGGGCACTGGCACTCATGGGAGTTAGCTTCAAAACGTTTTTTATTCATCGCTTCGAAAATATCTCGACGTTGGCCTATGTGTTGATGGGCTGGCTTAGTGTGGTGGTCATCCACGAGTTGGTGGCTAATCTGCCGCTGAACGGCTTGATCTTGCTGGCCGTGGGTGGGGTGGTGTATACGGTGGGGGTCTTATTTTACGTTCTGCAGCGCATTCCGTATAGCCATGTCATCTGGCACCTGTTTGTGTTGGGGGGGAGTATCTGCCACTATTTTGCCGTTTTATTGTATCTGGCTCCTATCCAGTAGATCGGTTGTTGATAATAGGGAATAATCGATTTTTTCCTATTGACATCAACCTATGATTGGTGTAATCTGGTAATAATTCAATATGCAAGTTAAGGTGCGCCGTCTACTTACACTCGCGGCGTATGCCTAAGCGTAGGGGAAGCCCGGTGCAAGTCCGGCACTGTCCCGCAACGGTATTTAAATTACGAAGGATGAGGGATGAATTATGAAGAGCAACAAAGAGCTTTCATAATTCATAATTCATAATTCATAATTCATAAAGTCCGATACCCGCCTTAACTGAAGTTCGTGTTCCACCTTCGTGGAGAAAGGGGGCCGAGTGGATGATTTAGTGCAGCATCGCTCACCCGCCGTCAGGCGGTTTTTTCTATCCATCAACACTCAGCGGCTCTTTCGAGGCCGCTTTTTTTGTTGCATCTATTAAGGAGCTAGTACGATGGTATTCTCTCATTCTAAGTCTGTTGCGTTGCCAACCGAGGGATGTGTCCCGCAGCCGGACGCAGTCGATAAAATTGTGCATCTCGCCCTGGCTTGCGACATGTCAGTCTGTATTATAACCTTTAACCAAGCGATGCGCGATTATTGGCAGCAGGCCTCTGCCTCAGCAGACCCGGCACAGCTAGATATACTGGACGCCAATCGCGCTACGCTGGCCGACTGGCTGGACTATATGCTAGAGCATGAGCATCATCTAACTATTCTGTCGGGGGCTTATACCGACCTACAAGCCGGCCTGTTGTCGGCTGATTACATCCAACTGCTTATCGAGGCCATTCCCGAAGGATTGGTGGTGCTGGCCTGATCGGTGTGGGCAACAAGGAGAAGGTTATGACGCACTATGATCGCTTATTTGAATTTTATCAGAGTGGCTCAGTCCCCTGGGATCAACCCGATCCGCCGCCGGAAGTGATGGCCTTTGTGCCAACGCTGCCGGTAGGGCGGGCGCTCGATCTGGGCTGCGGTTTGGGCCGGGCCGCTTTATACCTGGCGCGATTGGGCTGGCATGTTGATGCCATCGACTTTATCCCCCAGGCCATCACCGAAGCCACTGCCCGAGCCAAACAGGCCGGACTGGCCGACCGTATCGACTTTCATGTGAGTGAAGTCAATCGGCTTGAATATTTGACCGAGCCGGTTGACTTTGCGCTTGATGTCGGCTGTGCGCACAGCTTTGAGCCGGATGAACTACGCGAATATCATCAAGGACTGGCTCGTTTGCTCAAACCAAATGCCTATTATCTGCTCTTTGCTCACCTAAACGAAACCGAACCCGATCCGGAAGCCCGACGTTGGATGGACGAAACCAATCTGCGTCACGTCTTCGATAAGGGGTTCACACTGGAACGGATTGAATACGGCCAGACCCAGGTCGGCGACCAACCACCCTGGCGGTCGGGATGGTTCTGGTTCCGAAGAACACTTTAGCCTTGTAAGCTAGCAAGTTCGTTGGGGGGTCGACCTATTATGGGCGAGCTTCGAATGTATCTCCCTTTCTTGGCATTCCCGCTTCTCCGATTACAATACCGGTATCGATTTCAAGCGATGTACCTATTTCGATGCCGTAGTTTTGTTTAAGCCGCACTTCTCCTTTTCATACACCTTCACAAATTTGACATCATCCCCATATAGCTATGTCTTGGCCGATGAGCCGAAAGTGCGTTAGCCCGACACTGACAATAAAAAAACATACTTTTAGATTTTTGGGTATGGTATCGCTAAGCGATTATCACTCAATAAAGAGGAGGGATGAGATGACAGAAGAATCAACAAATCTTGTGCCCACGGCTCGAGCAGAGCGGAAGAAACTGGGCAGGGCCTTGCGCCAACAGACGCCGCTGGAAAGCCATAGTCGATGGGAGGCCACTACCGGCCGGCCCGATCCGCTGACCTTGCTCAAAGCGCAGGATAAAGGGCGGATTAGGCAACTGTTGCCTATTAAATATGGCCGGATGGTGGAGTCACCTTTTACGTTTTATCGCGGATCGGCGGTGGTGATGGCGGCCGACCTGGTGGGGACGCCGGTTAGCGGTATCGAGACCATTTTATGTGGCGATGCTCACCTCTCAAATTTTGGTATCTTTGCCTCTCCGGAGCGGAGCCTGATTTTTGATCTCAATGACTTTGACGAGGCTTTTCCCGGCCCGTGGGAGTGGGACTTGAAGCGACTGGCGACCAGCGCTGTCATCGCCGGGCGAGATAATGGCTTTGCGGAGAAAAAATGTCGCAGTTTTGCTGTAAATGCGGCCCGTACTTACAGCAAAGCAATGGATTACTTTTCTGAGATGTGCACATTAGATCAGTGGTATTACCACGTCGATGTCGATGCGGTGCTCACCGCGTTTAAGCAATCATCTAAAAAAGGACGAAAAAGCGTCGCACAGATGGTAGAAAAAGCGCAAACCAGAACTCACGAGCAAACTCTGGAGAAACTGACCCAAATAGAAGGCGGGCAGCGTCGCATCATCAGCAAGCCGCCGCTGCTGATGCCGTATCGGGTAATGAAGTCGGAAGGGTATCTTACCCAAAAAGATCTGAAAGAGTTATCCGAACAAGGGGTGACCAACACCTGGAGGCAATATCTGGCTAGCTTACCGGACGAGCGCCGATATCTGCTGCAGCGATTTCAAATTATCGACGGTGCTTTGCGGGTTGGCGGTATTGGTAGCGTGGGTACGCGCTGTATCATCGCCCTCCTCAAAGGCGGCGGGGATGATGATGGCCTCATTTTGCAGCTTAAGGAGGCTGGACCATCTGTGCTGGAGAACGTTTTGGAACGACGCCACTATCCCAACCAGGCTCAGCGCGTGGTCACCGCGCAACGGTTGATGCAGGCTACCAGCGATATTTTCTTAGGTTGGCATAGCAGTAAGAGCACCGGGAGAGATTACTATTGGCGTCAGTTGAAAGATATGAAAGGCTCAGCCGATGTGGCCGATCTGGATGAAGAGGGGTTGAAGACTTATCTGAAGGTCTGTAGTACAAGTTTAGCCCGCGCGCACGCCCGAACCGGCGATGAGATCCAAATTCGGGGTTATTTGGGTAAAAAGGATACGTTTGCCCAAGCCATCGGTGATTTTGCCGTCGCTTACGCCGATCAAACCGAACGGGATCACGAGGCGTTGGTGAAGGCCGTGAAGGCTGGTCGAATTGCAGCAGAAATGGGTGTTTGAACCGTTGGCTTGTAAGACAGCGAAACCTAATAGATAAGTCAGATAAACATCGTACAATGAAAGCCATTACGTCATGCCCGAATGTCTTTATCGGGCATCCCGCAGGCTTTTTAGCGATGGACTCCTGCTAAAAGCCTGCGGGAGTGACGGAGCTGGATTGCACGTCTTTTATCCATTTTGTCTATAAATTTTTTATCAACACATAGAATATGAGATTTATGACGAAAGAAATACAGCTTTCACGCACAATGACCGAAACGCAGTTTGACAATGGTTACTGGTATGTAACGGAATTGAGAGTATTTGCCAAAGAACTAGGCATTCCTTCGACCTCAAAACTCAGAAAAGATGAATTAGAAAAATCTATCAAGCACTTTATCCGTACCGGCGAAGTCAAAAAACCTACGCAAAGAAGCCTTACAAAAACGGGTGAGAAGGATATTGCAAAAGGCTTAAGCCTCACCTTACCCATCGTAAACTATACCAGCAATAAGGTAACAAAACAGTTCATTGTCGCCGAAGCAAAAAAGATGGCCCCGGATATGAAAGCACGATCGGGGGTTTGGTATCGGTTAAATCGATGGCGAGAAGAGCAATTAACGGCAGGGAGAAAAATTACATATGGAGACTTAGTTGATCAGTATGTGGTGCTCAACGAAAGTGCGGCTGATTTTGACCGGATACCGCACGGCAGGTATATCAATTTTGTGGCCGATTTCATGGCCGGAGAACACAATGCCACAAGACAGCAAGCCATAGATGCCTGGGAACAGTTAAAGCAAGGAAATATTCCTAAAACCTACCAGGCGTGGAAGACGCATCAAAAATGAATACGCTCTACAAACATACGCAGATTGGTTATTTACTCCTTGTCATTTACGGCCTTGTTATTGGTTTGATAAGTTACATTGGCGTTGTAAACGATTTCAATCCTATTACCATAGCCGTTTTGGTTATTATGCTGATCACAATGACCTTATTTCCAACTTTGACCATAACGGTTGATGATCGTATGCTTAAGCTCCATTATGGGTTAGGTATCATTCACAAGCGATTTCTTCTAGAGGATATTGACAGCTATCGGGTGGTCGAGAATCCCTGGTATTATGGTTGGGGAATTCGCTATACGCCCCGGGGTTGGATGTTCAACATTTCCGGTTTTTCCGCCATCGAGCTACAGATGAAAAGCGGCAAGCACTATCGAATAGGCACTGATGATCCCACCGGGTTAGCCAGGGCGATTGATGAAGCTCTAAACGGTCCTTTCTAATTAACCTCACGCTATTACGTCTCAATTTCCGTAGCTTGGTAGCCTATATTTTGCCAACACGCTTGCTGTTTTATCCATACCGAAAGAAATCGAGCGGCATAGTCAAACCGCTCGGTCACCCTTCCTCTATAGTCATATTCAAAACTTCTGGTTTTCTCAGCAACCAGTTGATAAGATTTTTATTAGGCGTTACCCACTTCAAAAGGTAACAGTCACTTCGATACACCAAATCGAGCTATCTGAGCCAAACAGACGCTCATTTGTAATGAATAAGTGACGGTCACCTTGCCGAATACGCCCAACGGCGTTACTCATATTTATAACGCTTTGTTGTTAAATTTGCTTAACAATAACTATTAACGTATGATGGACTCCGTCACCCATTCTACAAAGTGTATATGCTTAGTAAACCAAAAGAGACCAAAGAGAGCCGTCTTACGCCGTAAACACGTCTACTTTTAGCCCATCAACACAGTATCGGATACGGTCTGCAAATAGAAATACGAAAAGGACTAAACTTTGAAATCCGTAGCGTTCTTCTCGGCCAAAGGTATCGATGCGTCTGATGGTATTGAAGGCTTGCTTCACCGTCTTCCTATGGCCAGTGAAAAATCAATGGCAGCCACGCTTGTTTTGTTCGATACCTTTGACTGGCGGCTTTATAACGCCTCACGGCTTTTGTACCGATTAGACAATACCTATTTGCTCTACGACCCGGTGCGCGATAGGGTTCTGCAACAACAAACTATCGAAACACAGCCTCAATTTGTGTGGCAATTTCCGGATAGTGCCCTTCAAGCAAAGCTTGAGCCGATCATTGAGATGCGTGCCCTTATGCCACTGGTCGAGCTAAAAACTAAAGCCACGACTTATCGCGTGCTGAATAAGGATGAGAAAACCGTTGTCCGGCTCAAACACTGGGCCGTTTACCCTCCGCAAGACGAAGCCGAACCGCCGATAAATCACTATGTGGCTGTTAGAGTGGTTCGAGGCTATCGGCGGCATCTGCGTCGGGTGCAACAACATCTGTTAGATTTAGACTTTCAGCCCTCACCTCACAATATGTTGCTTGATGTAGTAGCGCTGGGCGATAAAACGCCGGGCGATTACGCGACCAAGATTAACGTGGCCCTAACGCCCACAATGCCTGCGGCTGAAGCTACTAAAATTATTCTTCGTTTTTTAACCATCGTGATGCGGCAGAACGAAGCGGGCATAAAAGCCGATATCGACACGGAGTTTTTGCATGATTTCCGGGTGGCCATCCGCCGCACTCGCTCTGCCTTAAGCCAGATTAAGGGCGTTTTCCCCCAAGCGCAAACAGAGCGCTTTAAGCAAGATTTTTCGTCGATCGGCAAAATGACAAATGATCTGCGGGACTTGGATGTTTACCTGTTAGCGGAAGATCGATACAAGGCTATGCTGCCCGACACCATGCGCCACGATATAAACCCACTGATGACCTACTTAAAACGAAGGCGGTCACGTGCGCTCAAAGAGGTGATTAAGGCTCTAAACTCGGAAACTTACGAGTCAGTTATGCAAGCGTGGGACACCTTTTTAACCCAACCCGTGGAGGACGCGCCCAACGCTTTCACGCCCAGTATCGAGCTGGCGAAAAAGCGCATTTACAAAAAATACCGGCGTATTGTAAAATGGGGGCAGGCAATCCTTGAAAATATGGAGGATGAGCAGCTCCACGCCCTGCGTATCGAGTGCAAGAAGCTACGCTATTTGATGGAATTTTTTGAGTCGCTGTTCCCACGCAACCGGATGGTCGCCTCCATAAAACAGCTAAAGCGGCTTCAGGCCAATTTGGGGGATTTCAACGATCTGTGTGTGCAGGAAGCGTATCTGCAACGTCTTGTCGACGAAATGCCGCCTAGCCACGACTCGAAAAAACTATTCTTGGCTATGGGCGGTCTAATTGGTTCGTTGCAGCGGGAGCGATTGCAGGTGAAAGCCGAGTTTGCTGATGCGTTTGCTCAGTTTTCGACACCGGCCAACAAAAAGCAGTTCAAAAAATTGTTTGCCAACTAACCCAGGATAATAAGAGATAGAAACCAGGTTTTTCGGTTAATTAGATGAATCTTGTGCCGAAACGTGCTCCCTAAAGCGTATTCTTTCACTTCTCAAGTTAAAAACCTGGTTTCTCAGACCCGAAGTCTCATTGTAGTACTAGCTAAGCCAGGAAAAACCCGTGAAAGTTTTAGCGCTTTACAGCAACAAAGGCGGCGTCGGCAAAACGGCTACGACGGTCAACTTAGCCTATTTGGCGGCCCAAACTGGGTTACAAACGTTGGTTTGTGATCTGGATGCTCAGAGTTCGACCACCTTTTATTTCCGCGTCAAGCCAAAATTAAAAAAGGAAGCGCGTGGTTTAGCCAAAAAGAAGCGGGCTATCGACAACAGTATCAAAGGCACCGATTACGATAACCTCGATCTGTTACCCGCCGATTTCTCCCACCGCAATCTCGATCTCGTCTTTAGCCGGCTCAAAAATCCAACCCATCGGCTTCACAAGGTGTTCAACCAACTGCAAGACGAGTACGATTTAATCATTCTCGATTGCCCGCCCTACATCAACCTTCTGGCTGAGAATATATTTAACGCGGCCGATATGCTTTTGGTGCCGCTTATCCCCACCGTTTTATCGGAAAGAACGCACAAACAACTCATCACTTTTTTCAGCAAAAAAGGGTACGACACCGCCAAAACCAACGCCTTTTTATCGATGGTCGATCGACGTAAAACGCTCCATCGTACCCTAACCGAATCGCTGCGTACAAAGTTTGATGGGGTCCTGGACACGTTCATTCCCTATTCCTCAGATGTTGAAAAGATGGGGTTACACCGAGAACCCGTCGAACTGTCGGCGACGCAATCGACCGCCGCCAAGGCCTATCGGCAGTTATGGGATGAGGTTTACCTCAAACTTATTTGATATTTTTGCTAGCGGCGCTGGCGATAAAGCTGTGGATCGACGACATGCAGCATCGCATCTTGATCGAGTTTTCCGTTGAAAAAACGGTTGATAGCCTCTATCTGAGGCAGGGGGTTTTCTAAGAGCGTATTGTAATCGACCTCGATGTATTCGACATGAGGTTGTTGTTTCATCCAGGCTTTGGCCTGCCGGAAATATTTTTCAAAAAGAACGGCCAATGCTTCATCATCCATCTTATCGGGATCTTCACCTCGGTTAATCAGCATTGTACGCTGTGAAGCCAAGATTTCGGGCATGGCTCGGCGCATAAAAACCACGCGATAGTTATATCCCTCCGGCAAATTGAATAGAAGAATAGCTAAAACTTTAACCACTTTTCCTGTGGCTTCGTCCAGCCAGGCTACATCGCCTTTGGGCAGTTTTTTTACCCGCTCAAATTCATAGTAGCCCTCGGGATTGTCGTCATCAGCCGTTCGGATATTGTCCGTTAATACGGGCAGGCCACCGGCCTCTAAAATCTTCATCATCATTGATGTGCCGGAGCGGGGCAGTCCCGAAACAATGATGACCGGTGGGTTGGTTTCTTGCGAGGTAAAGCGTTGTAAAAAACGTTTGATCAAGATATTGTCCTTACTAAGCGTTAAGGTGCTTCCATTCTGAATCACATTTAACTATAGCCATATTTCTATCACAGGCTAATCCATCAGCGCTGAATGCCAACGTAAAAAGGAGCAGCAAAGCTTGCTTTGTCCAAACTTGATGAAGCAGAGCTTTGCTGCTCTCGATTTATGTATCGGCAAAGCATCAAAGAATAGCTTGATACTCTATCAACGTCCTTTCCAAACTAACCCCGTGGCTTGCCACGGATTACCGGCCGGCTGCCGATTAAAGACCACCGACCAGAGTAGATAGGCTCCCATCAACACGGTGCCGATAAGCATAATGGAACCGCCCAGGGTAGACGCAATTTGCCACACCAAATAGTTGGCCGGATAGCTTTGGACATCTTGGGGCATCCCCAAATAGCCTACGATAAATTGAACAAAAAATGCCAAGTTTGCCCCGACAAAAACTATACAGGCCGCCAACTTGGCCAGCCCCTCGGGATAGGTTCGTCCGGTGAGGGTGGCCCACCAGAAATGCAGCCCGGCCAGACCGGCCATCAACACGGCGGTGATGGCATAGTTGACGTGGGCCGCTACGAAATAGGTGTTATACAGTTGGTCGGACAGTGCTAAAACCGACAAGATAAGCCCGGATGATACGCTGATCAAAATCAACCCCAGACTGCCGAAGACAAACCACATGGGACTATCAAATTTCAGATCGGCCTTGTAGAAGGTTAAAGCGATGCTGACGCCGATCATTGTGATAGGCAGGCTCATCAGCATCGAGAAAAATGAACTTAACAATGCCATTGGGCCTGATAAGTCAGCCGGGAAGATTTGGACGCCCCAGGAAACAATGGCTAAGTAGCCGATAGCCGCCAAAGCCGCCGGGATCAGCGTGCGGCCAAAGATCGGTCGCCGGGCGAAAGTGGCCACGATTTCAAGGATGATGCCCACCGCCGGCAGTCCGATAGCAAAGGTGATCTGGTTGCCGTAGAACCAGAATAAGTGTTGATACAAAATGGGATCACCGCCCATTTGTGGTGCAAAAATCCCGACGTTCAGCCACGTTTCCGTCAGCAGTAGCAGCACCGCAACAACCAAAACCGGCGTACCGATTAAGGCCATCAGGCTAGCAATATATATCGACCAAACAAAGAGAGGTAATTTAGACCAGGTGATCTCTGATGCGCGCATCGCATGGGTAGTTGTAATCAGATTAACCGCCAGCAGAATGGAAGCAAAACTGACCACGATGATGCTAAGAGCGGTGAGCGTAAACGGTAGCAAAGCATGGTTCTCGCCATAGTATACGTCGAGCGTCCAGCCGGTTTCAACGCCACCCAGTACCCCGGCGAACAGCAGCAGGGCACCGGCCAATAGGTAGAGATACCAGCTCAACAGGTTCAAGCGCGGTAAAGCCATTCGCGGAGAGCCGATCATAGCCGGAACGAGAAAGTTGCCGAACACCGCCGGCATCAGCGGCACCAGCCCAAAGAAGATCAGCCCTAGCCCCTGAAATGTATAGATTTTTTTGAACGCTGAACCGGATAGTAAATCTGCCGCAGGGGTGAGGAGTTCCAGGCGAAGAACAGTAGCAGCCAACCCGCCTAAGAGTAAGAAGAAAAGTATTGAACCAAAATACAGAATCGCTAACCGTCGATGATCAAAGGTTAGCAGCCAGGATTTTGCAGTATAGTCATCATAGAGATCCTCGATACCGTTCTCTTCTGATGTATTTCCATGCATCATTGCTGAATTGTTAGACATAAGTCCCTCTTTATAGTGTGATGACCGATCAGGTGCATAAAGAATGCGCCTGATCGTTAATAAGTTTGTTTTGTGATGTTAAAAAGCGGCTATGGTCACTCTCCCTTGTGCTCCATTGCGCCATCTTCCAATTCACCATCCATTGCGTGTTCCATATCACCCGCTTCCATTTGGCCTTCTTCCATAGAATGCTCCATCCCTTCGGTGACTTCAAACTGTACGGTTTGCACGTCGGATTTCTCAAAGGCGAGCGTTAGGTCAAAGGTATCACCCACGACCAGTCCGT
>JAGRBZ010001118.1 GCA_020433805.1 Anaerolineae bacterium
GCCGGGCTGCTGTGCGCGCGCGCCCTGGTGCGGCACGGCAACGAATTAAAAGGCATGATCATCGCCTTTGGCGTCGCGCCGACCGAGTGGCCGCCCGACACCGCCGCGATTAGTGATTTTGCGCAATTTCTGGAGGTCGATCCGGCCTCGCTGGCAAGCGCATTCCAGGCAGTTACCCAACTGACCACGGCTGAGCAAGACCGTGTTTTAACCACCCTCCAACACATCGCCGATATTTTGGCGCACATCGTAAGCGAACGGTCAATGCTGTTGGGGCAGTTGGCGGGCAATACGTAGTGCGTAGTGCGTAGTGCGTAATGCGTAGTTAATCCATACTACGCACTACGCACTACGGACTAAAACAATACCACTCACTGTTGAGTGGAAGGAGATATCAACGATGAATGTCCAAAAACAGGCTTTTCTTGAAGAAAAATTTGGTAGTCGCGTCAGTTTTAACTCAATTGAACGCAAAATGTACAGCCACGACATCGCGGCGATGCCCAACCTGGTCAAACCGCTGATCGGCAACACGCTGCCCGACGCCGTGGTCCAACCCAAAACCGAAACCGAACTGGCCGAGCTGGTTC
>JAGRBZ010001119.1 GCA_020433805.1 Anaerolineae bacterium
ATCTGTACCACTCGCCGAACCACCTGTACCGCTCGCCGAACCACCTGTACCGCTCGCCGAACCACCTGTACCGCTTACCGAGCCACCTGTACCACTCGCCGAACCATCTGTACCGCTGGCCGAGCCATCTGTACCGCTTTGAATTCCAAAGAGCTTTTGGCTCGTGGGTGGAAGATGGCTGCGAGGATGGTTTTATCTCCGGCAAGGCAGCTGCGAATGAGTTCACAGCCTGGTAGAAAAAACGTGTTGGAAACAGGTTTCGGGAAAACAAATAACCTGTTTCAACAGGTTTTCTTTAGCAGCGACCGAATTCATTCGGTTGCAATACCTCTCCATCTCTATCTCACAGCGGATTGTGGTATAATAGCAGATGCAACAATCCTGAATAGGAGGCGACTTATGACCACAGCAGAACTGATTAAATCCGCCCAATTTATTACCGACGCCGAGGGCAACAAGACAGCCGTTGTTCTTGATATCTCTGTTTGGGAAGAGATTGTCTTAGCTCTGAAATCAGCCGGCCAATTAGAGGAGTTCAACAATTTGGATTTAGAACTGGCTGAGTGGGATGTATTAAGCAACGAGGCAT
>JAGRBZ010001120.1 GCA_020433805.1 Anaerolineae bacterium
GGCACATCACCGTGAACAAGCCCTCGCAAAAGGGGCGGCTCGCCATTTTTAAGGTTCACGTGCGGGACGTACCGCTGGCCGATGATGTCGATCTGGATCGTCTCGCCTCGGGTACCATGGGGCTAACCGGGGCCGACATTCGTAACATGGTAAACGAAGCCGCCTTGTGGGCCACCCGTCAGGACAAAGACAAGGTCTACATGGATGACTTCGAGTATGCCCGCGACAAAATCCTCATGGGATCCAAGCGCGATGACTTGATTCTCGACAAGGAAAAACGCAAGACCGCCTTCCACGAAGCAGGCCATGCTCTGGTAGCTTGGCTCTCGAACAATTCCGACCGGATCCATAAGGTCACGATCATTCCACGCGGCCGGGCATTGGGTCTCACCATGATGCTCCCTGAAGAAGACCGGATGAACATTACGGAGAGCGAACTCGAAACCAATCTCATGATGCTCCTCGGTGGCCGAGCCGCCGAGCGAATCGAGTTCAAGGAATGTAGTGCCGGCGCGGAGAACGATCTGGAGCGGGCCACCTCCCTGGCACGTCGCATGGTCACCCAATGGGGCATGAGCGAGAGGCTGGG
>JAGRBZ010001121.1 GCA_020433805.1 Anaerolineae bacterium
TACGAAAAACATTAGAAACCTTTGGTTGTCTTATTTCTGAGGCAGCCAATGGCATCCACGGGCTAACGCTGCTGACAAAAGCCACAACCACCCAACAACCCTTTGATGTGGTACTTCTAGATTTTATGATGACGCCCTTAAACGGTTTAGAAGTGCTGCACATTATGCGACAGCGGCCTGGGCTGGAGCATTTACCGGTTATTATGATGACCTCGTCGGGCAATGTAAAGCGTTTGACCACCAGCCAGAACCCCGGATGGGCCTCGTATTTGACCAAGCCGGTTAAACAAACCGATCTTATTCAGGCCATGTTGGCAGCGCTTTGTCAACATCAGGCCGAGCCTCAACCGGGTCTGTCAGAGATGGCAGAAACCCCCGTAGCGGCAACATCATCGAGCATTCATATTCTGTTGACCGAAGATAATGAGGTTAATCGTCAGGTAATTGTTGGCATTCTTAAACAAGACGGGTATCACATCACGATTGCCGAAAATGGTCGTCAGGCTTTGGAGCGTCTGGAGCAAAATGAAACGTTTGATATCATATTGATGGATATTCAAATGCCGATCATGGATGGCATCCAGGCGA
>JAGRBZ010001122.1 GCA_020433805.1 Anaerolineae bacterium
GGTCACTGGGTACGCCGGCGTTGAGCCCATCTTTCATGACGCCGTACCAGTCGCGTTTGTAGGTATTGCAGAGTGCGCCGAGCCGGCGGATGTTGAGCACGGCATTGGTGCGGAAGAGCGGATCGTAGGTCCAGCTCACCCAGTTGGTCATGCCCTGCGCCAGGATCGTGTCGCGCTGCGCCAACTTGAGTTGCGCGCCCAGGCCGTGCCCCTGCCATGCCGGCAGCACGCCCGCCATGTGGCTGCACATTTTGAGGAGGGGGAGAGGGGGAGATTGGGAGATTGGGAGATTGGGAGATTGGAGATTAGGGGATTGCGTGACTGAGTGCAACTCATCGTCTCCCCCTCTCCCTCTCTCCCAGTCTCTCCGATTCTCGCCTGTCGTCGGCACACCCAGGCCGGGGAACCAGAAGGTAAGGCCGACCATGCCGCCTGTTTCGGCCGGACCGTCATCGGCGAAGGCGGCGATCAGCCCGCCGCCGTTGCGAATGACGGTGATGGCCACGTGAACGGGCACGACGTCTTCGGCGGGCGACTGCCAGATGAGCCGCTCCAATTGCTGGAAGTGCTCGACTTCCTCGATTGC
>JAGRBZ010001123.1 GCA_020433805.1 Anaerolineae bacterium
TTATTCCCCGATTAATTTGTTGATTTACAAATGACTTGCCTGCCGAAACCTACCGTCAAGGGTGTGTGGGCCACCTGGCCCGCTAATTGGACAAAATTAAAGTAGCGGCGGCTTTGGAGTGGGCGTGATGGTCGGCGGTGGTGACGTTGGGGTGGGGGTAGATGGTAATTGAGGTGTGGTAGGTGGTGGGAGCGGAGTCGGTTCAGACGGCTCCGGAGTTGGCGTGGTGGTGGCCGGGCGTTCCGGTTGGACGGGGATAGCCGGGGTCGGAACCGGGACGGGCGCTTCGGGTGGGGCAACCGGGAAGTCGGGCACAAACACCGCTTCGGCCGGATGGATGCCGGTCATATCAACGTATTGGGCCGGCCCCAGGGTAGCAATGAACTGCTGTAACTCAAACGCGCCAATACCTTCGGCCAGTCCGCCCCGCTCTAAATCCCAACCCCAGAACAAAACATCTTCCGGGTCTTCATAGTAGGGCAGGGTCGTGCCCGGTTTTAGAAACTGGCCAATGTGGGGCGGGCGCATGCCCGCCAGGTTGTAAGGCGACCAGATATGCAGCAAAACCATCTGGTACCCCTGGCTT
>JAGRBZ010001124.1 GCA_020433805.1 Anaerolineae bacterium
TCTGCTGGGCATTGTGGGGGAATTAGGCATTAGGAATTATGAATTAGGAAGATCAAACCCGCCATCTAACAAACCCACCAACTACAAGTCTCCATCTCTCCTCCTGGTCTGGTGGATTGTTCTGTTCCTACCCGCTCTCCTCGCCCCCGAAGGCGCACCCCACCACCTCCGCCTGCTCGGTACCATCGTCCCCACCTACGCCCTCACTGCTGTGGGTGTCATCCTATCCACCAACTTCCTGACCCGTCTCCTGTCCCAATTACCAATTACCAATTACCAATTACCAATCTCCAATCTCCAATCTCTAATATCCAATTCCCTTCCCCTCTTCCTCTACGCCGCCCTTGCCCTCCACACCTTCAACAACACCTTCATCCGCTGGCCCGTCTCGACCGACTTCACCCTGCCCTTCGATCTCTACGCCACCCGCTTAGCCGCCGCTATCGCCCAAGCGCCGCCGGATACGGCTTACGTCCTGCCTATGGATATCCGCGCTGCCGACGAGGCCCGCCACTACACTCTCGACTACCTGCTGTCCGACCGCCCGGACGCAGCCTACAGTTACATCCCGGTCGATGAAGCCAA
>JAGRBZ010001125.1 GCA_020433805.1 Anaerolineae bacterium
ATTCCTGCGGGGCAATTACTTTGGTTTTAACAGCTTCAGTGGACATTGCTTCCCTCACAGCCTCGCGGGCCATTCTCAGCCCGAAACCTACATTTCTTTTCAACCCATACATGCTTGATATTGCACAGGCTCTCTGCCGGATGGTTATGTAGTTTGAAGAAATATTCGGCGAATACGTCATTCCGCGCCCAAGTGGGCACCCGGTCTGCGACGAGGAATCCCCTTTCCAGTGGGAGCAGGAGGGGATTTCTCCTCGCAGACTCGTCGAAATGACATTGGCTCACTTATTTTCTCGAATCCATTACCATCCACAGATGGGCATGTGTTTACAGCAACCTACTGCAGCGCGACTTCATTGGCCGGTGGATAGTTGATCTCTTCCAACGTCGCCACAATCTTCTCCCACGTGGCGGGCGCCTCAAAGGCCACTGTCACAATCTTGGTCTCTTCTTCCGCATTGACGCTCTTCACACCCGCAACATCGGTGAGTTCACTTTCGATGGTGTGTGTGCAGTGTCCACAGCTAATGTTGGGGACAACAAAGGTTCGGGTTTCCATGTGATTTCTCCTCTACTGGAATTGGTC
>JAGRBZ010001126.1 GCA_020433805.1 Anaerolineae bacterium
TCGCATCTTGCCCCATTTTGCAGGTTCCGGCGGGGTGCCACAGGGTGGAGACGTTGGCGCGAATAAACTCATCGAGTTCCATTGCGCCGGGAGCAATTTCGCCGCCGTTTAGATCGCCAAAGGCCGTGGCGCCGGCGATGGTCCGAATTATTTCAAGCGCTCGCTGAAAAACTTGGACATCGGCTTCGGCCTGCAAGTAGTTAGGATTGATCACCGGAGCCTCGTATGGATTGGCCGAGCGCAATTTGACCTCGCCGATGCTCTGCGGCTGCACCAAAATCGGCAGGAAAATGCAGACCGGGCCACCGAAATCCGGCAAAACCGGCAGTAGGGGAGCCGGGGCTGCCGGGATGAAGTTCAATTGTAAATCAGGCGTCGATCCCGGCCGGCCATTTTTGGTCGAGGTGAACAGCACGTTTCCGGTCAGTAATGTCGGCGTGGGTAACTCAACGTTGGATCGATAAATCACCGGTAACTGTAAATGGTCTTGTAAATTCTGCCCCACGCCGGGGAGATCGACAGCGATATCGACGCCGTGGGCTTGAAGCTGGTCGGCTGGACCAATGCCCGACAGCATCAGAATC
>JAGRBZ010001127.1 GCA_020433805.1 Anaerolineae bacterium
TGCTGCCCCTCAAGGGTCAGGGGGGGCAGCACTGTAGCTACGCCGTTATACAGGCGCACCCAGGCCGTGTCGTCGATATTGTTGTCGGGCGAGATCGCAATCGCTGTGCCGGCCGCCGACGCCGAGAGGCTGGCCTGGCGGGGAAAGGGATCGCTTAAGTAGTACAGCAGGGTCGAGTCGTTGAACCGCGACTGGGGGAGGTAGATCGGGATATTTTTATTGGCTTGGCTCAAAACGGCATCTCGAATGGCAATAGCATTGTAGTCGTAAATCCCTTGCGTCACTTCAAGGTTGCCCCAGTTGACGTAGTAGGCGCGGATGAAGCCGGGGAGAGGGAGAATAAGGAGGAGAATTAATAATAGTAGGGCGTAGTGCGTAGTGCGTAGTGAGCTTGGGATTCTTTTGTTCGACAGAAGCCAGTTGATCAGTTTGAGCAGACCCAAGGCGACCAAGATAGCGGTGGGTGGAATAGCGACGATCATGCGTAGGGGGTGAGGAGCCTCAATGGCGGGGAGCGAGGCGAAAACGCCGATTAGCCACCATAGAGCCACCAGTCGGTGAAAGAAATCGCGCCAATTTTTGAG
>JAGRBZ010000112.1 GCA_020433805.1 Anaerolineae bacterium
GGTATTTGCGAACAGTACGTCACGTCTTTGGTCGTAATGGCCCGCAGCTTGGGCATTCCGGCTCGATTGGTCTCCGGTTATGGCTCGGGCCAGTACAATACCATAACCGGCTACTATGAAGTCCGCTTCAGCGATGCCCACTCCTGGGCCGAAATCTACTTCCCGGAGGTCGGCTGGGTGCCATTCGACCCCACGCCCGGCTGGACGCCGCAGCCCTACCCGACGCCGGTGCAAAGTTGGCTCTTCTCCAACAACGGCCAACTTCTCAGCCAGTTATCCGGTCTCAACCTGCCGATTGGAGCCATCGCTGCCGGAAGTGCCGCTGGTTTAGCGGTTTTCGGGCCGCTGTTGGTCGGTATCGTTTTACTGGTCGGTTTTGTTGCCTTGATTCTGTTTTTAGCGCGGCGATTCAACTGGACTTGGGTTAGAAGCGGCGACTCCGGCTATAGCTCGCTCGCCGACCAGAATGCCACACGCCGCCTTATCCTCAACCTCTACCGCCAGGCTGTTCGGCTGCTGGCCCGTCGTAAGGTGCCAACGCGTGTAGACTCGGAGACGATGACCGAGTATGCTCGGCGGGCCGGATCTCCGTCCGCTTTGTCAACGTTGACTGGCCTGGCCGAAATCGCCGCCTATCGGCCCACTGCACCGGAGGTCGAGCAGGTGGAGGCGGCGCGGGCGGCGTTGGCGGAGTTAAAAAGCAAAAAACTAGAACCGGAGTCACAAAGCTAGCTTTGTGACTCCTCGATTAATTTCTAAATCACAAATACAAGCGAAAAATTCCTCACATTGTATCTTCTCTCAAATCTCGTTATAATGAATTAGAGAATTCAAACATTTTTCCGCAGAGTCACCATGTCCAAACCCTGGCTACAATTCTACGATAAACAAGTCCCAACCGAACTCACCGTTCCGCATCTCACCCTGCCTGAATCGCTGACCAATGCGGCGAAAAACCATCCCAAGCAAACAGCGCTAGTTTATCTGGGCGCTCGAATTCAGTATCGTCAACTCAAAAATGAGGTTGATGGGCTGGCCGCGGCCCTCTATGCACTAAGTGTCAAACCCGGCGACCGGGTGGGCATCATGATGCCCAACTGCCCCCAGGCGGTCATTGCCTACTATGCTACCCTCTCGTTGGGAGCGATGACGGTTATGACCAATCCGCTTTACGTGGAGCGCGAGTTAGAGCACCAATGGCGCGATGCCGGTGTCGAGATAGTGATTAGCCTCGATCTCTTTTGGCCTCAGATTGAAGCGGTACGCGAGCGTTTATCGCTGAAGCATGTTGTTTTGGGCGGTGTCCAGGATTATATGCCGCTCATCAAGCGCACCCTGGCCCCTATCGAGCTAAAACGTAAAGGCAAATGGGTCGATGTGCAGTATGACGAAACAGTACACGCCTTTAAGAAATTGATTAGCGCTAAATACCCCGCGCCACCTCCCATTACCATAAGCCCGGATGATGTCGCTTGTTTGCAATTTACCGGAGGAACCACCGGCTTACCCAAAGGCGCGATGCTGACTCATCGCAATTTGCTGTCTAGCCTATGCCAGATACGCTCTTTTCTGTTGTATGAACAAGAGGATGATGAACTGATCGCGCTGGCGATTATGCCCCTTTTTCACGTATATGGTATGAACGCCTTGATGAATATGGCGATTTATATGGGGGCGACATTGGTACTGATCCCGCAGCCTGAGATTAAGCCTATTGTTGATGCCATTGTGGTTGAACGTCCTACCTTCTTTGCCGGTGTGCCGGCCCTGTTTGTGGCTCTAAACAATTATCACTCAATTGATCAGATCAACTTAACCTCTATAAGGGCGGTCTTTAGTGGCGCAGCCCCCTTGCCCGTGGATGTTATGGAGCAGTTCGAGGCCCGCACTGGCGCACGAATTGCCGAAGCATACGGCATGACCGAAGCCTCTTCCGTGACGCACGTCAATCCGCTTAATGGACAGCGTAAATTTGGCAGCATCGGTGTGCCTATTGTGGGCACTGATGCTAAAATAGTGGATGCTGAAGACCCCAGCAAAGAGTTGGGTATTGACGAAGTGGGCGAGCTGATGATCAAAGGCCCCCAGGTCATGCACGGCTACTGGAATCGCGCTGAAGAAACCGACGCCAGTATCAGTGATGGTTGGCTGCGTACCGGCGATATTGCCCGTATGGATGAAGAAGGCTACTTTTACATTGTTGATCGGAAGAAGGATCTCATCCTAAGTGCCGGGTACAACGTTTATCCCCGCGAAGTTGAAGAGGTGTTGTACCAGCACCCTAAGGTTGAGACAGCAGCCGTGGTTGGTCTGCCGGATGGTGTGCGTGGTGAAAAAATCACCGCGTATCTAACGCTGCTGCCCGGCGAAACCGCCACCGCGTCTGAAATTCGCAGCTTTTGCCGCGAGCGGCTGGCTCCCTACAAGCAGCCGCGCAAGATTGTTTTTCGGGATGAACTACCGAAATCATTGGCCGGCAAGGTATTACGCCGGAAATTACGTGAAGAAGCGTTAGTTGAAATAGAAAAATCGTCCGGTTGAGGAGACATCGGTGTCTCACGGCAATCGCCTGTGTTGTCGCACCAACCGGATGTGCCAAGTCCCCTCTATCTACCAAACAAGCATAGCTTTAGGCATGGCAATTGAATAGTTTGATAGCCATAAGGCGGCGGAGCGGTTCTTAGGGCCTTTCATCATGGCGTTTCTGTCGTCTGATACCAGCCAGCGTTTTTTACGTTTCATTTTTGAAGGTCTGCGTATTCCGTAACTAATCATTACTTTAAGGAGTCTTTTGTGACGAATGGATATTATCACTACCCGGCGATAAATCAGGATACGGTTGTTTTTGTATGTGAGGATGATCTGTGGACTGTGCCGGCTGGGGGCGGCGTGGCTCGGCGTCTAACCACCAATCTCGGTATTTCTTCTCACCCGGCGCTGTCACCTGATGGTCAACGCTTGGCCTTTATTGGCCGCGAAGAAGGAGAAGCCGAAGTATACGTTATGCCGGCTAAAGGGGGTGACACCAAACGCCTCACCTATCTAGGAAGCAACACTGCCGTTTTGGATTGGACCCCCGACGGAAAAATCGTTATCGCCAGCGACGCAGGACAACCTTTCGCTCGATTAACACCGCTTTATACCCTTGATCCCGAGGGCGGGCAGCCTGAGCCGTTGTCTTACGGGCCGGCTCGATCCATTTCGTTTGGGCCTGAGGGGGGGGTGGTCATCGGCCGTCGCGCCGAAGATTTGGCCCGCTGGAAGCGATATCGCGGCGGCACGGCCGGCGATCTATGGATTGACATCAAGGGTAACGGCAAGTTCAAATCGCTGCTGAAGTTAAAAAGCAACCTGGCCAGTCCGATGTGGATCGCCGAGCGTATCTATTTTTTGTCCGATCACGAGGGCATCGGCAACATTTATTCGTGCGATACAAAAGGCAAAGATATTCAGCGCCACACCCATCATGAAGATTTTTACGTACGCCAACCCGATACTGATGGTCGTCGCATTGTTTATCGAGCCGGAGCCGATCTTTATATTTTTGATCCGGACAAGAAAAATAAGAGCGCCGTTCAGAAAATTGCCATCGAATACTATAGCCCCCGCGTTCAGCGCAGCCGCAAGTTTGTATCCCCCGACTCGTATATGGAATCGATTACACTGCATCCGGCCGGTCACAGCGTTGCGATGGCGGTTCGGGGCAAGGTTTTCTCGATGGCGAATTGGGATGGTGCGGTTTTTCAATATGGCCAGCGGCAGGGGGTGCGTTATCGCCTGGCCGAATGGCTCAATGACGGCAAACGATTAATCATGGTCAGCGATGCTACTGGCGAAGAGACTCTGGAAATCCACACCGATAGTTCACTGCCGGCTACGGAGCATACCGTCGAGCGGCTGGAAGGGCTTGATATAGGTCGGGCTGTTGCCTTAACGGTTTCACCCCGAGAAGATGCTGTCGTCATCGCCAATCATCGGCTCGAGTTGGTCTACGTTGATCTTAAACAAAAAAGCACGCGGTTGCTCGATAAAAGTAACTACGGGCGTATCGCCGGTATCGATTGGTCGCCTGATGGGCAGTGGGTCGCCTACGGGTTCCGCACATCGCACCATACCTGCGCTATCAAGCTCTGCCGTGTCGAAACGGGCGAAACCCATTTTGTTACCCGCCCTCACGATTTTTTGGATTTTGGCCCCAGTTTCGATCCCGGCGGCAAGTATCTTTACTTTATCTCTTACCGCGAGTTCGATCCGGTCTATGACCGTCTTTACTTCGATCTCAACTTTCCCAGAGGTAGCCGCCCTTATCTGGTCACCTTGCAAGAGGATTTGCCCAATCCGTTTATGATTATGCCCCCCAATGCCAACAATGGGAGCAAACCCGATGAGAAATCCAAGAACGGTGAGGACAAAAACGGTGAGGCCGAAAAAACCGAGGCGGAAGCCGCGGCTGATAAGAAACCTAAAAACGGTGAAAAAACTATCCGGATCGATTTTGAGGGCATTACCCAGCGGGTATCGGCCTTCCCGGTTTCTGAGGGGCGTTACAGCCAGGTGCGCGGGGTTAAGGATAAAGTGTACTTTACGTCATTTCCAATTGAAGGCAGTTTGGGTCGTTCCTGGCGTAATAGCGGTAAAGAGGCCGGTAAGGGGGCGCTGGAATGGTACGACTTTGTCGAGCACAAAAAAGAGTTTGTGGTCAGCGGATTGAATGGTTTTGATGTCAATCGCAAGCGAGATTATTTGATTTATCTATCCGGAAAGAATATACGGGTGCTCAAAGCAGGTGAAAAACCGGACAATAACGCTTCGGGCTATAATAAAAAGAGCGGCTGGATCAAACTAAGCCGCCTCAGTGTTGAAATCAACCCGCCCCAAGAGTGGATACAAATGTTTCGCGAGGCCTGGCGGCTTCAGCGCGATCACTTCTGGAGCGAGGATATGTCCAGCGTCGATTGGCAGAGTGTTTATCAGCGCTACTATCCCCTGGTTGAGCGCGTTTCAACCCGCGCTGAGTTTTCCGACCTGGTGTGGGAGATGCAAGGCGAGTTGGGAACATCGCACGCCTACGAAATTGGTGGCGACTATCGCCGGCCGCCTCGTTACACCCAGGGATTTCTCGGTGCTGATTTTGAGTACGATGCTAAGGTCGATGGCTATCGCTTCACCCACATTGTGCAGGGCGATACCTGGATTTGGCGCAGCGACTCGCCCCTCAATCGGTTGGGCGTCAACGTCAAACCCGGCGATATTCTGCTGGCTATCGATGGCCAGCGTCTTAGCCGCGAGGTGTCGCCCCAGCAGATATTGGTCAATCGCGCCCACGATGAGGTGCAGCTTACCGTACTTCCTTCAAACGGCGACAAAGCCCCTGCAAACGGAACCGGGCCGGCCCGCACCGTGCTGGTTAGAACCCTGTCTAGCGAAACCCCGGCTCGCTATCGCGAATGGGTAGAAACCAATCGTCAGCACGTTCATCAGGCCACAGACGGGCGGGTGGGCTACGTCCACATTCCGAATATGGGGCCGGTCGGCTATGCCGAGTTCCACCGCTACTATCTGTCTGAGGCCGAACGACAAGGGTTAATTGTCGATGTGCGCTTTAACGGCGGCGGACATGTATCGCAGTTGCTTATTGAAAAGTTGGCCCGTCGCCGACTGGGGTACGATCAGCCGCGTTATGGTGCAGCCTCAAGCTACCCCCGCCACGCGGTCTTGGGGCCGATGGTGGCGCTTGCTAACGAATTTGCCGGGTCTGACGGTGATATCTTTAGCCACGTCTTCAAGCTGATGAAGCTGGGGCCGCTCATCGGCAAACGGACCTGGGGCGGTGTGATCGGCATCTCGCCGCGCCACTCCCTGGCTGATGGAACGATTACGACCCAACCCGAATTTTCCTTCTGGTTCGAGGATGTCGGCTGGGGTGTCGAGAACTACGGTACCAATCCTGATATTGAGGTTGATATTAAACCGCAGGATTACGCCCGAGACAAAGATACTCAGCTTGATCGCGCCCTTAAGGAGATTACGAAGCTGTTAGAAGATAATCCGCCGCAAGTTCCTGATTTTGGCCCCCGACCCCGATTGGGCCTGCCGAAGCTGCCAAAAACGAAAGGATAGTTCAATAGCCTGAGTTCGATAATTAGACAGAATTAACACGATTAAAACTATGACCTCCTCGGAATACATATTGAGCCTTTTTATCTTTGAAATCGTGTTAACTCTGTCGATTTTAGCCATTCCACAACTCAGGTCAATAGCCGGATAAAGGGTTAGTTTAGAGAGGGTACTTTGCATGTTTTATCGAATTTGGCGGCCGACTAGAACATTTGCGCGATCGTGGTCATTAGCAATTTCTCCTACACTATATCTTGTGGAGGGAAAGCAACAATAGACCCCATATGTTGTGCTTCTATCTGAGATTGCTTTTGTTTTAGATTTGAGAAATTGAGAAAAATCAGGTATAATATAGTGATGAAAAAGTGTAATTTCTACAACATTTTGGAGGTTTTTTAATGGTTTCACCTGTCCCCAATTCCTATACCGCAGACAAAATTACCGTTCTAGAAGGTCTTGAAGCTGTTCGACGTCGTCCAGGGATGTACGTAGGTGGAACTGACATCAAGGCGCTTCATCATTTAATCTATGAAGTCGTCGATAACTCCATTGATGAAGCTTTGGCCGGTTATTGTGACCATATTCGGGTTACTATTCATGCCGATGAAACCGTTTCGGTGGTTGACAACGGGCGCGGTATCCCGGTGGATGAGCATCCCCAGAAAAAAGTATCGTCGCTGGAACTGGTTATGACCACGCTCCACGCCGGGGGTAAGTTTGATCAGGGTAACTACAAAGTTTCCGGCGGGCTGCACGGTGTCGGTGTTTCGGCCGTTAATGCCCTTAGCGAGCGGCTGGTGGCTGAAGTCTGGCGCGATGGCGCTATTTGGCAGCAAACCTATAAACGCGGTGTGCCGGACGGCCCGGTGAAGAAGGTAGGGAAGTTACCCGCTGAAGATCGTGATAAAACCGGTACAACTATCTCTTTCAAGTACGATCCTGAAATCTTCAAAGAGGTAACCGGCTTCAACTGGAACACGCTGCTGGTTCGCTTTCGAGAAATGGCTTTTGTCACCAAAGGTATTCGCATTACCTTTACCGATGAGCGCTCAGATCCGCCGAAGGAGCATACCTTCTACTTCGAAGGTGGGGTTACCTCCTTTGTGCGTTATCTCAACCGTAACCGGCAGCCGCTGCACGATCCCGTCTACGTCGAAAAAGAAGTCGATGATATTGGCGTAGAGGTGGCTATTCAATATACCGGGGCCTATACCGAAAGCGTGTTTGCCTTTGCCAACACCATCCACACCCCCGACGGTGGAACGCACATGACCGGCTTGCGAGGTGCTTTAACCCGAACCATCAACGATTATTCGCGCAAAAACAATTTTCTTAAAGATAATGACAACAATTTTACCGGTGAAGATACCCGCGAGGGTTTAACGGCAATTGTTTCGATCAAACACCCTGATCCCCAGTTTGAAAGCCAGACTAAAGTTAAATTGATGAACGCGGAAGTCAGGAATATCGTCGAGACAATTGTGGCCGATGCCTTTTCGTCTTTCCTGGAGCAAAATTCACGCGATGCCCGCCAAATCATCGACAAATGTTTAACCTCATCACGCGCGCGCAACGCGGCG
Source organism: Anaerolineae bacterium (assembly GCA_020433805.1). Taxonomy (GTDB): domain Bacteria; phylum Chloroflexota; class Anaerolineae; order 4572-78; family J111; genus JAGRBY01. The sequence continues at coordinate 7,698 of JAGRBZ010000112.1, forward strand.
AAAAAGGCTCGCGAACTGGTTTTGCGTAAAAGTGCACTGGAAAGCAGTACTCTCCCTGGCAAATTAGCCGACTGCTCCAGCCGCGATACCGGCAACACCGAACTTTATATCGTTGAGGGTGACAGTGCGGGGGGCAGCGCCAAACAGGGCCGTGATCGCCGCTTCCAGGCCATATTGCCGCTGCGAGGTAAAATTCTCAACACCGAGCGGGCCAGACTCGATAAAATCTTAGGCAACAACGAAGTCAAAGCCCTCATTACGGCGCTCGGTACGGGCATCGGCGATGACTTCAATCTTGAAGGGCTGCGTTACGGGCGCATCATCATTATGACCGACGCTGATGTCGACGGTTCTCATATCCGTACATTGCTGTTGACCTTTTTCTTCCGCTACATGCCTAAATTGATTGAACACGGTCACCTTTTTATCGCTCAACCACCGCTATACCGGATTAAAAACAAAAAAGATATCACCTATGTCTACACCGAAGACGAGAAAAATAGTTTCTTACAAAAACTCAACGGTGCATCGGTCGATCTGCAACGCTACAAAGGTTTGGGTGAAATGAACCCTGAGCAGTTGTGGGAAACCACTATGGATCCTGAAATTCGCATTATCCTACAAGTCACTATCGAAGATGCTGCCGCTGCCGACAATACGTTCGATATGCTGATGGGTAGCGTTGTTGCCCCAAGACGGAAGTTTATCCAGACCCACGCCAAGCAGGTTCAGAATTTGGATATTTAATAATACTATTATAAATCCAACTTGGGGTACGGATCCATACAAGAGGTGTTACCTGATTTTATAACTACACGGTCAAATTTATTGAAATCGAGCTGCGGAAAAGTAGCTCGATTTTTTTTTGCCGACTTTCCCTACAACGTGGCGCATAACAGTAAATAATCGAAATATTCTCCCCCGATCTTGCAAAATTGGCCAAAAAGTTAGAATTTTGCCCAAAAAAAGTACTTTTGGGCAATGATTTTAGTGACTTTTGACCCTTTAATTCTTGTTTAAAATAGTGTATTTTGGTTATGTAAAAACTGACCGATTTTCAACATTCACCTCAACCTAATGGAGAACTTCTAAAATGACCGAAAACCTTAAGTATCCACGCTCTCCCAACAAACTTTTCAACTTCAACCAAATATATCGACGTGCCAAAGTTGGCCCGGTCCATAGCTTAAGTTCGGACGATATTATTGCCGAGATCAGGATTGATTACTCTGGTATTACGGATACAAATATCGTCGAATTGTTCAAGGACTACAGCAAATCATAATGTAAAAATTTTACATAACGACAATGTCTGTTGGTGGGAGTAAATTTGAGGTAAATTTTTTGTAAAATGTCAAATATTTACCTTAACTTTTCGAAAAACCTATTGCATCGCGAAAAAAAATGTGCTATACTACTTGACATATTGCGGGTTATGTCTTGACATAAATTAACCTCACTATTCAGTAGATTTTGTGACCAATAATAGCCACATTGACATAAAAAAATATTGGATCCCCCCTTAGACAAAAATTTTTACAAAGAGAAGCTGTATATCTCAGTCCAGATACACTTGTACTAACCGTTCCCTAAAAAACCAAAAAATTCTTTGTAGGAAGGTAGAGTAATTATGCTCGTAGACCACACCCCCGTTGAAACTCAATCACCCATCAATCATCTTATTCATAAAAGCCAAGATAGAATGCGATCGGCTGATAGCATTAGTCTGAAGCGAAAGTCGCAATCCTGGCATTATTCCGACGACGTGGAGTCGGATCACGATGATCACGACGAACTGGAAGAGGGTGGAGTTCGTTCTCGCTCTCGAAAAGGTACCCTTGATTTCACCTCTGAAGATCCTATCGCTTTGTATCTCAAGGAAATAAGCCGTATTCCATTGCTATCCGGTAAAGAAGAAGTGGAGTTAGCCAAGGCGATTGAGCGCGGCCAAGAAGCCACACAGCAGCTTACTGAAGATATACAGTTGACTCCTCAATCGCGACTGCATCTTCAAGACCTTGTGGAAAAAGGGCTTAAGGCTCGCTGCAAGCTTATCGAGTCGAATTTCCGGCTTGTTGTCAGTATTGCTAAGAAGTACATTGGCCATGGCGTATCCTTTATGGATTTGATCCAAGAAGGCAATATTGGTTTAATCAAGGCTGTCGAAAAATTTGAATACCGCCGTGGATTTAAATTCAGCACCTATGCCACCTGGTGGATTCGTCAAGCGGTAAGCCGAGCCTTATCAGACCAAGGCCGCACCATTCGGGTTCCGGTTCATATGGGCGAGCGAATTACGCAACTTTCTCGGGTTTCCAGAGAACTTGTACAAAAGTACGGTCATACCCCCACCGATGAAGATATTGCTCAAGAGATGGGCATTACTACTAAATTGCTAGAGCGCATCCGCCAGGCAGCGCAACATCCCCTTTCATTAGAGTTGGAAGTGGGCGAAGATATGGACAGTACCCTGGGCGATTTTATTGAAGATGATAACAACGCTCCGCCTGATGACTCAGCAATGGGTAAATTATTGTCAGAGCGCATGGAAGATGTGCTGGCTTCTTTGACCGCTCGCGAGCATCGTGTTTTGCAGTTGCGCTTTGGCCTGCTCGATGGACGCTCGTATACGTTAGAAGAAGTAGGGCAAAAGTTTGGCGTTACCCGCGAACGCATTCGACAAATTGAGGCCAAGGCTCTTAGTAAACTCCGCCATCCTCGCCGCAGCCGCCGCTTAAGAGATTTTTTGGAATAGAATAGAGCGTTATAATAGGACAAATAAAAAGGAGACGCTAATCATCAAGCGTCTCCTTTTTTTATTCAATCAAGCCAATTAGGCTGTGCCGTTTTTGTTTCCATTGCCGTTTTGCCCGGTTCCATTCTCACGGTAACTACCCAGGGCAATAACGCAGTTGTGTCCACCAAAACCAAATGCATTGACCAGAGCCATATCAGCTTTGTGGGGTCGCGCTTCATTGGGCACATAATCAAGGTCACACTCAGGGTCGGGGGTTTCGTAATTGATCGTGGGGCAAACAATGCCCTCTTGCATCGATTTAACAGCCGCCAAAGCCGCAACAGCACCGGCTGCACCAAGCATATGGCCTACCAGAGATTTTGTGCCTGTTACGGGAATTTGATAGGCTCGCTCACCTAAAATATTTTTGATGGCTACTGTTTCAGCCGTATCCCCTAATGGGGTGCTGGTGGCGTGGGCAAAGATAACATCTACATCTTCCGGTTTTTTGCCGCAATATTCTATCGCCCGCTTAATAGCTTCACCCGACCCACTGCCGTCGGGTTTGGGGGCTGTAACGTGGTGACCGTCTGAGGTTAAACTGCCGCCCAAGATTTCACCGTAAATGGTTGCGCCCCGCGCTTTGGCATGCTCTTCGCTTTCCAAAATAAGGGTAGCTGCGCCTTCGCCAAAAACAAATCCATCGCGATCTTTATCAAAAGGCCGACTGGCACGTTTGGGGTCCATGTTGTTCGGTGAGAGCGCTCCCATACGGGCGAACGATGCAAAAATTACGGGGGAGATTGCCGCTTCCGATCCGCCGGAAATAACAACATCGGCTTCACCCCGTTTAATAAGATGGTAGGCATCTAAGAGGGCATAATTACCGCTGGCACAGGCCAGAGCCGAACTGTTGAGCGGCCCCATTGTACCGAATTCAATCGATACCATCGAAGAAACGGCGTTCATCATAATACTGGTAATCAAAAAGGGTGAAACGGAGCGAGGCCCGCTGTTGAGCAACTTGTGGGTTGCCTCTTCCATTACAGGTAAGCCGCCACCGCCGCTATTGATCACAATTCCAACACGTTTGGCGTTTTCTTCTGTGATCTTAAACTGGGCATCTTGCAACGCCTGATGCGTTGTAGCAATAGCCATCTGCGTACTTCGGGCTAAGCGTTTCGCTGTCTTTTTGTCGATCCAGTCATTGGGATCAAAATCTTTTACTTCACAGGCAATTTGGATATTGTAATCCGATGCGTCGAAGGCACTGATTTGGTCTGCGCCGGATACGCCGGCTTTCATATTCTTCCAAAATGTGTCGACATCGTTGCCTATTGGCGTTATTGCGCCTAATCCAGTAATCACTACACGGGTCATTGGTTAACCTCTCACAAAAATTTTTCGAATTGAGTCCCTAATTCGTTGGACAATACAGTTGTACCCGCTAATACGAGCACAATTTTTTAACAAAAAATTGTATTCCTGTTATTCAAACAGGCAAATTTTATAGATACACTGTTGGTGGTTGATTATGCATACGTACGCGAGGAACCCTTCTCTCCTTTACTATATTCAACCCACAACTAGGAGAGAAGTTACGCTGATTTCGCGGTTCGGCCCAATTTTCTTAAACTTTCTTCATCTAAAGTAGGGATATTGAGCGATTCAGCCTTGTTTGCTTTACTCCCGGGGTTTTCGCCCAATACCAAATAATCGGTTTTTTTGGAGACGCTGCCGGTAACTTTGCCACCATGTTGCTCAATAAATTCTTTGGCGTCGTTTCGGCTCCAGGTGGGCAGAGTTCCCGTAATGACAAAAGTTAACCCCGTTAAAGATTGCGGTGTGTCGTCACCTCCGGCGGGTTTAGCGGATGCCAGAGTAACGCCTGCTTGCCTGAATTTTTCGATGAGTGCTTGATTGGCCGGTCGACTGAACCAGGCCACAATCGACTCGGCAATACGCGGGCCGACTCCTTCAATCGACTCGAGATCCGCTTGCGAGGCTTGACTCAGTTGATCGATGGACGGAAAGGCGGCGGTAATCAATTCTGAGACCGTACTCCCTACATAGCGAATACCCAGGCCGGTGATAAATCGGTCGAACGGCTGCTGCTTGCTCTGTTCGATGCCGGTCAGCAGATTGTCGGCCTTTTTCTCGGCGAAACCTTCCAGCCCAAGGAGTTGATCGCGCTCTAAAAAATAGATGTCGGCGATGTCGTGCAGCAGCCCCTCGACGGCTAACTGTTCGCCGATTTTGATGCCGAAGCCCTCGATATCCATCGCCGCACGGGAAACGAAATATTCAATTTGCCTGACAAGCTGCGCCGGACAGGCAGCATTGATGCAAAAGAGGGCTACATCATCGCCCTGCCGGCTGGTTGGCTCATCGCAAACCGGGCAGCGCTCCGGCGGCTGCACCGGCACGGAGTCGGCCGGGCGTAGATCGAGGATCGGTTTGACCACCTGCGGGATAACATCTCCGGCCCGTTTAACAACCACCGTGTCACCCTCGCGGATGTCCTTTTTGGCGACATCGTCATAGTTGTGCAGTGTGGCCTGGCTGACAGTGACGCCGCCGATGTTAACCGGCTCCAGTTCGGCGTAGGGGGTGATTTGCCCGGTACGACCCACATTACCTTTGACGGCCAGCAGTTTTGTGGTGGCTTCTTGGGCTGGAAATTTGTAGGCAATGGCCCAGCGCGGCGCGTTCCCGACCACACCAAGTTGCTCTTGTAGATCAAAACTGTCTATCTTGACCACCGCCCCATCAGCATCGTACGGAAGCTGGTTGCGGCGTTCCATCCAGGTGTGAATAAAGTCGAGTACCGACTCCATATCGCCGGTGTGAAGAATATCGGGGTTGACCGGGAAGCCCAACTCGTTCAGATAATCGAGCGCCTGCTGTTGGGTTTGGATGTCGGCCCCCTCAACGTAGCCGATCGCGTAGCTAAAAAAAGCAAGCGGGCGCTGGGCGGTAATTTTGCTGTCTAGCTGGCGCAACGAGCCGGCAGCAAAGTTGCGCGGATTGGCGTAGACGCGATCCCCTTTTTCCAATTGGGCTTTATTGAAGGCGTTGAATTCGGCGATGGGCATGTAAACCTCGCCGCGTACCTCGATGCGTTGGGGTGGCTCAAGTCCGTTGGATTTGGCCGGAATCCGCAATGGGATGTTTTTGATGGTTCGGATATTGGGCGTGACATTTTCGCCGACGGTGCCGTTGCCGCGCGTCGCGCCGCGAACAAGTAGACCGTTTTCGTACGTAAGTGCAATCGCCAAACCATCAATTTTGGGTTCGACAACAAATTCCAGATCGGCGACGGTGACGCCGTCCGGTAAAATACGGCCTATTCGGGCTAACCAACTGCGCATATCGGCATCATCAAAAGCGTTGCCCAGGCTGGTCATCGGAATGGGGTGATTGACCTTTTCAAATATGCTGAGCGGTTCGGCTCCGATGCGTTGGGTGGGGGAGTCGGGTGTGATATATTCGGGATGTTCTTCCTCGAGCGTGCGCAGTTCGTTTAAGAGGTGATCGTATTCAGCATCGCTGATGACCGGATCATCGAGTGTATGATAGCGATAGAGATGATAGTTGATTTCGTCTCGTAATTTGGTTAATCGCGTTTCAATATCAGACATTGTCTCTCCCAAAAAAATAGGCATCGCGGCGAAAGGCGATGCCCATTATAGTGTAAAATAACCAATTATCAATTGTTAACGGGAAATTTATTACTCCGAAACGCCGGGAGGGAGGCTCGGTTCTAGAAAATCTTGAACCACCCAGCCTTCATTTTCATCTTCATCGCGCACATACCACCAGACATAATCTTCTTGGTTTTCATCGGCGGTTGGCCCATCTAAGATAAACAAAACACCCTCTTCCGTGGCGACGTTTAGCCGGGCGTTATTGGTGCCGGGGCCGGCTCTCATACTGATGCCGGCTCCATCAGTGCCGACAACGCGGGCATAAACCCCAATTTCCAGAGCTTCCGGCAGGGTGGGTACCGGGGTAGCCGTCGGGGTGTGGGTTGCGGTTGGCTCTAGTGTAACCACCGGCGGAATGGTTGGCGAGACCACTGCCGCGCCCGGAGTGCTTTCAGCGGGTGCTTCTGTCGGCGCTACACCGGCAATCACGCTAGGTGTCGGCGTAATCGACTGTTTTCTAATGATGTTGAGAACGCCCAGTCCCACCAGCCCAATGACGATGAGGCCGGATAATGCGCCAATCAATATCCAGGCAATCGGAAAACCGACTTCTGTGGATTGCACTTCCTCCAACCGGCGCGGGCGGCGTGTAATACGAGTTTTTTGATCCCAATCAGCCATGCTTTATTTTCTCCAATTTAAGGATGGTGTCTCTTATTATACTTTTTTGGCGAGCGAGGCTTCAGTTTTTGCTGTTTTCGAGTTTCGGATGATGTGCTGGCCTGACAGCCGGATTTGAATACGGCGCGTAGTGAGTTTAATTCGATTAGATGATAATCACAAATAGCCTGTCCGAAAACGTGGTCGGCTTAGTGCTACAACGAGACTTTGGTCTGAGAAACCAGGGTTTTGACTTTAGAAGTGGAAATATGCGCTTGAGTGAGCCTTTTTCGGCTCGAAATTGATCGTATTAACCGAAAAACCTGGTTTCTTTTCTAGCTTATATCTAAGTCTCGTAGTATTAGAGCGCCTTGGTAATTAATAACGTTAGATCGTCGGGTTGTTCCTCCCCGTTCCGAAACGCATCAACATCGGCAACAATAATATCGGCCAGTTCTTGGGCTGTTCGATGGCCTTCTCGCAGAATGATGGTCTGCAAGCGTTCTAAGCCATACATTTCTTGGTCGCCAGAACGGGTAGCGTCGGTAACGCCATCGCTGTAGCAGACGAGAACATCGCCGGTTTCAAAGGTTAGCGACTCTTCGTGGACAATTAGATTTGGAAGTAACCCCAAAAAGCGGCCTGGAGCATCGAGCAGTTCAATCTCTTGCGTTGCGGCCCGATAATAAACGGGGCGATCATGACCACCGCGAATGTAGGTCATCGAGCGGGTGGCGTGGTTGAGATTCGCGTAGAAAACAGTAACAAACATTTCAGCGGTGGAAACTTTGAGCAGTAACTCATGAACCTGATGGGCAATCTCCGTTGTAGAGAGATGCACATTGGCTTGACTTAGAAACAGCGCCCGAACCACGGCCATGTAAATAGCCGCCTGTACGCTTTTGCCGGAGGCATCGGCCATAACAATACCCACATTGTCATCATCAATGTGGATGACATCATAGAGGTCGCCTCCAATTTCTCGGGCCGGACGGGCAATGGCGGCAAACTCGAAACTGGGCGTGTCGGGAAAGCTGGTCGGCAAAATGCCTTGATGCACCAGCGACGCAATTTCTAAATCGCGCTTCATACGCTCACGGCGCAGCAGTTCGGCCTGAGCCGCACGCAGGTTATCGAGGGTGCGGGCCAGTTCATCATTTTTAAGCTGAAGCTCAGCGATGGTAATTTGGTCGGTATCGCGGACGCTGCGGGTGATACCGCGCATAATGGCGCGCGCTACGGAGGGGTTGCGGGTGAGAATCATATCGAGGGTGGTCTCGTGGACCTCCAACAGTTTGCAATCGGAGATGGCATGTACGGTTGCAGCACGGGGGGCCTGATCGAGGACGCCTAACTCGCCAAAAAATTCTCCACGACCTTTAAGCCCCAAAAACTGTTCGCCTTTATCCATCTTTTTGGTAAAGGCCACTTTCCCGTCCTGGATAATATAAAAAACAGGCTCCAGTTCACCTTCACGGCAAACAATCGAGCCGGCTTCGTATTCACTTTTATTAACCGCTTTGATTAAAACTTCAAGATCATCTTCGGGGAGAATACCCAGAGCAAGTTCTAATGCGGTACGGATTTCTTCATCCAACGGTTGGCCCCATCCTTACCATTCGGTAACTAGTTCACGAGCCATATTTTCTTCGCGAACCGGTGCTAATCCACGGATGCGGCATTCTTCGATGATAGACTCTACCCGATCAATAATTTGTTGGGGAGTGAGGGGTTTTACCAAATAATCAACCACCATCGGCCCACATTCAAAGGCCATCGTGATTTCTCTACGCATGCCTCGCGCGCTGAAGAATATCACGGGGATATAAGGTTTCTCTTTCGCAATGGTTCGAGCCGCATCGTAGCCGGTTGTCATAGGCATTCGGGAATCAAGAATAATCAGGTCTATGAGTTCTTCACGTACAATTTGAACAGCTTGAGAGCCGTTAATGGCTTCATGAACCTTGTGAGCGTGTTGTCGAAGGGCAAAGGCAAATAACTCCCGGCAATCTCGATCGTCCTCTGCATACAGGATATTAGCCATAGTATAAGTTCTCCGTGATTAGCGCTAATATTTTACTCTGATGTGTAGCCTTAAGCAAAACTTGTTGTCAAAGAGCAGGCATTTATCAGGAAAAGTATAGCACAGTTTAGCAGCCCTTACAACGACAGAGTTTTTGCTTGTGTTAAGATAATCGGGGTAACCTTCGAGAGTTACCGCTATTATTTATGTAAAGCTAGCTTTAAAGTAAATTAAAATTTTTCGATCACAGCGTAGAGGGATTTTTTCTTCACTTTTTTGTGAATGTGTACTATAATCTGGCTGCTTTTGTAGGAAAGAATACCACTTTTGGAGAAATACGAATGAACATATCACCCAAACAGCAGAAGATGGCACTTGGAGCACTCATCGGCGGGCTTCTTGGGGCTGGAAGCGCTTACTTACTGATGACAGCGCCCAAAGGGGCAGTAGAAGGTGAAGACCCTAAGCCGATTACCGCCGGTGATGTCATTAGCCTAACCGGGGCTGCTGCTGTTTTAGTGCGCAAAATTGATGATTTTCGACGCAAGATGTAATAACTGGCGTTCGATGTTGGGACGTTGTCTGTAAATAACTTTGTGTTTTGACGACGAGGCAATAAGGAGTTGAGGAGATTATGGCTTTCAATCTCTCCATCTCCTTATTGCTTTATCTAACCCAATGGCCAAGTTATTTCTGGACAAGTCCCGGACAACCTAACCAAAATTAACCTCACCCATACATCACGTTTTTGGAGAAAAGATGGCAAAACAAAAAAAATCCCAACCCTCTCTGGACGGCAAAGCCAAGCCAAACGTTAAAAAAGTCGTACTCGCCTATTCCGGCGGTTTAGATACAAGCGTCATTGTTCCCTGGTTAAAAAATAACTACAACTGTGAAGTCATTTGTATGTGCGCCAATCTTGGTCAAGAGGAAGAGATAGACGGTCTGGAAGAGAAAGCTCTCGCTTCCGGAGCCAGCAAATGCTACGTTGAAGATTTGCGCGAAGAGTTTGTTACCCAGTTTATCTTCCCCACACTTAAAGCCGGGGCCGTTTACGAACGTAAATATTTGCTGGGCACCAGCTTCGCCCGGCCTATCATTGCCCGGCGACAGGTTGAAATCGCCGCTCTGGAAGGGGCCGATGCCGTATCCCACGGTGCCACCGGCAAAGGCAACGATCAAGTACGTTTCGAACTGACCTATCAGGCTCTTAACCCCAAACTTCAGGTCATCGCCCCTTGGCGCGAATGGGATATCCGCTCGCGTGAGGATGCCCTCGATTATGCCGCCGAGTACAATGTTCCGGTCTCCGTTACCGAAAAATCGATCTATAGCCGTGACCGCAACATCTGGCACCTCAGCCACGAGGGCGGCATTTTGGAAGATCCGTGGCTTGAGCCGGAAAAAGCGATGTTCCAATTGAGCGTCGATCCCGAAGATGCGCCTGATAAGCCGGAGTACGTCGAAATTGAATTTTATGAAGGCATTCCTAAAAAGATCGATGGCGTAGCCCACGGACCCATTAGCCTGATCAATAAACTCAACGAAATCGGCGGACGGCACGGTATCGGACGGGTCGATCTGGTTGAAAACCGGCTGGTCGGCATGAAAAGCCACGGTGTGTACGAAACGCCCGGCGGCACAATTTTACTGGAAGCCCATCAAGGGCTTGAACAAATCTGCCTCGACAAGCTGACCCTTCATTATAAAGATGTGCTGGCCCTCAAATATGCCGAGTTGGTCTACAACGGCCAGTGGTTCACCCAACTGCGCGATGCCCTGGATGCGTTTGTTAACGTTACCCAACAGCGCGTTTCCGGTACGGCCCGGCTGAAACTGTACAAAGGCAATGTTACGCTGGTTGGTCGCCGCTCACCCTATAGCCTCTACCGTGAAGATTTCGCGACCTTCGGTGAAGAAGACGTCTACAACCAAGCCGACGCCGAAGGCTTTATCAAACTCTTCGGTCTACCGTTAAAAGTCAACGCCCTGCTCGATATTGAAGGCGTTCGACGCGGGCAGCACGAAGAGCCGGATTACAGTAAATTTAAGCGGGATTAAGGACAGGTTGCTTTAGCATCTGAAATGAATATTACGAGATGAAGTAATTGCTATTTGGTGTCTATGCTTTTACATCATCAATCTTGTAAAACGAATTGTGAATTGTGAATAATTAATAATGAATTGTGAACGAAAAATAATTTCATAATTCGTAATTCATAATTCATAATTCGTTTATCTCCCAATCTCCAATCACAATAGGTAGGTCTCATATGTCTCAACTCTGGGGTGGTCGCTTTAGCGGCGAAACCGACGCGCTTATGCGCAAATTTAATAATAGTATCTTCTTCGATATCCAGCTTTGGGAAGCCGACTTGGATGGCAGTATGGCCTATGCCAAGGGGCTGGCTCGGGCAGAGGTCATCACCGAAGAAGAAGCCGATATCATCCAAGACGGTTTGGACGCCATTCGAGCCGAGTTTGTCCAGCGCCAGTTTGAGGTTAAAAGCGGCGATGAAGATATCCATTCGGCGGTTGAGCGCCGGTTGGGCGAATTGATCGGTGATTTGGCCGGGAAACTGCACACCGGCCGCTCCCGCAACGATCAGGTGGCGACCGACACCCGCCTCTGGCTCAAGCGCAAAATTGAAGGGCTGCGCGAGCAACTCGACACCCTCCAGGGGACAATGGCCGCCAAAGCCATCGAGCATCTCAATGTCATTATGCCGGGCTATACCCACTTACAGCAGGCCCAACCCGTGCGCTTCTCCCACTGGTTGCTCAGCTTCGCCTGGATGCTCCAGCGCGACAAAGATCGTCTCGATGACCTGACCAAGCGGGTTGATGTTCTGCCCTTAGGCAGCGGCGCGTTGTCCGGCAATCCCTTTTTAATCGACCGCGTCTTTTTAGCCCACGCTTTGGGCTTTTCGGCGCTATCCTCTAACAGCATGGACGCCGTTAGCGACCGCGATTATATCGTTGAGTTTCTCAGTTGGGCCGCCATTACGCAGCTTCATCTCAGCCGTCTGGCTGAAGATCTTATTATCTATAGCAGCCGCGAGTTTGGCTTTGTGGAACTCGACGATGCTTATTCCACCGGCTCCAGCCTGATGCCGCAAAAGAAAAACCCCGACTCGCTGGAGTTAATACGCGGTAAAACGGGCCGAACCGTCGGCTCATTAACCGGATTATTAACGACGCTGAAGGGCCAACCGTCTACCTATAATAAAGACTCGCAAGAAGACAAAGAGCCGCTGTTTGATGCGGTCGAGACGTTGAGTATGACCCTGCCCATTGCCGCCGGCGTGGTTAGAACGCTCAAGGTCAACCCTGGCCGAATTTACGATTCGATGGACAGTCTGATGCTGGCCACCGAACTGGCCGATTATCTGGTCGAAAAAGGCATGCCTTTCCGCGACGCGCACCACCTGGTGGGCCAAATTGTGCAGCAGGCTATTGCCATCGACCAGCCGCTTTTTTCTTTCCCTCTGGCCGCTTACCAAAAATTCAGCGATCTCTTCGATCGAGACCTTCACGAACGTTTGACCTTCAATCGGGCTGCCGATCGTCGTGACAGCATCGGCGGCACCAGCGAAGCCGCAGTCAAGGCCCAACTTGATCTGTTGCGTGATCTGGTTGATTATGATTTCGATGAGGCTATAAGCGACGCGCTTTAGGATGAAATATGCTAAAATATCTGCTTGACAAAAATCGAAATATAGGTTAATATTTCAATATTAAATAATTTGACATTAAAATGATTTTGCGATGAGCACCCATTACCAAGGCAATCCAACCGAACAAACCGCCCTCGATCTATACATCAAACTTTCTCGGGCATCTGATGCGCTTTCAAGCCGCATCAACCAGCATTTGAAAGAAGTTAACCTGACCATCAGTCAGTTTGGTGTTTTGGAAGCGCTGCACCACCTTGGCTCACTGCACCAGAACCAACTC
>JAGRBZ010001128.1 GCA_020433805.1 Anaerolineae bacterium
CAGCACCAACAACAGATGCTGCACCATATGAGCGCTGAACAGGTAAAGATCGCTGAGCGTATCCAGCGGCGAGGACAGCGCCAGTAACAGCAGCAGCGTTCCACCGCCAAAGCTGACCATCTTCAGGGTGACTTGGCCGTGCGTCGCCGCCAGGTAGAGACCCATCAGCGCGGCGCAGCCTAATACGACCGAGGGTTCCCAATGCCAGGTTGTGGTTAGCAGTTGCCAAAGCGTCATGTTGTTACAGCTTTTACCTACTAGGAAAGAAACCAGGGTTTTCGGTTAATTCTCCACCTCTAAAGTAAAAACCGGATTTCTCAGACCAACAGTTTATACGTAAATACCCAAATAAATAATTGCGAACAGCACCACCCAGACCACATCGACAAAGTGCCAGTAGAGCGAGATGGCCTCCAACGCCCGCGAGTGACCGGGCTTGTAATCACGGGCCAAGGCTAAGCCCAGGACAATCGACAAGGCGACCAGCCCGGCCACGACGTGGAAGCCGTGGAAGCCGGTGGCCGTGAAAAAGCTGGCGGTGAAGAGATTGCTGCTGATGACGATACCGTCGTTGATCAAGCCGT
>JAGRBZ010001129.1 GCA_020433805.1 Anaerolineae bacterium
TGTCAGCCGACAAGGACATTAAAAATTGGAAAGGAATTCTCTGGCGAGATTGGCAGTTCTGTAATGCTATTGTTTCATTGAGCAAGCGTGTCAGTTATCGAATAATACTATCCATATTTTGAAAAAGACATTTGGGTCGGTTTCTCAGAGAAATGTGTAGATTGTAATGCTAAAGAGTGTTTTATGAGAAAACAAGTCGAGTTGATGATGATCAGTGTTGTACTCATGGGTTTATTGGCGGGTTGTCTAGCTACCGACTTGACGGACACTCCGGATTCGCCTGAATCGACAGCAGCACCCACCGAAGAAATTCTTCTCACCGCTGAATCGCCATCGACAGCAGCACCCACCGAAGAAACGGTTCTTGCTACTGAATCGCCATCATCAGAAGCATCGACTGAAGTAAATTTTCTCACCGCAGACGGTATCTCCCTGAGTGGGCATTACTATCCGATATCGAATTCGGAAGCTGAAGCTCGCACTTTACTGTTATTACATGGAGCCTACGAAGATAGCCATAGGTGGGATTTCTTTAAAGCCATCGCTCAAGATAAAGGCTATGCTATTTTCACCATGGATTTTC
>JAGRBZ010001130.1 GCA_020433805.1 Anaerolineae bacterium
GGCCTGACCGATACGGTCCTGCCGTCGGAGGCCACCTGGCATACCGAAGCCTTCACCGGCGCTCTTTTGTTGTATGAAACCCTGGTCGACGCCGATGATCCGGCGGAAAAATTGCTCACCTTCCTGCGTTCGGTTCAGCAAGCCGGGGCGAGACTCATGAGTTCGTAGAGTTCATAGAGTTTATTGAGTTAGTGGGTCTGTAGAGTTTGATGGGTTCGCAGAATTAGTCAGTTTGTAGAGTTTAGTGAGTTCGTGGAGTTAATGAGTTTGTAGGATTAATGGGGTTTTCTATTAACGCCATTAACTCCACAAACTCTAAAAACTTCACAAACTCTATTTGAGATGGGGAGATAATGACAAGCACAAAAACCGAAGTTCAAAATAAAGTCAAAATTGCTAATTGGAGCGAATTGGAGGATCGTGATCCGACTTATGCGCTCGTCGCCGATGTTGATTTGGTGGTGGTGCGCTACGATGACAAGGTGTCGGTTCTGTACGGGCGCTGTCAGCATCGCGGGGCGCTGATGGCCGACGGTAGCATCATTGGTCATAACATTGTGTGTGGCGTCCATAACTGGGATTA
>JAGRBZ010001131.1 GCA_020433805.1 Anaerolineae bacterium
GGCCCCGGTGCTCACCCTGCGCCTGGTCAGCCAGCCCGGGCGGCAGGTCCTGCTCAACAAGCGCTACCGGCCTACGGCGGGGCAGCTGCGGGCCTCGGCGCACCACTTCGTGAACGAGGTGGTGCAGCTGATCATGGGGGAGCCGGGCATCGCCCTGACGCGCATCGTCTTCAGCCGCGGCAGCGACGACCGCCGCGACATCTACTGCGTGGACTACGACGGCGAGGGCCTGAAGCGCCTGACGGCCAACCGGCGCCTGAACCTGTTCCCGGCCTGGTCGCCCGACGGCACCCAGATCGCCTTCATGAGCTGGGAGGAGGGCCAGCAGGGCCTGTATCTGCTGGAGACGGCCACGGGGGACGTGTCGGTGGTGAACCGCACCCTGGGCTCCAACCTGGGCCCCACCTGGAGCCCGGACGGCAAGGAGCTGCTGGCGTCGCTGTCCAAGACGGGGCAGCACGAGATCTACCGCATCCGGCTCAAGGACGGGCACCTGCAGCGGCTGACGGTGTCGGACGCCATCGAGGTCTCGCCGTCCTGGTCGCCCAACGGGCGCGACATCGTGTTCACCAGCGACCGCACC
>JAGRBZ010001132.1 GCA_020433805.1 Anaerolineae bacterium
AAGAAAAAGCCGAGCAGTTCAATGACGATGTCGAAATTCAGAACCTGCTGGCCGATATCAAATTCAACGACGGCTCGATGGACGAATTCCTGGGCGTTTATTCTCCCGAAAAAGTCACGGCCCTCAAGGCCTACACCTTCGACCGCATTGCCCTGGCCCAACGCGGCCAGCCCTACGAAAAGCTGGATCAATTGTTGATTGAACTGCTGTTAGGGGTCCGATAAAAACACTTTTAAGTATGTCATTTCGAAGCCAAAGGCGAGAAATCCCTCTGAACGAGGTTGACGGACGTAATAGGGATTTCTCGCTCCTACGTCGCTCGAAATGACAAGAGTGACGTACGTAATACACGAATCAAAGGAGATTACGTTATGCCCGGCACATTCCGCTTTTCATTTGGACCGTGGAACATCCACGAAGGGGCCGACCCCTTTGGCCCGGAGGTGCGTCCGACCGTACCGTTCGCGACGAAGCTCAAACTCTACAAAAAACTGGGCTTCGATGGCGTCCAGTTTCATGACGATGACGCCGTACCGGATTTGAACGATAAATCGAGCGAACAAAATAAAAAAGAAGCGCAAG
>JAGRBZ010001133.1 GCA_020433805.1 Anaerolineae bacterium
GGGACGACGACGAACGCTGCGAGGCGGAGGTTCACCGTTTCTCGCCGCGCGATGTTAAGGGCTGGCAGGCCATGGGCGACACCATGCGCCGCGCCCGCGCCGCCCTGCGCCCGCCCACCGATGACGACATCTGGCTCAACCGCCACCCGACGCGCCAGATGATCGAAGATCGCCTCAAGGGCGACCCCGAAGCGCTCAACCTGGTGCTGAAGTGGTCCATGGTCGAGTACGTCGAGGAATACCTCCAGGACGAGAAGTTGCAGACCGCGTTCCTGGGTCAGGGCGTCATCGGCACCAACGCCAGCCCGCACGACCCCGGCACGGCGTCGATCAACTTCCACCACTCGTCGGGACGCATGTTCGGCAACAACGGCATGTGGGGCTACGTGCGTGGGGGCATGGGCACCGTCTCCTTCATCCTGGCCGACATCGCCCGCGATCTGGGTGTCACCATTGCGGCCGGCGTCCCCGTGGCGCGCATCGTGCCCGGTGAGGGTGTCGAACTGGCCGGCGGCGAGCGCATCTACGCGCCGGTGGTCGTGTCGAACGCCGACCCGCGCACGACGCTGCGTCTGCTCGACG
>JAGRBZ010001134.1 GCA_020433805.1 Anaerolineae bacterium
AACGCGAAATTCAAATCAAGCCGGATATCCCTCTCCGCCTGCGCTTGAATGCCAACGGCCCCCGCGTTATCGAGGCGCATAAGGCTATCGAATGCGCGGCTCGCGCCGGATTTTTTGTGCAAGAACCGATTTTAGAGAATGGGGCTTCACTGTAGTGGAGTTGGCGCTTTTGTTATTGAGTAGAGCGCAATGCATTCTTCGATACGGCTTCGATAGGGCAAGCTACTCAGAATGCTGCGGTCTACTCAATAGGTTTTTTCATACTTTTAAATTTTTAACTACTGAAGCACTGACTCACTGAAAAGAATGATTTCACTGAATTTTCTGTTTTGAAATGCAAGTTCCTGCTCAAGGTCGAACGGAATTAAATTCGGCAGAAGGCGATTTAGTGGTTTCATTTCCATCAGGCGTTCAGTGTTTCTATTTCGTCCGCAACTGAAACGCCTCCGGCTGAGCTTCCCGAATTGACACGCGAACACGCAGGGTTATACTCATGTAAAGAAGAAAGGTATAACCACATGGCAAACGTGAAAACAGCAATCTCCATCGATAAAGTGCTTTTTGAGCAAATTAACAAATTA
>JAGRBZ010001135.1 GCA_020433805.1 Anaerolineae bacterium
TGTCCGAACAAGCGATAACATCGAAAGCTCCAGTAAAATCAGATTCATAGTTTGTGTATAAACCATACACTTTTGACTTGTCGGTTAACTTTGGAGCTGCATTTAAGTAAAATTTTTCCCAAAGATTTCCGATTTTTGCAGTCATAGGATTCATTTCATCTGCATTAGTCGTACGAACGACGAACCCCGTAACTTCAAAACCATTGATTTCACTGATGTTCATTTTTTCTCCTAGTTACATAACGCCAGCCATAACCGGACGCAAAAAGCAGAGCGAGGAACGAGCGGCGCTTTTTGCGGTCCGTGTTGATGGCTTTGTTAGACTTTTTTTGATTGCTCACCAACTACACCACTGACTTTCACAAGGAATGCCGTCGCCGTCACCATCCATTTGTGTGTTTGGGCAGTTGCGTAAATAAAATTTCGCTTCATCACAAGATGTCATTTCAGAACAATATACTTTGCCTTGACAAGAATAATTATAGACATTCTTTTCTTCTGTACCAGAAAACAGTGAGAAAGGTATTTTTTGCTCAAACTTACCCTTCATAATAAATTGATCGTATGCCACAAAACCAAT
>JAGRBZ010001136.1 GCA_020433805.1 Anaerolineae bacterium
TACCGGCAATAACCTGGTAATGCGCACGGCCGATGGCGCTATGGTGGCCAACTTTGAGCGACAATAACGCTTAGTTAATCCCCGTTGCTACCCATCAGACCTGGCAGGTTTTGGCGATAACGTTTGCAAACCTGTCAGGTCTTGTTCCCGGAAAGGTGGCAACTTGAGTTAGTTATGCAAAGACAGGATTTTTTTATGTGAGTCAAAAAGTAAAATCGTAACTCCTCAGCCGGCATGTCATTTCGAGCGACGAAGGAGCCAGAAATCCCTCAGCAGGGTGTTGGTCACCGGATGCTGTAGGGACTTCTCCACCTTTGGCTACGAAATGACATGCCTGTGGTGTTGCAAATTATTAACAAAATTTATTAATCGATTGACAAGTTAGCCTCAGGCAAGGAGTAATGTAATGGCTGCAAACAAGTTTGATTATGATGTCGTAGTCGTTGGCTCCGGTTTTGGGGGGAGCGTCGCCGCACTGCGGGCCACCGAAAAGGGGTACAAGGTCGGAGTGTTAGAGGCCGGCAAACGCTGGCCCGATGAGACGATTCCTAAAACCAGTTGGGACTTGCGTAAGTTCGCC
>JAGRBZ010001137.1 GCA_020433805.1 Anaerolineae bacterium
CGAGTTCGGCACCGTATGTTTTCTCGCAAAATGGTCTTTTCTAGACGCAACATCATACAATTTCTCGCGTGATCGCATCCTTCCGAGCAACCATCCCTATGATCAACGGCCCGGTCTTTCGACGCCGACGGCGTAGGTTGGGGTCGAGGCACGAGACCCAACATCACTGCCTGTATCTGGGGTTGATTTTGGCCATCTGTCATATATTGAGGAGAGGCAAAAGATCCAGAGCCAGAAATGTAAACGCAAGTGGCGCAAAAGACGCGAAAGACGCAAACGTTGTTAACATTTTCGTTTGCGTTTCTTGCGTCTATAGCAACTTTAGCGTTACATTCTTTTGGTTGCCAAATAAACCGTTTTTTTCCCTTACTCCCTGCTCCCGACTTCTGACTCCCTGTTTGCCCCTACTCCACCCACGCAGTCTCCCCCGCCCGCAAGGCAGCGATCTGCCTCAGGAAGTTGTCCACCTCCTGTTGGTTTGAAACGGAAAATAAAGCGGTCAGGTTGTCGCTTTCCGGCAATTGGACGGACATCGTCAACAGATTGTCTGCCGGGCCGGTTAAGGCGATGGTGGTTATT
>JAGRBZ010000113.1 GCA_020433805.1 Anaerolineae bacterium
CTCCAAAGTCCGACATCATAATTAGGGCCAGCGTGGCTATCGAGACAAAGAGCACGCCCGGAATCATATATTGAATGGCCGGTAGGCGCAGCCAGCCCAGAAAGGTGCGGGCGCGACCTTCGGCGGCCTGGCCTTCACTTTCGATGTACCAGGCCAGGAAAATGATGAGGGCTAGCTTGATCATTTCAGAGGTTTGAATGGCCGGCAGCGGGCCGAGCTTCAGCGACAGCCGGGCACCCGTCTCGTCGGTGACGCCGAAGAAGGCGGTGAGAAACAACAATATCAGGCCACCCAGGCTGATCAGCAGCGGCCACTCTTGGCGGATGCGTTCTACCAGCCGAGGGCGCAAAATAAGGATGGCCATTAGCCCGACTCCGGGGACAAATCCTCGCAGCAACTGCTGCCACACCGCTGTCGGGGGCCGCAGTCGCCAAATGATAATGAGGCCGATAGTGACCAAAAGACCGACAATGGGCAGGATGAGCTGTTCTGATTGGGTTTGACGCCAGCAAAGAAGCGCGTGCAGGGTCAAGAGGGCCAGCGCCAAGAGCGCCGGTGGCAGTAAGGCCGGTGTCCAATTCGACAGCGGTTCGATACCCTGGCGCAGTTGTGTTGCCGCCGTAACCAGGGTAAAGCCCAATAGGCCAATCCCAATCACCAGGGCCAGCAGCCGTAATTCCCAGGTTCGTGAGAAAAAACGTCGAAGCTGTGCCACAGACTACTCCATCAACTCGAACGTCATATCGCCCAGCCCGACTGTCGCTCCAAAAGGAACCGGCTCCTCCTGCTGCGGCGTCAAGCGACGCTGGTTTACGAAGGTGCCGTTGGTGCTGCCCAGATCGCGCAGCCGCCACTGGGTGCCATCCCACCGAAAGCGGGCGTGCTGGGCCGAAACATACTGATCGGTCAGCACCAGGTCGTTGGCGTCATCGGCCCCCAGGCTGGTTTCTTTCGATAGGTTCAGCAGCGCACCAGGGCGGGCGCGTTTGTCACTGCCGCTGTTGATGACTTTCAAACGGCCTTTTGGCGGCGTGGTGGACGCCTCTGCATCGGCCAAATGGCCCTGCATTTCACGGCGCACGGCCAGCAGCACCACAAAGAGCATGGCGTAGATAAGGCCGATAAAGAGCCACTTGCCCGAAAAGAGAAGCGCGTTCCACAGAATATCCACGGTGACTCCCTATTGGTCGCAGTCGGTATGAAAGAATAAAGTGACGACGCCCAGAGTATCGGGGCGGGGGTTGTTGGGGTCGACGGCAGCGAGAATAATCACATCGCCGCTTTGTAGCACGTGACCCTGCGGCGAAATGCGCCGGTCGTTGACAAAGGTGCCGTTGGAGGAAGGCGTGCCGTCCGGCGCACCATCATACAGGTGATAGCGCCCCTCCTGATACCGAATGTAGGCGTGCTGCCCGCTGACCAGCCGCTTTTGCTTGACAAAGGGGACATCGAAGTGGATGTCACACGTTGCATTGCGGCCGATAAGGGTGACATCCTGGCTGATCTGCCACTGCTGTTCACCGGGCAAAAGCTCAAGACAAGCGGTTGTCGTTAGGGCCGGAGCTGACGGCGGCGGAGGTGGTGGAGTCGGCTCTGGGACAACGTCCGCCGGCGCGATAATCTGGCTTTGGATGCGCACTTCGTTTTCAGCGAGGTCGGTTACGGTTTCAATTTCGACCTGAACCGGGCCGGCAAAGTGATACTCATCGCGCCCTAATCGGCTGTTCTTGGTTTCAAGGACCTGCTCCAGTTTGTCTTGCCATTGGGTGCAGACCACGCTGCTAATGGGTTGGAAGTGGTCTTGGTAGGTTTGCTCATTCAGTTCAACCACGTAGCGGTTGGGAACCACTTTGCGATAGTGAGCATCCTCAAGCGTATTGTCTGGATCGAGCATGGCTTGTTGTAAGTAGCGGCTCACATCAGCCGGGCGCATCGGGCCTTTACCAAAGGACAGCGAGCGGCGCATCTGGCTTTGCAGCCGGGCATCGATATGGCCGGGCAGGTTTTGTAAATCTCTTAGAATGTCAAATGGTTTGCGTTTTTCGTCTTTTTTCATAGTGGGTTAGTACTTTTTACGTAACTGCTCAGGCATGTCATTTCGAGGCGTTTTTTGCCGAGAAATCCCCTAAATGGTCGGTACCAACCGTAACCTGAGGGATTTCTCCCTCCTTCGTCGTTCGAAATGACATGATGGCTGAGTAGTTACCTTTTTACAACTAACTTATGCGTTCGGACATAAGGATAAATAGACAGAATTTACAAGATTTTCAGGATAAAACCTTATAAAAATCATATTAATCATGTTAATCCTGTCTATATAAATATAATGACTTAGGGCTGAAAATCGCTTAACTGCGGTATATCTCTATATTGAGCGTTGTGTGATCATTTTCAACCCGACCGTTACTTTTCATGACAAAGGTAAGCGTGTCATCGGCGGCAACGTCAACCACAAACCAATTTCTTTCGCGCACGCCATCGGTGTCGCCACCTTTCAGGCTCAGTTCGTCGACAAATTGGCCGTTGTGATAGGCTTGAATGAGTACGCCGTCGCCCCCCGAGTCGATTTTGCGGGCGGTACCCACCACCCGGACTCGACCGTTGAGGTCGCTGCGCCAGCGCCAGGCAATATCGGCTTCATTGCCCGGATGGCCGGAGTTTTCACAGATGCGCACATAGCGTTCATTGAAGTTGCGGTTGGGATACCAACATTGTCCAAACTCGCCATTTTCAAAGATCATGGCTTCAAAGTTGTTCTGGTTGGGTCGGGATACAAGATATTGCCAACCGTTCGACGGCGAGCCGGAAAAATCGCGCCGGCTGCCGGCTACAAGCTGCGGTTCGGGTGGTTGGGGGGTCGCTGTCGGCTCTGGTGCAGACGTTGGCGCGGACGTGGGCTGAACGACGACCGGGTTTTGGCGCTCATCGGGCGATTGGAAAATAAACCACAGGGACAGACTGCACAGAACCAGCAGCACCGCCAGCAACCCTGCCATAAGCTTCCCGGAAAAAAGGGCGCTTTTCTTTTCGGCGGGCGGTGGTTCGGCCGTCTTAACGGCCGGTTTTAGCTTGGTAGCATCTCTTCGTTTGGAGGCCGTGGCTCGCGGTGGCGGCGGCTGGGGTATGGCCGGTTGGGTTTCATGAAGTTTTGCTGATCTATCAACGCCTTGATTGGGCAACGGGGGCAGCGGGTGTTGGCCGACTTCTTTGGCGACGCGCGCCGAAATCGTTTGGTGCAAATCCTTTGCCTGCTGTGAAGCCGTTGGCAAGGAATCTGTCAAACTGACAGCCCGATTGAGTGCACGGGACAGGGCGGCACCATCAGCGTAGCGGGCCTCGGGTATTTTAACCAGCGCCTTTAAGATCACCGCTTCCACAGCCCGATGAAGATCGGGTCGAAAGGTACGAAGACGGGGCGGCGGCTCATTCACGTGCATTTCAGCCACGTCCATTGGACGTTTGCCTTTGGCTTCAAACGGTGGTCGTCCGGCAAACATCTCGTACAGAATAACGCCCACCGCGTATAAATCGGTTTGGGGCGTGCTGCGGGATACGCCGGTTACCTGCTCCGGGGCCATATATTCAGCCGTGCCAAAGGCATCGCCCATCGTGCGGGTGTCGGCCAGCAAGGCCAGGCCAAAATCGACTAAAACGGCATCCCCTTGCTGATTGACGATAATGTTGGAGGGTTTGATGTCGCGATGAATAACGCCTTTACTGTGGGCATAATCAAGCGCTGCGCAGATTTGGCCAATGAGACGGCAAGCCTCTTCCGTTTCGATAAATGTGCCTTCTTGTCGGTAGGAAGAGAGCACCTGATGCAGCGTGGCTCCTTCAATATA
This sequence comes from Anaerolineae bacterium, assembly GCA_020433805.1. GTDB lineage: Bacteria > Chloroflexota > Anaerolineae > 4572-78 > J111 > JAGRBY01. Next base: position 3,843 of record JAGRBZ010000113.1, read on the forward strand.
TTGCAGAGCCATATACAGCAGGCCGTTCGACTCGCCGTATCGGTATAGGCCAACAATGTTGGGGTGGTCTAACTGGGCGATGGCACGGGCTTCTCGTTCAAAGCGCGTGGTGTAGTCGGCGTCGGCTCGAAAGGGTTTGTCGATGACTTTGACGGCGACCCAGCGTTTGAGCCGCGTATCGAGCGCTCGGTAGACCCGGGCCGAGCCACCCTGACCTAATAACGCTTGAAGGTGGTATTCATCCAGCCGTTGCCCGATCAGCGTGTCCTGTTGCAAAGCGTGTTCTCCGGGTCAGTGTTGTGGTACTTAAAGGCCATTATACCCGCGGCTTAACATCAATCAAATCCGGATAAGCGGCCAACTAACTTGTTCTTGAAATTTGATACGCGTTTTGGTTTGCTGGGATTATTACTGCAATAACCAACGACAATGATTACCTATCTAGCTCCAGTTGGTTTTTGACCTCATCTAGGCTATAGCGATGAGTATCTTGCTGTTTGACCTGTTGTATGTGAAGGTAGTCCAAATAGTCGGCCAGCCGCTCCGGGTCAGAGAGTAACGCCTTTAAGTTTACGTATTCCTCAAAAAGGATCACCGCAAATTTAGGCTGATCATCTTCCTTTATAATCTGTACGTTTTCCAACATTGTTTATTTCCTTCTGCGATAAGCCCGCTGACGTGGCAAGATATCAATTACGTCAATAATTTTGAGAATGTCTTCTCGATCAAATAAAATTCGATAGTTACCCACCCGCAGACGATAGGCTACATCAAAATCGACCAGTCGCTTCACATTAGGCATAGCTGTGGGGTCTGCTGCCAGCTTGTCGATACGTTCTAAAATGCGCCGTTGGTCAGCTTTGGGATAGCGGGCCAAATTTTTTAGAGCGGTCTCTGTAAATTCTACTCGATATGGTGTCTTACTCATAATTTTGGATGTCCCTTGGGCAGCTACAACTATTGGTTTTCTTCCTTATTCGCTATTCTCCACCTCCCGCCATGCACGGAGTACTTCCGCCACGCTCCATGCCTGGGCAAAACAACCACGGGGTGAGTGGGGCGGATTGCCATTAAAGATTTCGCTGACGGAACCAAGACAGCCGTCAGATAGGTGATCGGCTATGGCGGTTAAATAGGCTCTGGCCTGGAGCGCATCGCCGTAAACGCGATAATGGGCCGTGGCAAAGGGGCCAAGCAGCCAAGCCCAGACCGTACCTTGGTGGTAGGCACCATCGCGGGTTTTGGGCATACCGCCGTAGCGGGCTACATAGTCGGGCGCTGTCGGGGATAGGCTGCGCAATCCGTACGAGGTCCACAGTTCGCGGGCGCAGGTATCGACTACGGCTTTGGCCTGGGCGTCGGTTAAGAGGTTGAAGGGCAGGGAAACGGCAAATATCTGGTTGGGACGCAGGCTGGTGTCGCTGCGCCGGCCATCCAAGCCTGGTTCGCCTTCAGGGCCATCAACAACATCATAGAGATAGCCGCCGGTCTCGTACCAGAATCGCTGCCGGAAGGTTTCAGCCACGCGCTCGGCTTCAGAAGCATAGGCGTTGATGGTGGCTTGGGGTTGGCCCGTCTCCTGGGCCAGTTCGCCCATCACACGTAACGCATTGTGCCACACGGCGTTAATCTCGACCGCCTTGCCGATGCGGGGCGTAACGACCCAGTCGTCAACTTTGGCATCCATCCAGGTCAGTTGGACACCAGCGGTACCGGAGAAGAGTAGCCCATCATCAGCCACGTGGATATTGTAGCGCGTGCCGCGTCGGTGCCAATCGATGGTGTCGGCCAGGATGGGATAGAGGTCTTTGATTAGGCTCATGTCGCCCGTAGACTGCCAATATTGATAGATCGCGTGAAAGTACCAGAGCGTAGCATCAACGGTGTTGTAATCCGGAATTTCGCCGGCATCGGGAAAGCGGTTGGGCAGCATGCCTTGATCGACATAGCGGGCGAAGGTGCGCAAAATGATAGCTGCCAGGTCGGGTCGGCCGGTAGATAGGGTGAGGCCGGGGAGGGCAATCATCGTATCGCGGCCCCAATCACTAAACCAGGGATAGCCGGCAATGATCGTGGCCCCCGGTGTGCCGTCATCGAGCGAGCGTTCGACGATAAACTGGTCGGCGGCCAGGGCCAGGTGGTGCACCCAGGCCGGTTCATCGGGCGGTGTACTGCCCAACAACGCGGCTTGTCGACGGCGCTCTTGCGCCAGGGCATCGAGACCGGCGTGGGGCGTAATCGGCTCGGTGGAGCAGACGACGGTCACCATTTCACCGGGTGTCAGGGTGATGATAAAACGACCGGGCCGCAGCAAATCTTCCCGGCTGTCCAGGCCGCGCTCGCTTTCACGCTCGTGGTTGAAGTTCCAGTACCAGGTGTAGTCCGGGTGAAATTCACCCCGGTCGGCTACGACGCTGTAGGGCTGGGCATCGTCAAAGGCCCGAACGCGAAAGCCGCCTACTATCGGCTCGACATCAAGCGACCAGCCGCCGAGGCTGTGGCTGTGGTAGTCGCGGTAGGTACACAGCGGGTCGATCTCCAGCGTGACCGGGCCGGTGCCTTGGGTGAGGTGGTAGGTGACGTAGGTGGTGTTATGGCCGTGAGCCATCCAGACGCGCTGTTCCAAGCGGGCATCGGCCATAACATAGCGCCAGACGGGGATAAGCCCATCCAGCCGGAACGACTCGAGGAACTGGAAGCCCTCGGGATCGACCGTGCCGTCGGTGAAGCGGTTGGCAAAAAGGGGATACTCCGTGTTCTGATAGCGGGCCGTGACATCGAGTTTGCTGACCAGCATGGTCCGCCCCAGCGGCGGGTTGAGGGCGGCCAGCAGCATGCCGTGATAGCGGCGCGTGTGCGCTCCGGACAACGTGCCGGAGGCAAAGCCGCCGATACCGTTGGTGACCAGCCATTCTTTACGGGCCGAAATATCATAGTGGCCGCAATCGGCGCGGCCAAGTTGGATCGTCATTGTGTGCTCCTATTTGGTGGGTTGTTGGATAGTTGGATTGCTGGATGGTTGGTTACTATTTAACGAACCTTTCCATGATTCTAGCATAGAGCAGGGTTGTTGCAAGGGGATAACAGAATTGCTAACAACATCTTACAATTTTGTGACCTGTAGGAGATAACTTGTGATATAACCGTGGGTGGCGTAGAATACGGCCAAATTGTATCCGGAAGGTCTCCATGTTGGAGAATTTCTTGGACGTGTTGCACTGTAGATGGCCGCCTATCTTTGGTCTATTCTTTATATTTGGCTAACGACCCAAGTTGCACTAACGGTGGTGATGTAGTGTATGCCAAAGAGCATATAGTAGTGAATTGCTTGATGTCCATCAGCCAATTGCAATAATTATTAGCAGGTATTCTACTATACTGAACAATTGTAAACTATCATTTATCCTATCAAACGACCACTATAATGATGAACTAAAATCTGTTAATAATTGAGGAAAACACAATGTCACCCCAAGTCATTTTCTCGGCTCATATCTTGTTACCTAATAGCATGCAGGAAGTATTTGAAGTTATTTTGCAAAAAATGTTTCCGGTGTATCAGCGAATTATTGTTGAAAATGAGCTTGCCGAAGGCAGGAGTGGTTGTTGGGTTTTTGTTGTCTCTCTCTTACGAGATACAGAGACCCGAGATTTACCGGTCGTAGCCAAGATAGGTTCGATTAGTCTTATAAAAAAAGAGTGGCATGCCTACAAAAGTTACATTGAGGGTAAATGGCCTCAGATAGCTGAAGTCAGGCATGAGCCGGTTGTAGATAACAATGCTGCGTATGGTGGGTTGTATTATTCATTAGTGGGCGAAGGCGTTTTTCCGACGCAGAGCATCCGACGTTTTTGTCTCGAAGCTCCAATCGATCACGTTCAGATGGTAATAGAACGCTTGCTTAAAATAGTGGAGCAAAAGTTTAGGTATAGCAAAAAACGGGCCGGCTACCAATTACATGCTAGTTACGACCGAATATTTCCGGTTAACTTGCTTATTGCTCCCGCATCTTCTTCCATCGAGACAGAGCCTATTTTAATTACCCCCCAAACGATATTTGCATCGCCTATTGAGACAGATACCTACGTACGGGTAAGTCAGTTTATCGTAACCAAAGTCGATTTGAAGAAAAAGGCTATTACGCTAAACCTGCCCCAAATGGATGAAGATGATTTGCCTAGCACTTCCTATATTATACGTTTTACGTTCGAATCACACGCGACAATGCCGATTTATAAAGTCGGACAGCCATTACCTGGTGCAATTATAGGTAGAGTTATTCAAACCCGTACCAGTCAATGGCAAATTGAAATGAAGAAGATATTGCCCGACGGGAATTTTAGCCTGGCTGATAAAACCGTTTTATTGCCGGATGGGACAACTCTACCTAACCCCTTTGTAAAGTTGCCCGAAATTTTGAGCCAACATCGTGACATTAAAGCTGATGACATTCACGGTGATCTAAATGTAGAGAATATTTTAGTCGATCCTGATGTGCGAGATGTACGTCTTATTGATTTTGCCGGAGCCCGTTCAGACCATGTTTTGCATGATTTTCTTCGGTTTGAAACGGAAATAGTTGTAAGGCTAATAGCTCCTATTATGGCCGAGGCCAAATTGTCGGCTCAGAGCATCTATACGTTTTATCAGCATTTACATTGGGCTACATTTCAGCCAACGCCCCACGGAACTTCTTACAATCTGCCTCACATATTCGACAAACCCTTGATGATTTTGGTGCTTGTTCGCCAAGCGGCCCGTGAATTGGCTCTGTTTAATCGGTTTGAGTATGAAGAATATTACCAATGTCTTATCTTATATTTGCTGGGAGCGTTAAAATTTAAGGTGCTTGATGACGTACCTGAGGCCCCTTATCCTAAACAAGTTGCTTTTTGGGGAGCAGCCAGCATTACAGCGATTTTGTCGTCAAAGGTAAATGATTCTAAGGAATCGCCTGGATTCGCTCCCTCTTTTAGACAGCGACAAGACTGGTCTCTGGATCAGATAAAAGCTAAAGATGATTATCATAGTCGTTCATTGGGCCAATTTGAGCCTTCACAACTAAAAACATGGGGTAATGCAAGCATTACTGTAGGTGATATATCCGGCAGTGGTAATGCCATTGGCCACGGTGCCCAAGTCACGACTACCACAACTAAGCGCGAACAAAACGCTATTTTTCAGATATTTGAGACTGTTTATAGGCAAATTAATATCCAAACCAGGCGTTCAAATGGTTCCCGCGCAGAAATTATCAATATTGTTCAGTTGATTGAGCAAGAAGTGATACGGGGTGAACAAGCCAATTCTTATAAGCTTAATCGATGGTTTAATGATCTAAATGCAATGGCTCCAGATATTGCCAAATCTATTGCCTCCAGTTTAACTGACCCGACGGCTGAGGTGCCGCCAACTATCCGCCAGATTGCCGCTCAAGTCGGCGGGTGAAGTTAAGTAATATGAGTCTCATAGTGGTTTTCTTGCCTGCCCTATGAAAATAAACGTTGCGGTTTACGAATTGGTAGCTATCGGGATCTGCATAAATAAAGTTACCGAGCTAACTCTGACTAAATAACCCGTAATGTTGTCTTTAAAGAGCGTATTTATTTATCACGATGCCTCAAGGGTAATTCAGTTCAGAAAACACACTGGATATAACCTGTAGAATAAGCCAAAACAAGGAGCAAATAGTATTGAGCACCCAAATTATTTTATTTACCCCCCTGCCAACTGATCTCATGCTTTATTTAAGCATCGGTTACTAAAAGTTATATTCCCTATTACGCATTCAATTAAAACACCATCAGGCAGTCTCTATGGTTGAGATTACCAAGCCTGGCAATTACAGAGGGTGAGCCTGGCGATTATCAGAATAGCTGGTCTATTAGGATCAAGTGGTTTGGTGCCTATACTTTGGTGGGTTGTTCTGAACAATTAATCAAGTTGTATCGCTATTTTTTTTGCCACTAATTACGCAAGAGCAGTAACTGTTCTATTATCCTCAAGGAGAGCCACATAGCTATGCTTCGTTTATTCCACCTTAAAGATAAGTCGAAATCTGTCTCAAACACGTCACGCTTTTGGATAAAACTGGCGGTTAGCCTGAGCTTTTCTGCCACATTTCTACTGTTGGTTTGGCTGATGGTGACGCCAGTTCTGGCCAATCTAGATGGAGACTACACCGCCATTGGAGTCGATCAAAACACGACTCGTAGTATCGCCTGGGGTGATGTGGATAATGATGGCGATCTCGATTTGGCGGTAGGTAACTTCGCTAGTGTACCTAACCGGCTTTATATAAATGATAACGGTACATTGCAAACAGAACCGGCGTGGATTGCCTTCCAGAGTGAAAACACGGTCAGCGTAGCTTGGGCTGATATGGACAATGATGGAGACCTGGATTTAGCCGTAGGCAACTATGAACAACCCAATCACGTCTATCGCAATGATAATGGTAAGTTGACCTCTGTACCGGTATGGTCTTCTAATGATAATGATAAAACCCGTAGCGTGGCTTGGGGCGATGTTGATAGCGACGGCTGGCTCGATTTGGCCTCCGGCAATGGTGACACCGTGGATAAAATATACACCAACCAAAACGGTACTCTATCATCGACAGGTACGGCTATTTCAACCGTTATCAGCGATACCCAGGATCTGGCCTGGGGCGATTGGGATAATGATGGCGATCCGGATTTAGCTGTGGCTAACTTTAACGCTTCGAATCGAATATATGAAAATAATAATGGAACGTTAGTGTTTGACCCCGACAATAACTTTGGTTGGGAGTCTGGTAATGCGTTTTCGACGTATGCTGTAGCTTGGGGCGATGTGAATGATGATGGCTGGCTCGACCTAGCAACTGCTAACTCCTCTGCTGCTGATCGTGTTTATCTTAACTATGGTGGGACACTTAGTACATGGGCTAATTGGGTGTCACCCGAAACGGGAGAAGACTCACGGGATGTAGATTGGGGGGATATAGATAATGATGGCGACCTAGATTTGGCCTTCGCTCAGGATGGAACAAATACTGTCTTCCTAAACACGGATGGGGCATTAGGCACGGATTCTATATTTTTGGAATGGGATGTATCGGACAGTGTAGCCTGGGGTGATGTGGATAACGACGGCGACCTGGATTTGGCAGTTGGTAACAGTTTTGGTGTCAACAAACTTTATCTGAATACCAGTGAAATTATCGATTCATCATCAGATTGGGGCGCTGGGGCTAGCGAGGAAAGCATAGGTATTGCTTGGGGTGACGTTGATGGTGATGGTGATCTCGATTTGGCTGTTGCCAACGGCGGTTTGTCAGCCACAGATGGTCGCCAACCCAACCATGTTTATCTTAATGAAGACGGAGCCCTGCAAAAATCCCCGGTATGGACTTCTACTGAAATAGACCAGAGTTGGCGGGTGGCCTGGGGCGATGTAGACGGCGATAATGATTTGGATTTAGCGGTAGCCAATGGCTGTACCAATGAAGAGTGTGATCCCAATCGGCTCTACCGCAATGATGGCTTGGCTGCCGATGATCAGACGCCTATTTTAGAGCTTATGTGGACTTCTAACGATACTGATCGTAGCTTAGATGCGGCCTGGGGTGATGTAGACAGCGATGGCGACCTCGATTTGGCCGTTGCCAACTGGAGTACCAATAGTACGGATGAAGGTGCTCCCAACAAACTCTACTTAAATGTGAATGGTGTGCTTCAGCCTGATGCAACATGGGTTTCAACGGAGGCAGAGCAAAGCCATGCCGTAGCTTGGGGTGATGTTGATGGTGACGGTGATTTAGATTTAGCTGTTGCTAATCGGGGTAGCCCTAATCATCTCTATTTAAATGATGGAAAGATGCTACAGACAACTACTGTTTGGACCTCAGCCGATAGCGATATGAGCCGTAATGTGGCTTGGGGTGATGTTGACGGTGACGGCGACCTGGATTTGGCCGTCGCTAATGATATCCGACCGACCAAAGTGTATCTGAATGAAAATGGTATGCTACACAGCGAGGCCGACTGGGCCACTTCTACGGCGATTGATCAAACTTGGGATGCAGCCTGGGGCGATGCTGATGGTGATGGTGATTTGGATTTGGCCGTTGCCAATCTATATGGCGGCAACCGTATTTATTTTAACCAAAACGGACAATTGGACTCATCACCAGGCTGGCATTCAACAGCATCGGATGAACTGAACTATGATCTCGCCTGGGGTGATATGGATGGCGATGGTGATTTAGACCTGGCTACCGCTGCTCAGTACCGCCCTAATCGGGTCTACATCAACCGGCAACTCACTGGTAAATCACCCACTGATCTACCCCCTCGCCTGAGTATTACCTATCCGGCTCAGGTTGATGAGGCCGATTTCTGGCCCTCCCCCGCCTATGTGAAGCAGCAAATCATACCCATTTCATACACCCTATTTGATCCCAACAGTAATCCGGCCAAACGTATCTTTGCCGAGTTTTCGCTCAATGGTGGGGGACAATGGTTTCCGGCTACAGCCGCTAGCGGTACGGCTATCGGTGATTTAGATACATCACCCTGGCCCACTGGTATCAATCATGTTTTCTATTGGGACGCCGAAGCCGATTTGATTCGGGCCTCAAATGTAGTCTTTCGTATCAGAGTGCAGCCCAATTACCGAACTAGTCCGGTGTATTGGGGTGCCATCGGCAGCCAAACTTTCCCGTTTGGGGTTGAAGCTGCCGAATGGTACGCCAAAGTCGTTAGTAGTACGCAGCCTATTTCGGGAGCGGTTGTTTATCAAAACGGAGAACTTATCAGTCAAGGTTTAGATAAGGCCCGCCTTACGAATAAAGCTGGCCTGGTACGTCTTAATAACCCTACTTCTGGCGAAGCATTGGTAGCTTTAGCTTTGGTCCATGAACAACCTTCCATTCGCGTTGCGCACGAGGGTTGGGCTTACCGAACGTACGTTACTAATTTGAACTTGGATAAACAGGGAGCTGCTCACCCTGATCAGATTGGTGCATCAGGTCAGCAGTTGGTTACGGTCCATTCTGATGATCCGTTGGTTTTGTTTAATATCGTGGTGTCAGTTGAGTGGGATGCCACGCCCAGCTATTTGAGTAACTTGGCTGAAGCATTCAGAAATGGTTCGGATTATTTATATGACGTCACTGATGGACAGATGGCCTTTGGTCAGGTAACCATCTACGACGAGGCAGAGAATTGGGAAGATGCCGACTTTCAGGTTTCAACCAAAAGTATTGTAGTACCCCATGCGCTATCAGTAGGAGGCATCGTTTCGACCGATAAAGCGACCAGCATTCGGGTCGGTCGCTTTTGGGATGGGGACTCCGGCAATCAAGGCTTGTGGAAACTACCGGCAGGCTATCGGACCCTAATCCACGAGTTTGGCCATTATGGGCTGCATTTGCACGATGAATATTTTCTGCGGGTGGTCGATGCCCAAGGCTATACCAGCGAGATAGATGCATTCTGTACAGATATCTCGGTATTGACAAATAACAAGGATGCCACAAATGCAAGCATCATGTTTTATCAATACAATGCCAGCGAACTGGCCGACCAGAGTAAAAACTGGAACAAGAATTGTAAAGTTACCGAACAGTTTAAGCACACAGGTGAGTCAGATTGGGAGACGGTGCTGCGTCATTATAATGGCCCGGGTTGGAACATCAACACCCCAAACTCGCGGGGTACGGTTATGGCCGGTCCGGATAAATTTCCTGTTGAACTTCTTCCATTTCCCGAAGTCAAGGTAGAAAACAACGGCAGTGCGACAGGTAACCCTCATCAGCTGACAGTCTATAGACAGGGGCAGCCGGTGTTTGAGGCTTTGGTTTCGCTGTATGTGGATGACCCGTCTAAGGGAGTGAAGGTCGCCATTGACCAAGGGTTAACCAATCGACAGGGACAGATAGAGGTGTATGGAGCCACGCCGGGTGACACCATTCTTGCGTCCAGCCTGGATGGAACTACAAGCGCCGTTGTAAAAGTGGAGGCGGGAAAACAGAATTATAAGATGGATCTATCGAGTACGAGCCAGAGCGGTCTGGCTATCCAGGTTGGTCCAACCACCCCTTACCTCAATCTCATTCCTCCTGCTACGGCAGGTGACTCTCTTACTCTACGTGTTCACGATGCTCTCATAGGAGGTTTACCCTTAAATGCAGTAATTATCCCCGATGAGCAAGGCCAATCTCCTCAGTTTAGTCCTTTGGTCTATGATGCAACGGTAGATGCTTACAGTGGTTCGGTTAGCTTTAGCGGGGCGAGTGAAGGAACCGGTCGGGCTCAGATCAATGGTTTGGCCGGCGGTCAGCAAGTCACTATTAACAGCGACTACAGTTATCAACAAATTTACCCTGATCAGGACAATCATCTTTATGCCAAAGATGGAAACTTTGAGTTGCACATTCCCGTCGGTGGTGCCCCAGCTGCCGGTTCTGCCACGGTTGTCCCCACCGGCTTTGTGCCCAGACCCCTGCCGTCCGGACGGGATGTCATTGGCAGTGCTTATGAGGTGCGCTTGTCAGGGGCTTTGAGCCAGTTAGATAAAGACAGTGTGGTTCGGTTGCACTATCATCCTGAAGTAATGGGTAACTTTACCAATATAGCCATTTATTATTGGAATGGTCAGGCATGGCAGTTGCAAGGAGGGGAGCCTGGTGATCTTCAGAATGCCTGGTCTGTCACCACCAAGCAGCTGGGTGTCTATGCCTTGATGGGGCAGGTCGGGCCGGATAATGCACCAGATGATAAGAATGTTTTCCTACCCCTGATTACTAAGGAGTGATCAGAATATTTTACAAATTTTATGAGGTAAGCGGAAGACGATGAACTACGACGAGGAATATACCCAACCACAGAATTTATCACTCAAAAAAGAGTACCATTCCGGGCTGGAGCAGTCTGAGGGATTCCCTTTCAATCAACCTGATTCTTATGCTATTAAAACCGGAGATATTAATGGTAGTTTTAACGCCATCGGGCATGGTGCTCAGGTCATTGTTGAGCGAGCGTTAACGGCCGTTGAGGAAGCTGAACAGCGCCATCAGGTTGAAACCCAAATTTTATTACAGGCCGTAATCAATTATGTTGAAAGGCTTAAAGCCCAAATTCCTCCACCTGGAATAGCTACCCCACATTCGGAACCGTACAAATCCTTATTATCGTATCGCGTAACAGATGCGCCCTTCTTCTTCGGCCGAGACAAAGCTAAGCGCGACCTGTTGAATAATATCACCAGTCGAGGGCGTCTAACTGTTTTACACGCAGAGTCTGGAGCCGGAAAAACATCATTATTGCAAGCAGGCTTGGCCGCAGAACTGCTGGCTAAAGGCCATTTCCCGCTCTATGTTCGGGCTTGGCGGCGCACGCCAACGCACGCTATTAAGCAAGCTCTCTTGCCCGATTTGGAACGTACGCCGGACTTGGCTGAGCTTCCGTTACGACCGTTTCTCAGCCGCGTTACAGATATATTGGGCTTATCGACAATCGTTTACATTCTCCTTGATCAGTTTGAAGAGTTTTTTAGCCGGTTATCGGACGACCCACAGCGTCAGGCCTTTGTTGAAGAATTGGGCGATTGCATTGAAGATGAAATTTTGCAGGCTCGATTTGTGCTATCCATACGCAAAGATTACTTTGCTAATTTAAGTGAATTTCGCGGACGAATACCTTATATTTTTGTTAACGAATATGCGCTTAAGTTGTTTACCCCCGACGAAGCTGCTGACGCTGTTATTAAACCGGCTGGTATGGTTGATTTAAACTACGGTTCGGGAGTGGTTGATCAAATCCTCGATGAGTTGCAGACTTACGAGCAAAAGATCATTTTGCCGGCCCAACTTCAACTTGTCTGCTGGGCATTATACCGGGAATTAGGAGACAAACAGCAGCAGATCACCCTCGATATGCTTCGGAAGATGGGCGGGGTGGCTGGCATTCTCCGTAACTACTTGCATAGCGTCCTCACAAAAGAAATTCCGCCCCGTTATCAAGAGCAAGCTCGGCGAGTCATCGAAGCCCTGGTCCGCGCGGACCGTAGTCGCGATATCCAGACAGCCGCTCAATTAAGCCGCGAGATTGATCACCCCGACTCGTTATCGTTGGTTCTGGATTCTTTGATTAGTAGCCGTTTATTACGGGTTGTCGAGGCCGGATCGGAGACGGAGACAGCCTATGAATTGGCCCACGACTATTTGGTTGAGCAAATTGAACTTGATCCTGAAGTATTGGCTCGCAAAGCTGCTCAAGAGTTGCTCGATCAGGAGGTTGCTGCCTGGCAGCAGAATCCTAAGCTGCTCATCGGTGAAGAAAAACTTAAAGTCATCCAAGCCCAAGAGGCAAAGCTTTACTTCAGCCCTGAGGCGAAGGAGCTATATGATCAAAGTAAAAAGGCCAGGAGGCGGCAACGAGCAATTTTTCGAGGGTTGTTTGGCAGCGTTCTTTTAGCAATTGTTGCTCTTTTTCTTCTGTACCAGAGCTTAAGTGATACCCGGGTGAATCTGCAATCGGCCAAAATTGAGGCTGCTGAAGCGGTGAGGCAAGAAGCCACTGCGGTTAGTAACCAAGCAAAGGCTGAAACGGCAGCAAAAGAAGCTGTTGCCACTGTCACCGCGGCCGGGTTTGCTCAGGCTACAGCCGAATTTGCTCAAAATGCAGCCAAATCTGCTCAGGCTACAGCCGAATCTCAACGGGAACAAGCGGAAGTAGCTAAAGAAACTGCGGAAGCAGCTAAAGGAGCTGCTGAAACGGCTGAAGCAATGGCTGAAATGGCCAAACGTGATGCAGAAAATCGTCAGGCTGTGGCCGAGGAGGCAGCCCAACAAGCTATCACGGCTAGGCAAACAGCCGAAGCGAGTCAAGCGACAGCCGATGCGGGACGTCAATTAGCCGTCTATGCGGAGCAGACGGCCCAAGCTGAACAAAGGCTAGCAGAACAAGCTGCATCTGACGCACAAGCCGCAGCAGCCGCCGCTCAACAGGCTAAGGCTGCTGCAGAAGAAGCACAACGCGAAGCAGAAGTGGAAGCGGAACAGGCAAGAAAAGAGAAGACTGTGGCCGAACAGGCCGCACAGTATGCCGAAGCTACACGTGTGGCCGTTGAACTTCTGCGTGATCAGGCTCAAATGGAATTGATTGAGACGCAGCGCATTGCAGCGATCACTAGAGACACGCAGGATTGCTCAGTAGGAAAAAATCCCGGTGCGCTCGCTTATGATGGATTTCATATTTGGGTCATAAATAAGCTCGATAAAACGGTGACAAAACTTCAGGCTACAGATTGCACGCATTTAGGTACTTTTACTACCGGAGGTGGTCCGTCAGATATTGTTTATGGAGGAGGGTTTATATGGCTTGCTAACCGTTCTGATAACACGATTCAGAAAATAAGCATTTCCAATGGGGCGACTGTCGCGACTTTTCCGGCCGGGCCGACTAACAGTCAGCCTACCAGTTTGCTCTACGAAAATAATGTACTATGGGTTGCTTCTGATGTTACAAATAAGCTACGCAAAATTGATCCAAATAAGGGTACAAACTTAGGAACGTATGATATAGGCAGTTCCCCTACAGATATAGTGTCCGCTGGGGGTTACATTTGGGTTGCTAACTTTACGAATAATCAGGTCTCACGATTCGATGCTAATAATGGAAATTTGAGAGGCGTTTTCGAGGTTGGTCTTAGACCCATATGGATAATGCATGCCGGTTCGAATATTTGGGTTGCAAACCGAGGCAGCGATACCCTATCCAAGCTGCGAGCCTCTGATGGGGTTTTAGTGGGTACATTTAATACGGGAGGCTTACCGGATGCTTTAGCTTTTGATGATACTGACATTTGGGTGGCCAATCACTTCGACCACAATATTATACGACTTCAACCCAATGATGGTACGCCGTTATCAACCGTGTCCACGGGAAAAACGCCAACAGCTTTACTATTTGACGGGGCTAACATTTGGGTTGCGGCAGAAGATGATGACATAGTGCAAAAAATTCCGATATCCATTAATCTGACCGGGAAAGAACCGTTGGCTATAACCTACGACGGCTTATACATGTGGGTGGCAAACTATGGTGATAACACAGTTAGTAAGATGCTCGCTTCTACCGGGCAACAAATAACCTCCTATAGTGTAGGTAGTCGGCCGGTTGACCTGGTCCATGTAAAAGATAGCATTTGGGTCATAAACCAAGGTGATAATAATGTGTCGAAGCTTGATATTGATAATGGAACCATTCTGGGGACATTTTCTGTTGGTGACGCCCCCAGCAGTTTGGTTTATGATGGGACATACATTTGGGTGGCTAATAAAAAAAGCAACAATGTTACTCGTATTCGAGAGGTAGATGGTAAGAATAGCGGTACGTTTCAAGTAGGCAACCAGCCGGTTGATATTCTCTATGATGGTTCACACATCTGGGTAGCCAATGCCGGCAATCAAACCCTTGAAAAGTTACATGCTGATGGCTCTGTGGCAACTGACTTTAAGTTAGGCATTCCCCCTCATTCTTTCTTGTTTGATGGGAATTACTTTTGGGTAGCCTATACCGTTGATGCAATTCCAGCGCCCCCTGAAACAAGGCTACTTCAATTACGAGCAGCAGATGGTCGTATTCTCAGCGACACTTCTACGGGCATCACCGGCGCGCCGGCCACTGCGCCTGCAGCCATTGCTTATGATGGACATTACATTTGGGTGTCGAGCCCCAACACAATTGGTGACAGTATTGTCATTCGGTTTGACGCGGTCTCTCCAGGCAACTTAGTCCCTTTCCCAGTCTGTGATGGGCCGAGTGCTTTGCTTGAGGCTGGCAAAGTCTGGGTCGCTTGTCAAGCTGATAATATGATTCAAAAGCTACCTGACAGTACAGGCCTATATATCCCTTTTACAAAAAGACGACAATTTGAACAATCTCCAGGTCGATACTTGCCGTTTATCAATAAGTAAAAGAATGCGCCTTATTTTGAGAGAGAAAATTACAATGGACCAATTTAGTAATCTTGTCAGCAACGTGACCTCGAACATTGCCTATCTTATCATATTTGCTGTGGTTTTTATTGGGCTTAGTTTCGTAACGCTTTTCCCTTTATCGGCTCAAGAACCATCCACGTCTTCCCATATTGAAGTTCAAACGGAGTCTGAGTGGAATATTCATCTTAATGCCCGTATCGATCCTGATGGTGAAGGCTTATGGGTTTTTACCAGTGATACCGCCGATTCTTGTATTGAAGTTAGATTCGAGGTTGAGATTCAACAAGTTCCAACAGGAAAAAAGGGGGCATATGACATTAGCGATAGCAATTATTATGCTTTTCTTGATAGATTTTTTGAAGATGTCGGCACGAATACCGTAGAAACAAGTCTTGAGGCATTTTGCGATTTGCCAAACGGAGACAAAATGGTTGCCGGACCAATTAAGTTTTTGCGTTACTATTATCCAAACGATGGAGGTGAAGTTAAGGTCACATCGCATGATGACGGATTGGCTGAACTACTGCTTCATTCGTATAGTCTGAGTTACGAGGCCTTCATTACCGTAATGACTCAACCTGATTTACCCGGCCCGCTACCTGTTGGGAACGAAGCTATTAGTGAACCTTATTCTTTTGGCAGCTTTACCACAAACCCTTTGAGCGACGGACCTATGTTTCTGACTTTGCATTATCCGAACCTTCTGAGCGAACCCAATCCCTTAACACTAAGGATTTTAGAATGGAACAATGAAACCTGGAATGATAGTGGAGATCAGGGGATGAATATTCTCCTAAAACCACGCCTCAATAAGAATACGTATAAGTTTACAACATATATTCTTGCCAGAACACTTCATTGGCAGGATAACTTTAAAACAGATTTGGGGCTTGACGACGAAGTTGATATGGAACATGACACGGTAAACGGCATGTTAAAACTTAAAGATTCGGCTTTAACCGGGATGGCTACAAGCAAATCCTACACACCCACATTACCATTCAAGGGGTGGCATTCAATTTCTTACAAAGCTGCCGACATTCCCAAGGGTACTAGCCTGACGATGAGTGTTCTCTATGACAATAAAAAAATCCTGTCAAATGTATCATCAGGTCAAAGCCTGAGCACGCTTGATCCCATAGCTTACCCGAGTCTCCAGTTGCGTGTTGATATGTCTACTACTGTGCCGGGAGTCACTCCCGTATTGTCTGAATGGAGTATTCTGGCTGAAGCCGACACTGAATTAGATTCTGAGCCAGAAAATCGGGTGTTCTTGCCGATTGTTCTTAAGTAGGGCGACTTCATTCAGATTAATGTTTGCACCACCTAGTGGGCTGGATGGGTGTGTCATCTAATAAATCTCTTGGGTGATATATAGTGGTGCTGCTGCAAGTCAATGATGGAATGCTAACAGCGGGTTACAATCAGAGTCTTACAAATTTGTGACTTATAGAAGATAACTTGTGATATAACCGTGGGTGGCGTAGAATACGACCAAACTATGCCAAATGGACAGTGCAATGAATGTTATGATTGAAAAGATTCCGGAGGATAATCACTGGTGGTTCTCTCCATTACGGAATTTTCACCCGTAGGCTTACGCTGTTCCCCTAAGTAACATCGCGCATGGTACAGTTTTTGCCCCTCTTTTACTTCCAGAAGTACTTGAACATTTAGCAGTTCTAAAATCTTGTGCTTGGTGAAAGTATCCGCTTCACCGTCAACATCTTCTAATTCTTCTCGAATAACAGCAGAAAAGGAAAGAATGTCTTGTATCTCTTCATCTGTTAAAGCCCGCTGTCCTATTATCCCCAACAGTTCGCCCCGTTCAGAGTTATAGTCATTAATATCACGTTCAAGCCGTGCTTTGCGCTCATT
>JAGRBZ010001138.1 GCA_020433805.1 Anaerolineae bacterium
CTTATCTGATTGTTCTTGGCTTTTGTCTACTCTGCCTTATTGGTCTCTGGCAGTTTTGGCGGCTGGCCGATATGCAGTTGCGAGTAGCGCTAGGCGTTCTCATCCTCATTATTGGTCTGCTTTTGCCGTTTCCTATCTTGCGCTACTTTCTCACCTTTAACATCCTTGAAACCGGCCAGGGCCGCCATATTCTCTACCCGGCCGCCCAGGCGATCCCCTTATTGTTGATGCTAGGCTGGCTGACCTTTATCGACGGCAGTGCAGCTCAGGTTGAGACTAAGGTGCAGAATTTACAATCCAAGACCCGCACTACGCACTACGCACTACGCACTACGCTCTACACCCTACCCCCTCTCGCCCTCCTCATCTGGTCCCTCCTCCAACTCACCCTGATGACCCGCGCCTACCCCGATCCGCTACCGGTGCAAACAACCACATTCAACCCCGCCTCGATCCCCCAGCCGCTCAAACAAAACTTTGGCAACGATATCCAACTCTTAGGCTACGATTTCCAACCCGATCCCGACCAGGCCATTATCAATCTTACGCTTTTTTGGCAGGCGCTTAACCCGGTTGA
>JAGRBZ010001139.1 GCA_020433805.1 Anaerolineae bacterium
TTGTTCTTCGAGCCATGGCCGCTCTTGCCGCCGGGTAACTCGCCGCCCAGGTAGGCGCCATCGATCTCGGCGTGGCCATCAAGCTGGCGCGATTCTTCACGCTCATGCATGATCTGCGTCATGCTTGTGCTTGATCAACCAGGCCGCTTTGTAGCGCACCCCCAAGTGGCGTTTGTGCTCCAAGGCCAACACTTTGTTCTTGGCCTGCGTCAGCAAGTGCATGGCCAGAAACTATAGGTTTCCTGTTTTACTTGTGGATAATTAGATATAATTACAGCAGCCCTGTAAAGGTGTGGTATTTTCATCTCACCACCGATCAATTTCTCATCACCTCACAAAAGGGCGGCAAAGGGAGATCATTTTGCAGACATCGCTTCAGGTGACGCAGCCCCCGCGTAAACCAAGACACGGCGCTGCGGTAGAGTTTTCTGAAGCTCCAATGGTTGGGATCGGTCTGGGCGTGGGCTTTTTTTCGAGCGGCGTGGGGCAATGCAACGTATCGTCGCGACCGACAGGCACGCACCAATACATCGCCAACGCCATGATCAAGATCATGGCGTTCAAGGCGATTTGCATG
>JAGRBZ010001140.1 GCA_020433805.1 Anaerolineae bacterium
TATTTGAACCTTTCAGCACCCTCCAAGCGGGTCGTTACTTTGAAACCCAAACGTCCCGTTTTACAACCAGCCTATAAAGCCTTTCAGCACCCTCCAAGCGGGTCGTTACTTTGAAACGGCTTTACTGTCCCAGTAGTAGCCGTTTTCTTGCACTTTCAGCACCCTCCAAGCGGGTCGTTACTTTGAAACACGAAGCCGGGGAGTATTGCAAGGAGCAGGTAAACTTTCAGCACCCTCCAAGCGGGTCGTTACTTTGAAACCAATATGCTTGAGGAAGCCGAACACGCCCCCGGACTTTCAGCACCCTCCAAGCGGGTCGTTACTTTGAAACTCGGCGTCGCGAGACGGCCCGCCGGGCAGGTAATCCTTTCAGCACCCTCTGAGCGGGTCGTTACTTTGAAACTTTTCTAACTGCCCACACACCCCGACAATCTCTTCTTTCAGCACCCTCTGAGCGGGTCGTTACTTTGAAACCGTAGCAATACATTGTGGCGTTGTCGTAAAGGTGTCTTTCAGCACCCTCTGAGCGGGTCGTTACTTTGAAACATAAGGAAGATGCGCCGGATTAAGCACGAT
>JAGRBZ010001141.1 GCA_020433805.1 Anaerolineae bacterium
ATGAACAAAAGCGGGCCGAACGGGCCAAAGCCATCCAGTCGCATCTGGGGCTGTTCGATCAGGTCCGTTCCTCCCTGCCCACCAGTGATGCCGACCTGGATTGGGCCGATTTCTTCGCCAACCAGGAGCGACGCTAGAAAGAGCGGAGTCCGCGTGGCTAGGGTGTATTTCAAAATTTAGGCGACCCCCTCATTGAAACACTGAACCACTGAATAGACTGATTTCACTGAATTCTAGCCTTACCCCCTGGGTTCCATCTGAGATTAATTGATTTGAGGCGCAGGGAGGCTCAGTGTTGTCATTTCCATCATTAATTCAGTGTTTCTGTCTCGCCCAAAAACGGAAATGCACGCCGTGGCTATGAAGAGGCGGCTTATTCCTCTCAACAGTTCAAAAACCGTTATGGCTCTCAGTCACCGTAACCGTGCCAACCGGCACCTCTACAACCCCATTGGCCACCAACGGCGCGAGGGTATCGGGGTGGTACAACACCACCTTAACTACGTAGTCGCCGGCCGGGATTTCGGCCGGCGTCGGCAGCAGGTAATATTCGTTGACCGTTTCCGGCGGCCATA
>JAGRBZ010001142.1 GCA_020433805.1 Anaerolineae bacterium
AATGACATCATCCATCATAGTTTAGACAAATGTCAACAGAACCTGACGTCTCAAAGCCAAAAATCAACGAAAATAACCGCTAAAAGCCAATCATAAATCGTGAAGATATCTTTTACGCACCATTCACCATTCATTATTAATTATTCATTATTCCTACCCGGCCACCACAAAATTCACCCAGCTTTAAACATACCGTGGCATTATGCATCGAACTCTATTGGCTTTGGCCTCCTTTAAAAATACAGACCCGGAGCATCAAAGTTACCTTTGATCCCAACAGTGATGACATAATTGCTGGTATGACCAAAACAATCCTTCCCTTCATTATAAATGGGCTGCTAACCCTGATTTTTTTAGCCTTGACCGCCTGCCAAACGGCCACACCGGCGACGCCGCCGCAATGGCACTGGACGCGCGTCGAAAATGGCCTGCCGCGCCACTCGGCGATTGTGTTGGCGGTGGCGATTAACCCGCTTGACCCGCAGCAGCTGTGGGCGGGGTCATACGCAGCCGATGGGCTGTTAACCAGCATCGATGGCGGCCAAAGTTGGCAATCCGGCGGAAGCGGGCTGGCC
>JAGRBZ010001143.1 GCA_020433805.1 Anaerolineae bacterium
GGCGGCCAGGATTTCCTTGGCCTTCTGGTAGGCGATCTCGGCGTCGTCGAAGCTCTCGTTCTTGTCGCCGACCATGGTCATGTTCGGATAGGCTTCCTGCTGCCGGGCAATGCCGCCGTCCACCCACTCGTTGTGGGTCTTGGAGCCGAGGCTGCCCACGAAGACGGCGTATTCACCCTCTTCGCCCATCACAGCGGCCAGGCGGTCCATGAGACCGGCGCCGAAGGCCATGTTGTCAAAGGCCTCGATGTCGTAGTCCATGTTCTCCTGGTTGGAGGCCTCATGGGTGACGACGGTGATGCCCGCGTCCATGGCCTTTTGCAGCACCGGATCGAGCTGGGTCGGGTCCATGGGGATGACACAGAGCGCGTCCACGCCCTGGGCGATCAGATCCTCGATGATCGGAATCTGCTGCGCGGCATCGGCCTCGGCCGGGCCGACCAGGTTGGCATTGACGCCGTTCTCTTCGCCCCAGGCAACCACGCCTTCTTCCATGCGGTTGAACCAGTTGATGCCGGCGATCTTCACGACCGTGGTGAAGTTCAGCTCCTCGCCATCGGCGGGCGCTTCGGCG
>JAGRBZ010001144.1 GCA_020433805.1 Anaerolineae bacterium
CAACGAACGCGACCGGGAGCGCTACGCCCTGCTCCTCACCGAAGTACGTGATGAGTACGATGAGATCGTAAAAAACGAAGTACAACGTGCCATTACCGCCGATGAGTCGGCAATTCGCCGCTTGGCCGCGAATTATATTGACAATTTGCGTGCGTACACCCAGCGTGAAAAGGTGAAAAATCCCTTTACCGGGCGCGATGAAGAGCCGGATGAACGGCTGATGCGTTCGATCGAAGAGAAGATCGATATTCCTGTCAGTCGCAAAGATGATTTCCGACGCGAGATCATGAACTATATTGGTGCGCTGGCCATTGATGGTAAAAAGTTTGAATGGGATTCCAATGAGCGGCTGCGCAAAGCGCTCGAACTCAAGCTTTTTGAAGATCAAAAGGATAGCATCAAGTTGACTAGCCTGGTCAGCAGCGTCGTCGATGAGGAGACACAGGAAAAGATCGATGTGGTGAAAGCGCGCTTGATCAAGAACTTTGGCTACTGTGACATCTGCGCAACGGATGTGCTGAACTACGTCGCCAGTATCTTTGCGCGCGGTGATGTGCGGCACGATGAGTGATAA
>JAGRBZ010001145.1 GCA_020433805.1 Anaerolineae bacterium
AAACGAGAGCGAATCTTTCAGCACCCTCCAAGCGGGTCGTTACTTTGAAACACACCATAGTTTTTAGCTCTTCCCCTTGTCATTTCGTCTTTCAGCACCCTCCAAGCGGGTCGTTACTTTGAAACTGGTATGCGCCATTCTGAACGACGCTTCGCAAATCTTTCAGCACCCTCCAAGCGGGTCGTTACTTTGAAACACCATCCCGCAGCCTGCGGAAATACTCTTGTATGCCTCTTTCAGCACCCTCCAAGCGGGTCGTTACTTTGAAACAGACATTACAGACTGGACAATAAAAGAATTGTCCGATTCTTTCAGCACCCTCCAAGCGGGTCGTTACTTTGAAACGCCTGGGCATCAGTGCGGCCAGCAGCGCGGTGATTACTTTCAGCACCCTCCAAGCGGGTCGTTACTTTGAAACCGAGTAGGAAGGGGGAATCCTTTGCCGTGACAGGTTCTTTCAGCACCCTCCAAGCGGGTCGTTACTTTGAAACTTAATAGCACGACCTGGAAAGCACTGGTGCGGATTGACTTTCAGCACCCTCCAAGCGGGTCGTTACTTTGAAACGAGTGAA
>JAGRBZ010001146.1 GCA_020433805.1 Anaerolineae bacterium
GTCTGTCCCCTTTGCCATCCGGAAGCAACGGGCGAACCTTGTCCCATCAAGCATAAACAGTGGGCCAAAGGTGGTTGCGCCACCCATTTGGCCGCCACAGCTGGGTCACGGATTCGCCATCAATTGGACCGCGAGAGCGAGACGTACAAGACCATTTATGCGCAACGCACGGCCGTGGAGCGTATCTTCTCGCAAGCCAAGGCTTTGGGTATTGAGCGGCCGAAATTGCGTAACCAGAGGTCCATTACCAACCAGAACACCTTGATTTACCTGCTCATCAACCTGCAGGCGATGCAGCGAGTGCTGGACAAGCTGGCTGATATGGCAAACGAGTGAGTTTCAATGCCGGTCCAGCCTGCTGAATCTTAACTTGAATTTGGGGCGTTTTGTGGTTTGCGCCAGCAGGCTGCTTTCAGAGGGGAGGGGGCCATTTCTCCCTGGTATCTGACTAAATGAGACGTATGAAATTAGAACATTTGTTGCGTCCACCCCTCTCGTTCGGGTCGTGGGAGCGGTAACTCACCATCACCGTATTGACGGGGAGGTACTAATCAAGTTTCAGTACCCTCGT
>JAGRBZ010001147.1 GCA_020433805.1 Anaerolineae bacterium
GTTCAGCTTAAGATCAACTTAAGCTGCGAGGAAAAATGCCTCATTTCCCTATTAGTTTCACGTAGAGAAAGTCTTAAAATTTTGTTTGACGACCCGGTAGGGACATGCTAGAATAACCGACGTTGTAAAATGTTAGAAAGGTCATTGCGAGCAGGCCAACCATCTATGCCTACAAAACGATCAATTTATCTCGATTATGCGGCTTCAACCCCCACCGATCCACAAGTGGTGGAAGCGATGCTGCCCTATTTTACCGATATCTACGGCAACGCCTCTGGAGCGCACGCTCAGGCTCGGGCCAGCGCCCAAGCCATTGATGATGCCCGTCACAGCGTGGCCGCTGTGTTAGGTTGCGATCCGGAGGAAATTGTCTTTACGGCCTGCGGCACCGAAGCCGACAATTTAGCCATTCGCGGGGTGGCCTGGGCTAAAAAACAACTCGGTGAGGGCAACCATCTGATCACCACGCCCATCGAACACCACGCGGTGAGTCACACCTTTAACCAACTTTGCCAGAAATTTGGCTTCGAGCAGACCATTGTCCCGGTCGACTCGCACGGGGTGGTCGATC
>JAGRBZ010000114.1:0-12992 GCA_020433805.1 Anaerolineae bacterium
CCCCCAGCCGAACTGGCAAAGGGTTCATCAATAGCATGACCACCACCAACGGGCCGAATGTACGGTGTTCCCCATTGCCAGCCGGTTAACCTGGCTCTCGAAATTCCCCACCCTCCCTTATACTCATCAAAATTCTGAGCGTACAGTACATCGGTTGTATGCCCATTAATTCCTTGTGGAATAACCAGGGGAGGATAACGGTTTCCCGATTTTGTACCGACAAACAGAAAAGGCGCATATTCCCGACGACCATCCTTATCAGAATCAAATGTATATTCCGATCCGTCTGACGTATTCAAAACAATAACGCCTCGTCTCCAGGGTTTATTGGTCGATTGATTTACATTTGTCTGACCATTATCTTCTAAGTACTCCGTGACTTTTGAGGCATTTACGACACTCTTGCCATTGCCCCACCCCCATTGAATACCGGTTGTATCACCAGAACTACCAGAGTTGAATTCAGAACCTAATTTGGCTCCATTAGCTTCCCCTTGATGAAAGACATCATCACGTTGTAATGTTTTGACAAAATCTCTGCCGTATTGAAAGTTATACATTTTTGCATAGTAAGGGTCACTTTCGCTAACAACATCTTGAGGGCTACTCGTGCCTGGGTCGCCATCTTGTACGTAGGGTATAGCGCTTGAGAAAATTACATGATTACCATAAACAACCGGCCACCAGGCTTGAAAGCCGTCTCCAGGCATCTTGGCTGATTTCCATAAAAGTGCTCCACTATCGACATCAAGGGCATACCCATAATTATTATTAGAAGCAAAAAACACCTTGCCATCTTTATACGCTGCCGAATACAAAATAGGGCCTAATGGCATTGATGATTTTGAAGGGTACTGCCAGCTAAGGCTGCCATTATCTTTATTAAGAGCATAAAAGTAGCCATCCCGGCTACCCATGAGCACCTTTCCATCAACAACCAATGGGTTAGTACTAAAACCGCCTTTGGCTTCTTCAAATGTCCAAATTAAACTACCGGTATCAGCGTTAAGCGCATAAACCCGCTTATCAAAACCACCCACATACACCACGCCATCAACTACAGTAGGCGAGTGGCCCAGAGGCATCTCCGTATCAAACCGCCACACTTCATTTCCGGTAGCTGCATCAAGCGCATAGAGACCACGCGCGGTAGAGGCATACACTTTATCTCTTGCTGTAATGAGTTGCACATGTTGACCGATGTAGGCTTCTATGGGTCTATACCACTGCACACCGAAATTGTTCGATGCGCCGGGATCGACATTTTCTGCTACCCAAGAAGTGCGTTGAGCATTCGCACCGGCCATCGACCAACTGGTAGCCTCATCTGACGCCGATGGAATTGCAAGGGTGTCAGAGCTGGATTTATTTGTAGAGTACCGTTTAGGAGATGAAGCCTGTACATCACTGGCATTGAGCATCAATATTAAAGGGCTTACGACTATATTTACGATTACAAAAAGGCTAAGAAACAGTTGCTTATACATGAGGAGTTTCTCCGTCAGAAGTTATGATCTGGGGTTTTCGAAATTTCATATTTAAGTTGAGGAAATTTGTTTTTAGGTCAAGTAATAAATTGAATTTTTTGGTTGAAGAAAATGTGTAGCATTAGAGAACAGTATAGGATTTTAATTAGCGATTGTGAAGCGTACATTATTCGGGTTTAGATAAAAATATTGTACGGTAAGGAGTTACTCGTTAGGGGTAACTGCGTACAAACTACGGTAATCAGTGAAATAAAAGCTCTATGGGTTTATAAACGGGAGATTATGAGGTTCGGTAGCTCTGCACGAAATCGTGGTAGCGTTAGAACCCAGGTTTTTCTTGAACATAAGACCGAGAAAGGCTTCTATTGGTGCTCAATTGGGCAACATACTTACAATTGTGGCAATAACCTGGGTTCTTTACCTCGCTCCACGGTTTAATGTTGTGCTACCTGAGGTTCAACTTCTAACTTTTTTCTAACTCAAATCCTACACCATTATTATAAAAAATCTCTATACTCCTAGCCGTAATGTCTTTTATCAATATCCTCTTATGTTGTTACTTTTTTCTACTAACCCGGAAAACAAGTAATTTGTCATTTCAGTTAGCTGTTTAAGATGGATCATTATGAAAAACTACTTTGTAATAGGCACCGCGACAAGCCATCTTGACTCTGGAAACAAGTTACGACAACAATTCATTTCTATTTCCCGCTATATCTTTTCAGTTGGATTATGGATTTTGGTAGTTTTATTGATTATCGAGGTATTTTTACGCATTTTTGTAGAAACACCTCCTGCAACCTACGCTTACGACCCAAATTGGGGATGGCAACCAGCAGCAGGGAATACCATAGTTTGGGGAACCGAGGGTTTTGGTCATACATATTATTCAGATCATGGTGAACTTGCTACTCCTTATGATATTGGGTAGCTGTTTTGGCCTATTCAATTCAAATCCTGTGCGATTTTGCGGGGTACAGTGATATGGCCATTGGTTTAGGGCGAATTATGGGTTTCAAATTGCCTGAAAATTTCAATTTACCTTATGCATCACAATCGATTACTGAATTCTGGCGGCGTTGGCATATATCTTTATCAACGTGGCTAAGAGATTATTTGTATGTTCCGCTAGGAGGTAATCGCAAAGGTTCGGTACGGACTTATATCAACCTTATGCTCACTATGTTGTTAGGGGGCTTGTGGCACGGAGCCAGTTGGAATTTCGTTTTATGGGGCGGCTTACATGGAAGTTACTTAGCTGTTGAACGGTTTTTTAAGAGAGGGCATCCTAATTCGGTTACCCCTTGGACATCACCGATCACCTGGTTTAAGGCAAGTGGCACGTTTCTGTTAGTAACGCTTACATGGATCTTCTTTAGATCACCATCGATACACACAACTGAAGCTGTTTTTAGAAAATTGTTCCTTTTGGATACAGGCGGCTTCGAGTGGTTATATCAACCGGCTATGATAACGGTTCCTGTTATCATTATAGGAGGATACTTAGTAAGAAGATTTAGCCTTAGATATCCCTATTTAAACATACAGCGGAGTTACACCCCGGCACTTATTCTAATACAGATACTATTTATCTACTTCTTAGCACCAACCAATGCTTCTCCGTTTATTTATTTTCAATTTTAGAGCTAAGTTGAGCTATGAGGATTTTTCTTAAATGTTAAGAATTTTCTATTTAAGCATAATCATACTCTTTACCACGTTATTAACAGTCAATACCAGGGGGCATCTAGCCCTTGCTCAAGAGCCGCATCAATGGGCTAATGTAGAACGCATTCCTAATTACGACGACGCTGCTGAACCACCCTTTATGATAGCTGACCAAAATCGAACTGTACATGCATTCAGTTCAGAGACGATTGACAGTGATGCGTATTATCTAATTTATCGACAATGGTCCCTTGAAGAGGGATGGACAGATCCCATTGACATCTTTGCCAGAAACCCAAAACCTTTTGGATTGTTTATGGATGACGCCGGCTCAGTGCATCTAGCCTTTTATAGAGGCACCGAAGTTCAAGCCGATGTCTATTACTCCACAGCAAAAATTGCCGATATTGCACAAGGTTTGGGGGCACGCGCCTGGTCCCAAGAGAAATTGGTGGCCCAAGATGCCGGGCCATTTGCCTTTGGGCATATTATTGGTGATGGTAAAAATAATATTTTTATCCTATTTGAAGGTAAGGGAGAAGGAAATGGATTGTACTCAATTCATTCGAGTGATGGAGGTAATACCTGGTCAGAGCCAATCACCATCTCGCTAACCTATGATGAGGAACGCTGGGCAACACGCATGAGTTTAACCATGGATCCTCAAGGAGCAGTTCACGCCGTGTGGGCTGAATGGAGTTCGGCGGGGGTTGGAGTAGATATACGTTATGCCAAGCTTGCGCCAGACTACACGGAATGGAGTAAACCCATAGTTCTGGCCGAAAAAGATCCTGAAGATTATGAAGCTGATAACCCGGCTATTATATATTTTAACAAGGAATTAATCGTCGTTTACCAAGATGATTTTCCCGCAACAAAAGCAATGCGCACATCTTTTGACGGTGGACAAACTTGGTCTGAACCGGTTATCCCATGGCCTCACAAAGGTGAATATGGACAAGCAAATTTATTAGTTGATAGCAACAATACACTACACATTATTCTAGGCAATCGAGCCGGAGATGATGCCCATGGAATGTGGCATGGCGTTTGGCTAGAAAATAGATGGAGTGAATTGGAACCTATTGTGACTGGCCCTAAGACCCTTCAGTTTGACCCTACTGAACCAACCGCAGTTATTAGCCAAGGTAATATTCTTTTAGCGACTTGGGACCATGACTCTCCGGACCCGGAAAATGGTATCTGGTATTCGTATACCGAATTGGATGCACCGGAATTACCAGTTGTTCCTTTACCAACCGTTACCGTTTTAACATCAGCACCTACCGTTACGCCTATTCCTACTCTTGTACCCTCAACCCCCTCCCATCGTCCGGCAACACCTATAGCTATTCATGAAAGTAATTTGGGAACAATTTCCAGCACTCCATCGCTGCCATTGATGCTAAGTTTGATACCTGTCTCACTTATCATAGCAGCAGTATTTGTGGTAATTCGCTTAAATCATCGTTAATTAAAGAGGTAAAAACATGCAATCCGCACTTGGAATAAAAACACTATACAATCATCGAGACCTACTACTAGCTTGGACAGTTCGGACCATTAAAGCCAGATATCAACAGTCGGTGCTAGGTGGTTTGTGGGCTATACTGCAACCTGTAGCTACGGCTACTATTTTCACAATTATATTTACAGTTTTTATCCCTATAGATACCGGTAGTGTACCTTATATACTCTTTGTCTATAGCGCTATGGTAGCCTGGACATTCTTCGCAACATCTTTAGTAGATATGGTTGAGTCGCTTATCATCAATATGAATTTAGTGTCAAAGATATATTTTCCAAGAGAAGTGCTGCCTATAGCAGCTTTACTAGCGCGGCTGCTTGATTTTGCAATCGCATCATTAGTCTTGTTTCTGTTGATGATTTATTTTCAAGTTCCTCTATTTAAAGCCAACTGGGTTTTCTTACCCGCCATTATTGTTGTACAGCTTATGTTGGCTTTAGGACTAGGGTTCTTTGGTGCAGCGCTAAATGTGTTTTATCGCGATGTAAAACATCTGGTTGCACTTGGATTACAACTCTGGCTTTATGCCACACCTATTATCTATCCAACAACCCGAGTACCCGAACGGTTTCACCCTTTCTATTTTCTCAACCCTATGGCGGGCATAATCGAATCGTATCGTGACGTACTTGTTCGACCGGAGATGACTACGTTAGGAACGTATACCATTAATGGAATGCAAATTCCGTACCTTCTGCCTTCAGCTATCATCGCCTCGGTGGTGCTTATTGCCGGATACTGGTTTTTTAAGAAAGCGGAATTTCAATTTGCAGACGTCGTTTAAGTGAAGGGAAATCATGACTTACTCTATTGAATTTAGAAACGTATCTAAACGATATCGAATTGGTAGCAATTTATCCAACTTAAGAGATTTACTTGGTGCGCGCAGAGAAGCTAAAAACGCCAAGTATCACTGGGCCGTAAAAGATGTTGACTTTGCCTTAAAACCGGGTGAGTCTTTGGGCATTATTGGGCCAAACGGAGCAGGTAAAACAACGATCCTAAAACTCTTATCTAGAGTTACTCAACCAACCGATGGACACATTAAGGTCAATGGGCGCTATTCAGCGCTTATAGAATTGGGGGCCGGTTTTCATCCCGATTTAACCGGACGAGAAAATGTTTTTCTAAACGGTACAATTCTAGGTATGAGCCGCAGCGAAATAAAAGAGCGGTATGACCAAATTGTTGAATTTTCCGGTATTGCCCCGTTTATCGATACCCCGGTTAAACGCTATTCGTCAGGAATGTATGCCAGGTTGGGCTTTGCCATTGCTGCACATATCGACCCCGAAGTATTAATTGTTGATGAGGTCTTAGCCGTTGGTGATTATGCATTTCAAATGAAATGTTACAATCGTATGGACGAGCTTAGAGCTAAAGGAACATCGCTTATCTTTGTTTCTCATAATATGGAAGTTGTTCGCCGCGTGTGTGATCGGGGTATGGTTATGTACCGTGGTCAAAACGTTTTTCAAGGTGCTGCCGCAGAAGCCGTAGTTGCTTATTCAGACGTATTACGCCAAGCAGCCCGCGAAAGTAAGAGCGTTGCGCCGAAAGAACACGGAATGTCACAACGGGCTATGACCTTTGATGCTGAAGTAAAAAATGTGACATTACTGAGTGAAGACCGGCAACCGATTACGGTCTTAGAGTCGGGAACAAAAGCAATTCTAGCTGTTGATTATCAATTTAATAAAGATGTACAAAATCCGGTTTTCGCGTTCACAATCCGCACCGAAGATGGTCGTATTATTTACGATAACACAACCCAATGGATGAAAATTAAAACACCAGATTTTTACAGCGGGCAACACTGTCGCGTCGAATATACGTTTGATGTAGCCTTATTAGAAGGCTCCTATGAATTAGGTGTTGATATTGCGGCCGGCGACCTAAGTACCTACTACGACCGTTTAGAACGCGCTCTTGGTTTTTGGGTTAAAAGTAGTGGTGGGGCAAAAGGTCTGGCCAATCTCGATGCAAAAGTAACTTTCAAAGAGCTAGCCTCTAACGGAGTAGCCGCGTGAAAGCCCAAACGGTTAGCGTCATCATTCCGGCCTATAATCAAGGCGATTACTTGGCGGAAGCGATAGAGAGCGTGCTAGCACAAACATATTCGCATTTTGAGATCTTAGTTATAGACGACGGCTCAACCGATAACACAGCTGACGTTGCTAAAAGCTTTTCCGATCCACGAGTACGCTACATCTTTCGCGAGAATGGGGGGTTATCTGCTGCCCGTAACACCGGCCTAAAACATGCTTCAGGTGAGCTAATAACTTTTTTAGACTCGGACGATCTTTTTCTACCGGAGAAGCTGTCTACTTTAAAAGCCGAAATGGAGAACAACCCGGAAGTTGGATTAACGGCAGGGCAGGCCATTATGATCGATGATCGCAGCCAGCGACTCGACAAAATGGTCGACTCGCCACTACCAGAAAATCCGGCGCAACTTCTACTAGGAAATCCCATTCACGTAGGAAGCGTTTTGGTCAAACGAGCGTGGTTAGATCAAGTAGAGCCATTTGACGAAAGTTTTCGTGCTTGTGAAGATTGGGATATGTGGATTCGCCTGGCAAAAGCCGGATGCCCCATGCGTTGGTTACCGGTACCCGTTTCACTCTATCGGGTTCATGCGGCCCAAATGACGCGCGGAGCCGAGCGCATGCGCACGGCTATGCTGGCCACCTTAGACAAAATATTCAGTTATTCAGATTTACCGAAAGAATGGCGTGCATTAAAAAACACTGCTTATGCGGCAGTTTACATTAGAGCTGCGGCTCGTGCATTTCATGCAAATGAACTTATCAACGGAAAAGCAGATCTTGATAAAGCGATACAGCTAGACTCAAGTTTACTTGACAACCACGCCGATAAATTAAGTACACAATTAGCCGGTTGGGCAGATGCGCCTATGGTGAGTAACTCATTGGCTTATCTTGAACGTGTTTATGACAATTTACCGGATAGCCTGGCTGTATTGCGAAAAAATAGAAGAAACAATTTAGGGCAAATGGCAGTGCAAAAAGCATTCGAATCTTATCAACAAGGCGATCTGGCTGCCGCCAGATTTTTTATCCATCGCGCGTTTCGGTATCAGCCCAGTTGGCTAAAAAATCGAGGGGCTCTATCTATATTCGCTCGTACCTACTTTGCCCGTTCATAGCTTATATTTACACCAATTAGACAAGGGCTTTTTATTATGCGTATAGGAATTGCTATAGAAGAAACCTGGGATTTCTTGCACGAAATTGATCAAGATCTCGGTTACCATCACCAAAAAAGCATTTTCAAAACAAAACAGTATGACCCGCCATTTCTTAAAGAGCGCGTTAATCGCTGGCGTTTCGAACACGATCTTAGAACATTTATGCGCAGTAACGATGTTGTTTTTTTTGAATGGGCTAGTCGCTTGCTGGCAGCGGCTACACATCTTCCTAAAACTTGCGGTATTGTCACACGCCTACATCGATATGAAATGTATAAATGGACTCACCTTATTAATTGGGATGCCGTTGATAAAATTATTTTAGTCAGTCAATCTAAAAAAGAAGAGTTTCTGACAAGACATCCGGAACAAGCATCAAAAATCATCGTCATCAATGAAGCAGTCGATCCCAATAAATTTCATCCACAAACAAAAACGTTTAATGGTGATATAGGTACTTTATGTCATTTAACACCACGAAAGCGCGTTTATGAGCTTATTCTTACATTTTACGATCTACTCAAACAACGCGATGATCTACATCTCCATATTGGCGGTGGCGAGCACGTAGCGTATGGTGACTATTATTATTCCCTACACGATGTTGTAAAACGGCTTAATATTCAAGATAAAGTAACCTTTTACGACAACGTGAAAGATACCCATAACTGGTACCATAAAGTTGATATTTTTATTTCTAATGCTTACTCCGAAGGTTTACAAGTAGCCCCTATAGAAGCAATGGCCTCCGGATGTTATTGTCTAGCCCACTGGTGGGGAGGTGCCGATGAACTGTTACCGGAACCGTATCTTTATTACACGGAGAGCCAATTACAAGAAAAAATACTCCATTATTGCGATCTAAGCAGTGCAGACAAACAAGCACAAAAAGAATATATGCGCTCTATTGTGTGCGAAAAGTTTGATATTCATCAAGCAAAGGTGCAGATTCGTAAAATTATAGAAGCCGTAGGGCGTAATAACACAGCTTCTAAGCATCAAGTTTTAGCCCCGGTTCGTCAAATCAGCCAATAAAGGCTGTCAATTTTTTAAGGAATACATCAAATAGTATAAGCAAAAAGCCTCTAAGCTATCAAGTTAGCCCTCATATTTTAAGGGTTCTCCTCAAAGGGGAGTACGGCTTTGCTTATACTTCCTCAAGTATAAACAGCAAGTTCTTATTGAATAAGGAGTTTATCTCGTGAAAATCAGCATTTTTGGTCTTGGTTATGTAGGCTGTGTTACGGCAGCTTGTTTAGCCCACGATGGGCATACCGTTTTAGGGGTTGACGTGAATCCCTTGAAAGTTGATTTAGTTGGCTCAGGCCGGTCTCCGCTGGTTGAACCGGGCTTGGAAGACATGATGAAAGCTTCTGTTGCTTCCGGCAATCTAAAGGCCACGCTAGATAGTCATGCGGCTATCCAAGAAAGTGATGTGAGCTTAATATGTGTAGGCACACCAAGTCACGAGAATGGCAACCTT
Source organism: Anaerolineae bacterium (assembly GCA_020433805.1). Lineage (GTDB taxonomy): Bacteria > Chloroflexota > Anaerolineae > 4572-78 > J111 > JAGRBY01. The sequence goes on from JAGRBZ010000114.1 coordinate 9,378, forward strand.
GAGTTAAGTTATGTAAAAAATGTTTGCAGCGAAATTGGTAAAGCTCTGACCGAAAAAGAAGACTATCACGTCGTTGTTATCCGCAGCACGGTTTTACCCGGTACCGTAGAAGAATGTCTCATCCCCATTTTAGAACAAGAGTCGGGATTAAAAGCAGGTGTTGATTTTGGTGTTTGTATGAACCCCGAATTTCTAAGAGAAAGTACAGCCATAGCTGATTATTTTAACCCAAGCTTTATCGTTATTGGTCAAATTGACGAACGTAGCGGCGCTATGGTTCATGAATTGTATAAGACTCTGGAAGCCCCTTCTTTTAGAACCCCTATCCGCACGGCTGAGATGATCAAATACTCTTGCAACGCCTTCCACGCTCTAAAAATCACCTTTGCTAATGAAATTGGCAATCTCTGTAAAGCTCACGGCATTGATGGGCAAGATGTAATGCATATTTTTGGTCACGATCAACAACTCAATATTTCAACAACATACTTAAAACCAGGGTACGCCTTTGGTGGCTCTTGCCTTCCTAAAGATGTGCGCGCCTTGGTCTATCGGGCTAAAGAGCGTGATGTAGAATCTTCTCTTTTACGCTCAATTTTATCCAGCAACCAAAACCAAATCGACTTGGGCATAAAAATGGTAGAAAGAACAAAGCGCAAGAAAGTAGGTATTCTGGGGTTAAGTTTCAAACCCAGTACAGACGACCTACGCGAAAGCCCGGCGATTGAGCTTGTAGAAACATTGGTAGGTAAAGGGTATCAAGTGCAAATTTTTGATGAGAATGTTCAACTCTCTCGCCTGATCGGTGCCAACAAATCTTTTATCGAAAAAGAGCTGCCTCATATTGCTTCACTTATGAGTGACTCGCTGGAGGAACTTGTGGCAGAAGCGGAAGTGGTAGTGATTACCCATGGCAGCAAGACCTTCAAAGAAGTGCCCAATATGATGACAGCAGGACAAACATTAATTGACTTGGTAGGAATAGCTAAAAACAAGAAAGATATGCAAGGCCAGTACGAAGGTATTTGCTGGTAGCTATCACCGTAAGGAATTGCAGTAATGACTAATCACCGTGTTCGTTTCATACGTTTTCGATATGGACATCACTCGCCCCATTCCGGATATTCTCGGCTAGCTGAATTTGGAGCACCGGCATATAACGGGGAAGTTTTTACAGTAACGAAGCCGTTGCCGAAAAGCATTATTCGCGAACGGCTCCTGTGGCGGCTGGCGGCTGGTACGCCTGGTTATGATCGAACTTCAATGGCGGCCGAACTTCAAGTCGCCTGGAATATTCTTAAAGAAAAAGGCTATATTTATCATTTTCTATATGGTGAAACAACCTATCATTATAGCGGGAAGGTAAATAAACTTAGAGAAAATCATATTGTTGCCTCATTTCATCTACCACCGGTTACGCTTGAGAAACTTGTTCAACTCGATTGGCACCTGCCCCAGTTATCAGCCATCGTTTGTGTGGGATCAAATCAGCAAGAGTTTTTTGCAAAATATCTCGATCGCGATCGCATATTTTTTGTTCCTTTAGGGGTTGATACAGAATACTTCACCCCTCCCGCCTCCTTCGAACAACGCGATCCGGACCTGTGTTTGTTTGTAGGCGGTAATTACCGTGATTTCCCTACATTTCGAGGGTTAATTGAGTTGGTGGCTTATCAACGCCCCAAAACCAAATTTGTGGCTGTAACTTCGCCAAAAAACTATGACCTTATTGGCTCACACCCTAATCTCACTCTTCGTTCCGGCATTCCGGAAGATGAATTTCGAGAACTGTATCGCTCAGCATCACTTATGATAATGCCTCTTAATGAAGCCACAGCAAATAATGCCATTCTTGAATGTTTGGCCTGTGGGTTGCCGATGGTTGTGTCTGATGTGGGGGCTATTCGAGACTATGTTGATCCGGGAAGTGCTGTTTTTACCAAACCCGGTAACGCTCGATGTATGTCAGATACAATCTTAAGCCTTCTGGAAAGTCCAGCAGATCGACAGATAATGTCTGAACAAGCCAGAGTTCAAGCTTTAAAGTTCTCATGGCCTAACGTGATCAAACAGTTAAACTCTGTGTATGATGTAGCAAGTAATTAAAGGGTACCGGAAACACCGTTGTTTCGTACCCCTTAAATAAAAGAAACTGCTAAAAGGCTTCTCTTATGACTAACGCACCATTAAAACAAGATATTCAGATAGCTACTCCCAATCGCGAACAAGAAATGCCGAAAGTGAGCATCATCACGCCGAATTATAACCACGCTCAATATGTAGGCGATGCTATTCGTAGTGTTTTAGCTCAAGATTATCAAAATTTTGAGATGCTTATTATTGATGATGGCTCAACCGATAACAGCCGAGAAGTGGTTGCTCAGTTTACCGATGACCGTATCAAGTACATCTGGCAAGAAAATAAAGGTTTGTCAGCGGCCCGAAATACAGGCATCAACATAGCTAAAGGGGAATTGATTGGTCTATTGGATGCTGATGACATCTATGAAACTGACTTCCTTAGCACCTTGGTTTCCATTTTAACAACCAACCCGGAGTTGGATGGTATTACCTGTGGATACCAATTTGTTGATCATGGGAATAAGCCTTTGTATCAACGTGAAGCACGTTTGATAGAGCCTTCTCAGTTTTATGAGGCTTTAATTAGCGGAAACTTTTTAGTGCCAGAGTCTATGCTGGCTCATCGTTACTGTTATGAGGCAGTAGGTCCCTATGATGAGACATTGAGAGCTTGTGAAGATTGGGATATCTGGCTCAAAATGACACACAAATTTAAGATTGGTAGCACCGATAAAATTTTAAACCGCCATCGTGTTTTACCCGGCAGTATGTCCAGCGATCCCATTCGCATGCTGAACAATCGAATTGCGGTTATTACCAAGCATTTTGGCCCTGAACCGATGGATGCCTCAGAAGGAACGGAGATCCAGCGTCGCGCTTATGGCTATGCCTATCTCACAACAATAGTAGAGTATCTGCAATATCATCATTTAGATCGCGCTTATGAATGTCTGCTCAAGATGGTTACCATCTATCCAGAACTTTTAAAGCGTTACGAAACGTTTTATGAACTGGGTTTTGGTGACCAACCTAAAGGGTCTCGGGGAGATTTTTCAACATTGAATGTCACCAAAAACGCCGAAAACCTCTTCGGGTTATTAGACAAACTTTTTGATGACCCCCAGATTTCACCTGAACTAAGAAAGAAAAAACAGCAGGTTTACGCTCAAGCTTATTTTGCATTGGGAATGCTTAGTTACGGAGCCAGAGAGACCCAGGCGGCTAAGAAGTTTTTAACAAAAGCCGTATTTACCGATCCTGAGTATAGTTTCAATCGGCAACTTGTCACCACCTTAGCCAAATCATTTTTAAGCCCTCAACTGATCAACCAGTTAAGCTCACAACAACGGAGAACAGTGTAATCATGCGCATTCTATTTATCTCAGCCTTCTATCCGCCCCAAGTAGTTGGGGGTTGGGAACAACTAGTACGTGATATCAACGAGCGGTTAAAAGAGAGAGGGCATACCACCCACGTATTGACCAGCACCTATGGGGTCGATGCTCCTGTGAGAGAAGAAGGGGTTGATCGGTT
>JAGRBZ010000114.1:13088-20546 GCA_020433805.1 Anaerolineae bacterium
ACAGTTTTCAACTAAAATTTGAGCGCGTGCTGTGCGTCAGTCAAGCTATAAAAAACACCCTGGCACGAGAAGCGGATATTCCTCCTGAAAATATGAGCGTGGTTTATAATGGGGTCGAAACAGATTTATTTGTTCCTCCTCCGGAGCAACCGGATGGCTTAAAAACCCTTAACCAATTATCTTTACTCTATGCCGGCAGCTTGAATACACATAAAGGTGTTCATACAGCCATTGAAGCTATGGCCCTATTAAGCAAGCAATCTAAGGCAGAAGATATATCACTTACTATTGTCGGATCAGGACATCCTGACTATGAAGCTCGCTTAAAAGCCTTGGTTCATGAGAATAATTTGGAGAAGGCTGTGCATTTTCCGGGTCGCGTGCCACGAGAAGACATGCCGGCGTTACTACAAAAATTTGATGTATTGGTGTTTCCATCAATATGGGAAGAACCGTTAGCTCGTATGACACAGGAAGCTATGGCCGCCGGTATGGCAGTGATATCAACATTAACGGGCGGTACGGGGGAACTGGTTATAGAGGGAGAAACGGGCTTAACTTTCGATCCTGAAGATGCAACAGTTCTTGCTCAACGTATCGATCAATTAAAGAATGATCCCTCCCTGTACAAAAAGCTTGTAAAAAACGGTCGGGAAAAGGTTTTGCAACAGTTTGACATTCGTCGGATGATAGACGAGATAGAAATGCATTTGTCAGACACTATAGAGAAAGCGCCTGCGCAAAAAATCCTGATACCTTAGTATCGGTTGTGAACCTGAAATCAAGGAAGATTGGTACGAAAAATAAATTCGCGCCAAATTCTATATCAAACAAGGTCGATTGTGAACAAAAAAAATCTATCCAATACAATCATTCTCGCTGGCTCAGGGAGAAGCGGAACAACTTGGTTGGGCAATATTATTGCCGCCAATCCTAACATGCGCATTTTATTTGAACCATTCGACTACCGACGTGTTCCAGAAGCAAAAGTCCTACCGCTATTGGCCTATGCTCGCCCTACTGCTCCCTACCCTGAATGGTTTAACTTTGTATACAAAGCTCTAGCGGGCCAAATAGGAAATGAGTGGATTAACCAACAAGGTACACGTAAATGGGCTTGGAAGAGATTGGTCAAAGCTATTCGTGTAAATATGATGCTGGGTTGGATAGATAAGAATTTCAAACCGAAAATTGTTTTCACAACAAGACATCCTTGCGCTGTAATTTTATCAAGACTAAAGCTTGATTGGGATCCCCATATCGATATTTTTTTAGAACAAAAACAACTGACTCACGATTATCTATCACCCTATATGGATATTATCTTGGGTGCTCAAACAGAGGTTGAAAAACAGGCTGTAGGCTGGTGCATTGAGAATTTAGTTCCGTTGCGTCAACTACCTCAACATAACTGGACCTTCTGCACATATGAGGACCTGTATCGTAACCCACAAAAAGAAGCGGACCGTATTTTATCAGACTTGAACGTTCAAAAAACCTGGTTTACAAAGAGGGCCATAAATAAAGTATCGATGGTTACCCGGCCTGATAGCGCTGTTTTTAGCCAGCAAGACCCTTTATCGGCTTGGAAACATCAGCTTTCAAAACAAGATATTGATACGATATTGACCATTGTGCAATCTTTTCAACTTACTTTGTATGATGAGGATATTCTTCCTCACAAACCACTTTCAAAAGATACTCCTAAAAAAATATCTACGTAAAACTGAGGAGTCATTTTACGCTCATAATCGCAGATGAGTTTTCTAACTATTTTTTAACTTTCCTCACATTTAGTTCCCACTGTTCAATGCTACAATTCATCACAGTACGATTTTTCTTTCTCTAATGAGAAAAATCGTATATCTATTTACCCATATTTTCTCTATTATTTCTTGTTGACTGTTGAATATGCCCACACGGACTTTGTTCATTACCAATTTCTATCCTCCGGCCAGCCGAGGCGGCTATGAGCAGTGGTGTCAAGAAGTAGCCGAAGAATTACGGCACCGGGGCCATGAGATTATTGTTTTAACCAGCCGGCATGGGCATCAAGAAATAACAGAGACAGAACCTACCTGGATACGGCGCGATCTACATCTTGAAATGGATATTGCCTCGCTCAAAAATGGCATTCAATTTTTCACCCATCGAAAACAGCGCGAGAAAGAAAATTTGTCCTGTCTTAAGCAACTCATTCAAGAATTTCATCCAGAACGTATTCTCATTTGGGGAATGTGGAATTTATCTCGCTCCATTCCTGCTCTAGCGGAAAAGCTAATGCCGGGGCGAGTAGTTTATTATATGGGGGACTATTGGCCGACGCTGCCTACCCAGTACCAGTATTATTGGGAAGCACCGGCCCGCAATGGATTAACCTCGATACCGAAAAATATCTTAGGGCCTATTGCTCTTCAAATATTAGCACGCGAAGAGCGACCCTTGCTTCAATTTTCACACGTTCTCTTTCCAACAACGTTCATGTGTAACGAATTTAAGCGAAACGGTGTGGAATTAAATAAGACAAAAATCATTTATGGAGCTGTCGATACAAAGTTGTATCGTACTCAAAACGGTACTTCATTATCAAAATCTGATAACGATAAACTCGCTCTACTGTATGTTGGTCGCTTAACGCATGAAAAAGGTATCCATACTGCCCTCGAAGCCTTAAAACGATTAGTCGATCAGCATGGTAAGAATGTAGCTAAGTTGACTATTGTAGGTACAGGCGAGGCTCGATACGAGAACCAACTACACCAATTTGTCCAAGAAAACGGTTTAGACACGCTTGTAAAATTTATGGGCAATCAACCAAAAGAAGCAATGGCTGACATATATCGCCAAGCCGACATATTTTTATTTACGTCAATTTGGCAAGAACCTTTTGGACGTGTTTTGGTTGAAGCGATGGCTTCTGGCGTGGTGGTCGTGGGTACTGCTACGGGTGGGGCATCCGATATATTAAAAGACCATGAAAATGGTTTGGTATTCTTGCCCGATAACGCCGCTGATCTAGCCGAAAAGATAAATTGTTTAATCGCTAATCCTCAATTGCGCCAAATTTTTGCAGAGGCAGGTCGACACACCGCTTTTCAAAAATTTGATATCCAGAGAATGACATCCCAAATAGAAGCATATCTACAATCAATTGTCGAGGAATAAGGTGAATATTCTCTTTCTGTCAAGATGGTTTCCATACCCAGCCAGTAATGGTTCAAAGTTACGCATTTACAACCTGCTACGGGGTTTGGCGCAAGACCATACTATTACGCTCATAAGTTTCGCCGACCAACCCGATATCGATGTGAATGCCCCCGAACTACAAAAAATCTGTAAAGAAGTAAAAACTGTACCCTGGAAACCGTTTAATCCTGACAGTCGGCAAGCAGGCCTTGGTTTTTTTAGTACAACACCCAGATTTGTAGTTGATACATTCTCACCTGAGATGAAGCAAGCTATACAACAAACCTTATCAACCGGTGACTACGATCTGGTTATTGCCTCACAGTTTGATATGGCAGTATACAGTGAATACTTTAAATGTTTGCCGGCCATATTTGAAGAGATCGAGGTAGGTGTAATTTATGGCCGATATGAGCAAGCAAATACAATGTGGCGTCGGTTACGAAACGGTTTAACTTGGACAAAACATCGCCGCTATCTAGCAAGTCAATTAAAAAATTTTCAAGCCGGTACCGTTGTTTCACAACAAGAAAAGCTGATTATCTCTAATAAAGTATACGAAGGGCAGTTGTTGGAAGTGATACCCAACTGTGTAGATGTAGCCAGTTATGAGGCAATAAAAGAAACAGCTCAACCCAATAAGCTTATTTTTACCGGTGCATTTACATATTACCCTAACTACGAGGCAATGACCTGGTTTGTAGACAACGTGTATCCGCTCGTTCAAGCTAAAATTCCAGACATAAGTTTAACGATTACCGGAAACCATAATAACCTACCTTTGCCGGCTGGTAAAAACATTACTTTGACAGGGTTTGTTGATGATGTTCGCCCGTTGATTGCTCAATCTTGGATTAGTATCGTGCCGCTTCATGTGGGTGGTGGCACACGCCTGAAAATATTGGAAGCTATGGCTCTTAAAACCCCCGTTATAGCAACATCTAAGGGAGCCGAAGGTCTAGATGCCGAACATAATAAACATTTGTTCATTGTTGACTCACCCGAGGATTTTGCCGACTCAATTGTGAAATTACATCACAACACCCAACTTCGGCAAGATCTTGTTTCGAATGCTTATAAACTGATTCAAGAAAAATATGATTGGACGGCTACAATCCCTAAATATCTTAATCTTATTGAGCAAGTAACCCTTACCAATAATCATTAATTATGCAATATAACACCCCTCTGCGTAATAAAATAGTTGGCCCATTAAGAATAAATTCTGACCCTGAAACTGTCATCACTATTGCAGTTGCTATAACGTGTTTAATTTTTTTGCTGGCAGCACCATCTCTATTGACCTCTACCAGTAACGAACCCGTAATTCTGGGAATGTATTCGTTCGGCTACAGCATTGGACTAATCATTTATTGTCTAATTGTTGTGGCTTTGCCTTGCCTTCTATTGTTAAATAAACATCGGGCTAAATACATAGCAAAAAAATCTCAGGAAACACTCACCAATCTAGAGTTGTACGCGCGCTATATTTCATTCTGTCTTTTTGTTTTTATCTCCTTATTTCTTCTCAGTCGCACATATACTTGGAGCTATGACGCATTACTCCAAATCAGCCTCTTGATACAAGGTATCTGGCTAGCCTTTCTGCCCGCCTTCATACAATGGGGAATAAATGGCTGGCCATTAAAATACTTCTCTGTAACACAAGCAATTGAGTGGTTAATCGACAACTCAAATATGTGGGTAGGTCCGGTTGTAGTTGCCCTAGCCCTCTTAATTAGCGCATATTTGGGTTATAACGGTTCAGCCCGTGAACAGAAAATGGTTTTTATGTTATTACCTGCTATTGCCGGTTTTCTGTTTCTTTGGCATTATCCTTTGGCAGGCATAATTGCTCTCGTCTTTACTGTTGCTATTCCCCAGAATGGGCCAAGTGGTCTTAATGCTACTCCGGTATTGGTTGCTTTTCTCTTTGGCTTATGGGTAGTAGACATGATCTTTATCCAGCGAAAAGCCACATTTGTTTCCTCTGTAACAACAAAACCCATAATCGTTTTGATAGTTGTTGCCTGTCTATCGTTTGGCTTTGGCCAGCTACGTTGGTATACGTTTGCTCAATTAGCTCCTTTAGGGGCTCAACTGGGGGGCCTAGCTGTTTTCATTTTATCAGCGGTGGCATTTGTATTGATAGGTCATAGAATCAAGGATCTATATTGGCTACAGTTACTGGTTTGGACATTTATCGCCGTTGGTGCATTTTATATGGTAGATACGATTATATCACTTGGTATTGCACCAAAGTACTATTATGCCGTAGTAAACGGTAGCCTCTTTTGGACATGGATTGTAACTTTAGCCTTTAGTCAAGCTGTTTTTAATAACAAGTTACATTTGGGGTGGCGGGCCGTATTAATAGGGGTTGTTCTTTTAACTTTTTATATTGCTTATTTTCAACGTGCAGATTGGAAATCGGGATGGGTCCCTCCGTTAGTCAGTATAGTGGCAATTATAGGTATTCGATATTGGTATTTATCCGTTATTGCCGCGCCTTTTGTGTTAACGCCCATCTCTTATTTTGTTTCAAAAACTATCGCAAGCGACAGTTACAGTTGGGGAACAAGAGTAGATGCTTGGATAATTGTACTAGAAATAACCAAAGCCAGCCCCATATTTGGTTTAGGGTTTGCTAATTATAACTGGTTTACGCCGCTTTTTCCTCTGAGGGGATACGCCGTTCGCTTCAATTCTCACAGTCAATATGTTGATATTTTTGCTCAGACAGGTATTTTAGGATTTATTGCATTTATCTACCTTTTTGTTGTGGTAGGGTGGTTAGGCTGGGAATTACGAAAACGTGTTCCAGAAGGCTTTCCCCTTGCCTACGTATATGGAGCATTAGGCGGGTTAGTAGCCACATTAGTAGCCGCAGCCTTGGGCGATTGGGTTCTACCATTTTTTTACAATGTGGGATTAAGCGGATTCAGAGCCAGTGTCTGGAGTTGGGTTTTTCTTGGAGGATTGGTTGTTCTTGAGCATTTATACAAAGAGCCAAAACCAGAATCGTAATCAACGGAGTGTAACTTCATCATGGATTTATCAATTATTATTGTCAGTTGGAACACACGAGATTTGCTTTTACAGTGTTTAGAGTCAGTTTACCAAGAAAGTCAAACCTTCCCCCATTTGCAGATAGAAACCTGGGTGGTGGACAATGCCTCTACTGACGATAGTGTGCTGCAGGTAAAAAATAAATATCCGTGGGTTAAGCTCATCCTTAATCAGGACAATGTTGGTTTTGCTGGAGGTAATAATCAAGCAATCCAACAGAGCACAGGTCGCCATGTACTATTGCTTAACCCAGACACGGTTATAAAACGTGATGGGTTAAGATCACTGGTCGATTTTATGGACTCTCACCCTCAAGCGGGAGCCGCAGGTTCGATGCTGCTTAACCCTGATGAAACACTCCAAACATCCTGTTATCCGGCTCCAACCCTGTCCCGTGAATTTTGGCGCTTATTTCATTTAGATGCCATTCGCCCCTATGGGGTGTACCACATGTCAAACTGGGATACGAATAAGCACCGAGAGGTTGACGTTGTTCAGGGAGCTTCCCTTATTTTGCGCAAAGAAGCTTTAGATCAGGTCGGCCTACTAGATGACACTTACTTTATGTACACTGAAGAAGTGGACTTATGCTATCGGCTACAAAAGAAAGGTTGGCTTCTCTATTGGGTTCCGCAATCTAAAGTAATACATTATGGCGGCCAGAGCACCCAACAAGTGGCTACAAAAATGTTTTTGTGCCTGTATGAAAGCAAATTAATCTTTATTCGTAAACATCATGGCTGGTTGGCGGCTCAAGCTTATAAACTCACGTTGGGCTTGGCCACTATCACCCGTTTACTATTTAGCCCATTGGCATTACTTGAAAAACCCTCAAAACGCCAACATCATCTTAGACTGGCCAGTAATTATCGGCGCTTACTCACGACCCTGGCAAGAATGTAAATTTTTCATTCTTATAAATCCTTGTTTTTATTTGCGCTGCAGCGCCTGCTTATCAAATGCATGGTGGTGTTATTTCTAACTATTTTTAAACCATCTTCAAATCGAGTTCCCACGCTTCCATGCTATTTTTAGCACGTAACTATTTATCCTTTTAACCTTTAAGAGTTTATATATGAGAATTCTTTTCTTAAGCCAGGTACTTCCCTACCCATTAGATGCCGGACCAAAAATGCGCAGCTATTATGTTCTTCGCCATTTGGTTCAAGATCATGAGGTCACCTTAGTAACATTTGTACGTGA
>JAGRBZ010001148.1 GCA_020433805.1 Anaerolineae bacterium
ACCTCATTTTGGGGGTTGTTGTCACCTCCATCGCCTTCCTCTCCTTCAGCGTCCGCTTCTCCGCCGTTGAGGAAGATGCGGCCCGCAAGGAGATGGAAGAACGCCTGGCCGAGCAAGCCGGTGCAGTCGCTGTGGCGGCGTAGTTAACAAAAGGGAGAGATTGGAGATTGGAGACTGGAGATTAGGAGGTTTTATTCAACCTTCAATCTCCCAATCTCCCAATCTCTAATCTCCCAATCTCAAGTCTCTAGAACCATCACAATCAACCCGAAAGGTTCGTCCTGTGTCTAAGCAAATCTCTATCGACCGTTGGCACACAACCCAATGTCCCTACTGCGGTGTAGGGTGCGGCCTAAAGGTGGGCATCAAAGATAATCGCGTCGTCAAAGTACAGGGCGACGCCGCGCATCCGTCCAGTCAGGGGCAGCTTTGTCTGAAACCGGTGTACCTGCCCGACATCCTCCGCACCGATGATCGCCTCTTGTTTCCGCAGCTTCGCCCCGGTCAAGACGAACCCTTCCGGCGGGTCTCCTGGGATCAGGCTCTCACCACTGCCGCCGAGACGTTTCG
>JAGRBZ010001149.1 GCA_020433805.1 Anaerolineae bacterium
GCATCATTCTGGACGATGAGGTTTTTTTTCTAAGGGAAAAGTTTATCAGCGGTGAGCTGGCGTACTTAATCGACTCAACCGACTCATTACCCCAACTTAAAGAGGTCATCGACGAAACGGATGTGGGCGTCAGCCCGCTGCCGAGCGGCGCGGCCGGCCCGGCCAGTCCATTGGCCTCGCTGGATGTCATCGCCTTTAACCGCGCGGCGGCGCCCGCAAAAATACAAGCCGGGCTGCGGTTGGCCGAATTCCTAACCAATGCCTCGCAGCAGCAGAAGCTGGTGTTGGAGGAAACGGGCCACATCCCCGTCAACCGTACCGTCACGATCCGGCCCCGCTTGTCCGAGGCCGGTAGCGCGATGGCCAAACAGGGCGCAACCTCGATTGCCATTCCGTTAGATTACGTCGATGCGTTCAACCAAATTCGGCGGGTCGGCGATGAAGCTTATCTACAGGCGTTGGAAGGCGATAGCGATAGCATCGAAGCGGCCATCTACCTGTTTCACGAAGCCGGACAATCCTACTATCCCAGGATTTACGCAATCCACGTTTTTTAGCCACGAATTACAC
>JAGRBZ010001150.1 GCA_020433805.1 Anaerolineae bacterium
GCGGCCAGGCGTCCAAGGCGACATCGCTGGGCGCGGTGGCCAAGTTTGCGGCCGGCGGCAAGGCCACACCCAAGAAGGACTTGGGCATGATGGCCATGAGCTACGGCAACGTCTACGTGGCCCGGGTGGCCATGGGCGCCAACGACGCCCAGACCGTGCGGGCCATCATGGAGGCGGAAGCGTATGACGGGCCGTCGCTCGTCATCGCCTACAGCCACTGCATCGCCCACGGCATCAACATGGCCAAGGGCCTGGACCAGCAGCGTCTGGCCGTGGAGTCCGGCTACTGGCCGCTCTGGCGCTACGACCCGCGGCTGGAGCTGGAGGAGAAGAACCCGCTGCAATTGGATTCCAAGGCGCCGCGGATTCCGCTCAAAGATTACGCCTACAACGAGAACCGCTTCCGCATGTTGAACCAGACCAACCCGGCGGCAGCCGAAGCGTTGCTCAAGGAAGCCCAGGAGTTCGTGTGGAAGCGTTGGCGCCACTACGAGGAACTGGCCAAGGCTGAAGGGTAAAGAGGCATGGGCGGCGCTCTCATGGGCGTCGCCCCTCCGCCGCTCCCAATT
>JAGRBZ010001151.1 GCA_020433805.1 Anaerolineae bacterium
CCGCTTCTGCATCCACAAAGACGGATGGTTTGTCACCCGACGAGTTCTACCGTCGATATCTCAAGGAAAAAAACCGCATGCAGTCCTCGACGGATGCCAGTCCAGCTGAGGCCGCTGGTAATGCAAAGCCGGTTGGCGCAGCTGGTGCCAGCAAGATGGACGCACTTAACGAACTGATTTCCGACCTTGATCGTATCACCCGCAAGTAAGTGACTGAAAAATTGGCCTGTGCTGTCGGTACAGGCCTTGACCGCTTGCACAGATATCATTAGTATACGCGCCTTCAGTTCCCCGGTAGCTCAGTTGGTAGAGCAAATGACTGTTAATCATTGGGTCGGCGGTTCGAGCCCGTCCCGGGGAGCCATTAACACACCGAGATCCATTCCGGATCACGCCAGTATCGCGGGCTGAAGTCTGCCCGTCAGCATTTCCCGATTTCGGCGAACTTTCCTGTAGCTTGGCCTGATGGCTGTCGCCAATCTCGATATAACTGTCTGACAGCGCTATTTCCGTTATTATAGCCAGCCAGGTTTTATCTCTGCTCGTGCTATGTCCAAACCGTTCAAAAT
>JAGRBZ010001152.1 GCA_020433805.1 Anaerolineae bacterium
TGATGCACCCCAGATGGAGGGCGCCTCACGGATTTGGGCATGGTATTCGTCCGGTTCGCACGAGGGCGTGCGAACGAAACAGGACGCGCGTCGTTGCACCCAAGTTGAGATGGACGTCACCCTGACGCGGCAACCGTGGCGCTTGCCTCGTCCGCGCGCGGCTTCGCGCCCAATCCGTGCCATCAGGTATAATCACGGGATGATTGATATGAAACTTGGTGCGTGAAACGTGATGCGTGAAAGGAGATTGGGAGATTGAGAGACTAGGAGACCGGGTGCGCGGTGCCCCGCAGTCCAATCTCCCAATCTCTCAATCTCCCAATCCCCCATCACGTTTCACGCATCACGCATCACGTCCAATAACACAGGCTCAACCACACCATGTGGAAGCGGATTGACTGGATCATTCTGGCGGCAGTGACGGCCGTGGCGGCTGCGCTCCGCTTTTATCAACTGGGCGATTTGCCGCCCGGTTTTCAATTTGACGAGGCGTTCAACGCCATCGACGCCCAGCAGGTGCTGGCGGGCAACTTCCCGCTCTTCCTCCCGGCCAACGGCGGTCGCGAGG
>JAGRBZ010001153.1 GCA_020433805.1 Anaerolineae bacterium
GCCATATCCCCAAATCGGATTCCAGTATTGCCAGAACCCAGCAAAGGAAGCGGCACCAAAAGAGCGCCTTAGCATATGGCGCAGGGAACGGCCGTCGCCCAACGGGACACCATTGCGCAACGCCACATATTGCCTCAACGTGTAACTGTGCCACTGTCGCATCTCTGCTTTTTTTGTTTGTATCTTATTCATGAGGTTAATTCCTTTTAAGTAAATATTCGAAATAGTTTTGACCTTTTGGTGAACTTAAAACACCTTTCTTTCTTAGGAAACAGTTCATCAAGAAGCTTTTTCATAATTCATAATTCATAATTCATAATTACTTATCTGAGTGTTATGCATCAGACCAGTCAGTTGTTTTCAATGTTTATAGCGTAACAAACGTCACTTGATTTTTGATGTGCCAGAAGTCACAATGGGGTCATGTTTAGGCTGTGACCTCAGCAAAATACTTACGCGAATGTAATATGTTCTTGATAGAGTGATTACCATGTATGATATTCCATTGTTCCCCCTCAATACGGTCTTATTCCCTGGCATGCCCATTCACCTTCATATTTTTGAAGAG
>JAGRBZ010001154.1 GCA_020433805.1 Anaerolineae bacterium
GTCGAATCGGCGATAACGACGTGGTTAATTGCGTTTTGACGTGTTGCTCAGGTGTTGTAGTCGCCAACAAGAGGTCACGCGAACGTCGAATCGGCGATAACGACGTGGTTAATTGCGTTTTGACGTGTTGCTCAGGTGTTGTAGTCGCCAACAAGAGGTCACGCGAACGTCGAATCGGCGATAACGACGTGGTTAATTGCGTTTTGACGTGTTGCTCAGGTGTTGTAGTCGCCAACAAGAGGTCAAGCGAACGTCAAAACGGCGATAACGACACCGTTAACTACGTTTTGACGTGTTGAGCAGGTGTTGTAGCCGTCCGCAACAGGTCAAGCGAACGTCAAAACGGTCATAACGACACCGTTAATTGCGTTTTGACGTGTTGATCAGGTGTTACAACCATTTGCAATAGGTAAAACGAACGTCGAATCAGAGATAACGACGTCGTTAACCACGTTTCGACATCTTGACTCAGTGTTACGATAGCTTGATAACATCCAGGAAAGGTAACAAAAGAGTTCCATGACCAAAAACTACGCTTGGTGGCAAACAGGCATTGTCTACCAAATC
>JAGRBZ010001155.1 GCA_020433805.1 Anaerolineae bacterium
CGGATGGCTCGGCGAGCTGTAAAGGGGTCTCGGCAGATGGTACAGATGGTTCGGCGAATAGTGAAGGGGTCTCAGCAAGCGGGGAAGGGGCATTTTGGCTGTTTGAAACACTGAAGCACTGAATTTTTATGAATTCAGTACCAGTTTTGAGTTTGAGAGTGGAGTTGGAGAGCCTTTCCCAGAAACTGGCCTCAGCCCTCACTTTAACTGCCCGCCGGGGATAAAAAAACTCCCGCAAAAAGTCTCTCAAACTCAAACTCCCTACTCCATCTCGCCCGAACCAGTTTGAGTTATGAGGTTGAGTTGGAGTTCTTTCCTCTATTGCTGGCTGCTTTAGCCAGACCCGCTATCATTGCCGCAATCTCATCTGCTTCTTGATGCTGCTGCTGGTAACTCTCGCGTGATAAATGGCCCCGTTTGCCTATCATCGCTAATAGACTGACCACCTCATACACCGAGCCTTTAGCCACGCCGTAAAAATAGGCCTGTTCTTTGCCGCTGTCGCGCCCGCTGCCTTCGGCAATATTCGTCGGTATCGACAAACTCGCCCGGACAAGTTGGGAGA
>JAGRBZ010001156.1 GCA_020433805.1 Anaerolineae bacterium
ATGGTTTCGCCTTCCACACCCACAATCAACTCGGTGTCGATATTGATCGCGCCAAAATCATTGACCAAAACCGCCACCCGTAGACCGTGGTCGCTGTGCAGCAGATGATTTAACAGCGTTGTCTTACCCGACCCCAAAAAGCCGCTGATAATGGTGACCGGGACACGCTTTGTCGTTGAATCAGTTGGAGACATTTTTACCTTTCCTCATCTATACATAAGTTTGTTGTAACTACTCAGCCTGATTTACCCAAGTCGCCTTGCGGCTGAGTAGTCACAGTTTGTTATTGGACTGCGCTCCATGCATCGCGAACCCACTCTATGGTGGTTTCCAGAGGATGGCTCCAGAACGAGACATTTTTAGCCAGGCTCGCCTCAAACTGCGCTTGCAGCCAAGCCGGGTTGAGACTGCCAACGGCTCCAATCATCACAATATGCGATTCCCGCGCCTGCCCGTTCCACGCTTCGCTTAGACCAATCTGCGCCCGCTTGCCGACCACTTGCAAAACCGCTTTCCGGTCAGGGGCGCGGTCGATCTGCAAAATTCCTTTGGCCCGGAAGATCGT
>JAGRBZ010001157.1 GCA_020433805.1 Anaerolineae bacterium
ACATGCTTACCATTTAGGCAAAAACTGGGGTTCTTTCCTACGGGTCTAATGTTGTGCTACCTGCCCAAGTAAGGGCGTAATAAAGAGCAATTTGGTCGAAAAAACGATGGAAACTTATAAACTACATGCTGCCCAACCCATTCTAGCCACGAAACTTTATATTCCCTCACCCCGGCCCAATCGGGTACCCCGGCCTCGTTTGACCGCGCGGTTGAGCGTGGGGCCGCACCCTATAGCCGCCGTGACCCTCATCTCTGCTCCCGCCGGCTTTGGCAAAACCACGCTGGTCAGCGAATGGGTTAACGATTTACGAGTGATGATTGACGATTTGCGATTGGATGGTGCTAAAGAGAGCCAAATCGTCAATCCAAAATCCAAAATCGTAAATCGAGTGGCCTGGCTGTCGCTGGATGAAGGAGATAACGACCTGGCCCGGTTTCTGGCTTATCTGGTTGCTGCGTTACAGACAGTCGCCCCACACGTGGGAGTGGGAGCGTTGAATTTGCTCCAGAGTTCGTCGCCGCAATCATTGCCGGTCGAAGCGATCCTGACAGACCTGCTCAA
>JAGRBZ010000115.1 GCA_020433805.1 Anaerolineae bacterium
GTCATTAACGTTTTGAGCAGTACCATCGTGCTCGATAGCGAGATCATGCTGCCAAACCAGATGGAACTGACCCAATCCCAGCCCAGCATCCAGCCAATGCCCCAGCCAAGCCCAATCGTCAACAACATCTGCAGCGGCGTACCGATAAGAGCCACACTTTGGACGGGTTTTAGCTCTTTGAACGAAAATTCGAGACCAAGGGCAAAGAGCAGTAGCGCCACCCCAATTTCGGCCAGCAGCTCGATTTCGTGGATGTCGCCGATGGTAATGCCGCCGGTATTGGGGCCAACCAGCACTCCGGCAAAGATGTAGCCCAAAATTAAGGGCTGTTTGAACTGTTGGGCAATGATTCCTCCTAAAAGCCCGGCAACAACGATGATGGCAATATCAGCAGCAATACCCATATTAGCTCCTTTTCGTTTAACTTCGGTTGCCACCTTGATGTCCAAACCGAGGGGTAAGGGGTAGGTAGTAGGGATTAAGGGGGTAAAGGTGTTATTCCTTACTCCTTATTCCTTACTCCACACATCGATCGGTCAAAAATACTGGTTTTCGACAGCTTTTGATCGCGGTAGCAACTTGGGTTATGTAATAAATGAATACTTTGTACAGCAGGAAATAAAACAACACCGTCCGGTGAACACGCGACACGCGCTGGGCGGTCTTAAGCAGTTGCTTTCGGCATCGAAGAGGAACGATGTCAGTTTGTATTGTAATGCGAATAATTAATATATTATGAGAGGATGGTGCTTTTAGGTTATTTGAGGTAAACAAAACAGCCGGTAGTGAGATGCTACCGGCTGCGCAAGTTGTAAATCAAATACAGCGGGTTTCTATAGCGGTCCCTGGATAGTTCCACGGGCAGCGTAATCGCCCATGCCAATAAGCAGCATGATAATGAAGAAAAAGAAGCCGAGCACGCCAAAAACCCACACCAGGCCGCTGCTATGACGCAGGTGCATAAAGAAATACATAATCAAAGAAGCTTTGACAATGGCAACGGCAACCGTGATGCTTTTATCAAACGCACCAAAGTTAGTATAACCTACAAAAAGAGTCAGCGCTAAGAGTACCATCAACCCGGCAAAAACCATAAGGTAAGTGCTTACCGGTGTGATGTGAATACCATGTTCACCATGTTCTTCGTGATGTTGATCGGCCATTAGTATCGCTCTATCAGATAAAATAGTGGAAATATAAATACCCAAGCTATGTCGACAAAGTGCCAGTATAACCCCATAATCTCGATGGTGTCGAAGTTGACGGCGGAGTAAAAGCCGCGCATGGCTTTCATGGTGATAATTGCCAGTACCGTTCCACCGATAATCATATGGGTGGCGTGCAAACCGGTGGCAGCAAAGTACAAACTAAAGAAGATCTGGGCCTCGTCCGGAAATTCGCCTTCGTAGTGCCAGTTTATGCCTGGAATAAGGGCTTTTTCGTACTTCTCATAGTATTCAAAGCCTTTGATGCCCAAAAATATCGAACCGAGCACCAGTGTCGACGTTAAAAATATAACAAGCAATTTTTGCTTGTTGCTTTGGCACGCCCATACCGCCAAAGCCATCGTCAGACTACTGCACAGCAGCACAAAGGTGTTGACACTACTCAACACGATATCCAGTTCGCGACCGGCCTCACCAAAGGCCTCGGGATAGTTATAAAAGTAAACGGCATAGGCCATAAAGATGCCACCAAAGAGCATCACTTCGGTTACGAGAAAAACCCACATCCCCAGGGTATTTGTCTCGCGTTGTTGCTCGATATCCCTAAAATAGGGTGCAACTAAAGATGATTCGCCGTGTGCCAAATTACACCTCCTCTTCTAAGTTTTCGTAATCATACGCTTCTGTAGTAACCACAGGAGTAACTTCAAAATTCGTGTGGATAGGCGGCGAAGAGGTTGTCCACTCTAAGCCAACGGCCCCCCACGGATTCGGCCCAGCTTCTTTACCGAACCGCAGCGACCAGATTAAATAGCAGAGCGGCAGGATGTAGCCGATACCCAAAACGGTCGAACCGAGGGTTGAGGCCACGTGCAGCGCCTGAAACTCATCAGGATAAACATGGTAGCGGCGCGGCATTCCAACATAGCCCATAATGAACTGGGGCATGAAGGTCAGGTTAAAGCCAATGAAGATAATGACAGCCGAGAGAATACCCAAAGCTTCCGGGTACATCCGGCCCGTCATTTTGGGCCACCAGAAGTGCAGCGCCCCAAGGTAAGCCATTACCGTAGCCCCAACCATCACATAGTGGAAGTGAGCAACCACAAAGTAGGTGTCGTGAACGTGAACGTCTGTAGCCAGAGCGCCTAAGAACAATCCGGTCAAACCGCCAATGGTGAAAAGGCCGATGAAGCCCAACACATAGAACATCGGTGTTTGGAGGTGAATGGTCCCTTTGTAGAGCGTTGCTGTCCAGTTGAAGACCTTAATAGCTGATGGAATAGCAACCGCAAAGGTGAGCAGCGAGAAAACTATTCCGGCATAGACCGATTGGCCACTAACGAACATATGGTGGCCCCAGACCAAGAAGCCAATCAGCGCAATAGCCATACTGGACATGGCGATGAATTTGTAACCGAAAACCCGTTTTCGCGAGAAGCAGGTAATCAATTCGCTGGCAACCCCCATTGCCGGCAGCACCATAATGTATACGGCCGGGTGGGAGTAGAACCAGAACAAATGCTGGAACAAAACCGGGTCGCCGCCAAGGGCCGGGTTAAAAATACCCATTCCAAGTATTCTTTCCAAACCAACCAGGATAAGCGTGGCGGAAAGTACCGGCGTACCCAGCATAATGATGATACTGGTCGCATACATGGCCCAGATAAAGAGCGGCAGTCGGAACCAGGTTAGGCCGGGAGCACGCATCTTATGAATGGTGACGATAAAGTTAAGTGCCGTCATAATGGAGGAGAAACCGACTAAAAAGACCCCCACGACCGTCAGCACCACGGCCGAGTTAGCGTAGGTGGTACTGTACGGGGTATAGAAAGTCCAGCCGGTATCGACGCCGCCCCACAGAACCACCGCAATTATAAACATACCGGAAATAATATAGACATACCAGCTTCCCAAGTTAATCTTAGGAAAAGCCAAATCCTTCGCGCCAATCATAATCGGCAAGAGAAAGTTACCAAACACGCCGGGGATGGCCGGAATAAGGAAAAGGAAGACCATAATAACCCCGTGGATGGTAAACGAACGGTTATAGTTATCTGACGTCATCAAGTCGGCTTGCGGCGTCATCAAATCGATGCGTAGTACAAAGGCGGCTAAACTGCCCAGGAAAAAGAAGAACGTTACAGAGATAAGATAAAGAATAGCAATGCGTTTATGGTCGGTAGTCAGCAGCCAAGATTTTACGCCATAGGCCCAGTTGAGATAGTTCTCCTGGTCATGGCCCTTTAAATCTAGCGGGGGAGATGTTACTGCCATAAATTGTTTCCTCCTTGGTACTCAAAACGGTACTCAAAACAAAGGGTTGTGCTTAAGTCCATGCGTGCTTTAGAAAAATTATGTTCAAGAGGTGACTATCACTTTAGATACAAGTGACAGTCACCTTTGTCCGTTTATTGTGTTTTAATATATTCAATCAATTGTAGCAAACTTTGTTCGCTCAGTTGGCCGTCAAAGCTGGGCATCACGGGCGCATAACCGGCCACAATGTGGGCTTGCGGGTTCAGAATCGAGTCGCGGATGTACGCCTCGTCGACCGTGAGCGATGTGCCGTCTTCAAACTCGCGTGTTTCACCAAAGATGGTCTCGTTGGCAATAGGTGGCCCAATAGCGCCGGGTTCACCGTTGTGGCACGAAATACAGCCGTTTTCAGTGAATAAGCGCTCGCCGGCTACAGCCAGAGGCTCGTCGGCGGCATCACCACCGATCCAGTTTTCATACTCGGCCTGCTCCAGCACCGTAACGGTACCGACCATCACTGAGTGTTCCGTACCGCAGTATTCGGCACAAAAGAGATGATACTCGCCCGGTTTGGTCGCCTCAAACCACAGCATCGAGTAGCGACCAGGAACCACATCCTGCTTTACCCGAAAAGCCGGAATAAAGAAGTCGTGAATAACATCCTGCGAGGTCATAATCAGCTTGACCGGCGTATCGACCGGAACGTGCAGTTCGTTGATTTCGCTTTTACCGGAAGGATGCTGGGCGTGCCACATCCACTGCTTACCGATAACATACACTTCAACGGCATCGACCGGCGGCGTTCGGATGGTAATAAAGACCACAGCCGACCAGCCAAACACCCCCATAGCTAGAATAAAGGGTATAATCGACCACGACAGTTCCAACACCGTATTTTCCTCCATCGGGTTCGAACGGTCAACATTGTTGCCTTTACGATAGCGGATAGCAAAAAAGGTAATCGCCGCAGCAATGGCGATTGAGAAGAAGACGCTTAAAGCAACAAGCGTAAAATAAATGGCATCAACTTGCCAGGCAACGGTTGAGGCCTGATCGGGAAAAATAGGAAAATCTTGCATATACTCTAAAATCCTCCTTGGATGCTACATCGCACGTTACATCTAGATAGGTAAGTCATCGAACGACATTGAGGTGCGTCGGGTAAAAAACTAAGCCGATTGAGGCGTGATGGGTTTATTGTGATCATTGCGGAGCAATTTGATTAAAAGTACTCCGATGGCGGCTACCGTTAACAATCCGAACAGGCGGATAAAGTTCATGATGGTCAGGGTATACTCTCCGGCAACCGGATCGTAATGGTAGCACGTTAACAAGACTAAATCGATAGGCGAACCAATTTTACTATCCGCCGCTTCAACCAAACCAAGCCGCAAATCTTTCTGCGGGAAATCAATGCCATAAAAATAGCGTGATATTTTTCCTTGCGGCGTTAGAACGACAATACCGCTGGGGTGAACATACTGATCCAGGTTTTCATCAAACGTATAGCGAAAACCGATAGAGGCCGACAGTTGCTCGATTGAGTCTTGCGGACCGACCAAAAAATTCCAACCGTCGGTCGCCGTTGAGCGTTCGTACTCGATAATGGAAGCGCGGCGCTTCATTTCCGCTACTTCGGGCGTTTCGCCGGGGTCGATACTAACCACAACCAGCTCAAACTCGTCGCCAACCGTAAAATCGAGATCCTTCAAGCTGTCGAACAAGCCATTGCGAACCAATGAGCATAACATTGGGCATTCGTAATACCCCAACAGCAGAATGACCGGCTTTTCACCCAAATAGTCACCGAGTAAAACATCGTGTCCTTCTGAGTCGGTAAAGGGTATGTCGAGCGGCACTTGCTCATCAAGCTTTTGGTCAAAACCTACTTGCCGGATCAAATCTTGAGGTAAATCTCCCTGAGCTTTGACCGGGTTACCAAAAGAAATCGCTCCGAAAAGCACGGTTACGACCCATAAAATTTGCAGAGTACGTTTGTGAAATAACATACAATAGTTATACAAAAAAGCTACCAAAGACCAAATTTATCGTCCCGGCTCTTCTTCTTCAGCTTCGCCGCCGAGAATATCAATAGCACGGTCGATGGGAATACGCACGATGCCTTCATCTTCATCGACCCAACCATAGGTATCGAGGATAGCATCCTCGCGGGCGTTCATCGTTTCCATATCCTCTTCCGCCGTGGATCGATCAAGGGCATTGGGCTGCAAGCGGGGCTGCGGCGGCGTAGGCCGTAGTTCAATGAGCGGCAGCGGCGTTGGATACGACTGCACCTGGCGTGTTTCTAACGAGTTAAAAATCCACAGCGACAGCATCATACTGCACGCCGTAACGACAACCAACAAGATCACAGAGCCAAGAAGGAGTCGGGTATTAATATCGCTCTCTTCATAGTTAACTTCTTCATTTACCAGTACTTCTTCATGCTCAGCCATGCGCAGGCACCTCCTGGAAGCGTGGATCACGGCGGACAACAAGCGGCTTTCGATTTAATTGCATAATAAAGAACCAGAGCCAGACTCCGGTCAGGCCAATTGGCATCACGAAATCAAGCCAACTGATAGACACGGTTTCGTAGAAGGCAGGCATAATATGCCAGAAAAGATCGATGGAGCGCATAAAGAGAAGAAACATAGCAAGAGAAACCATCAGTTTCAACACCCGTTTGTTTGATTTTGAAAGCAAGATACCAAACGGCAGCGCAAAGGCAAAGAATACAAGGGCTAGCGCAAAATATCCCCAGCCGCCGTTGCCGCGAATAGCGTACCAGGTAATCTCTTCGGGCAGGTTGGCCGAGTAGATAATGAGATACTGGGAGAAGGAAACATAAGCCCAAAATGAAACAAAGGCCAGCAAAAAGTTGGATAAATCGCTAAAGAGATCGATGGTTAGCAGTTCGGAAATGGGTTCATGATTTTTAAGGGCGTTACCAACCAGCAATGAAAAACTCATCGCGGCAATGGCAGTACCAGCAAGATAAATCACCCCGTAGATGGATGAGAACCAGAACGGCTGCAGCGACATCATCCAGTCGAAAACGGCAAAGGTGGCGGTTAGCATAAAGAGGATAAGACCGATAGCGCTGGCCCGTTTCAAGCGAGCAACCGATTTGGGATCGGGCACATCGACCGATTCTTGCTTCACCGACTGTTGATTGAGCCAAAGACCAATAACAGTCCACACGACAAAGTAGAAGACCATACGGCCAATGAAAAACGGCACATTGAGATAAGGGGCCTTATGATCGAGCAGCGCGTAGTGTTCTTCCGGATTAATCCACGGAAATATGGTGCCCATGCCCACAACGATGGGAATAATCAGCACGGCCATAAGCGGAAAGGTCAAGATTCCGGCTTCTAAGAAGCGACGGATACTATAGCCCCACCGACCCCCAGCCAGATGATGGATAGTCAACAACCCAAGACACCCGAGCGGAAACTGAAGGGCATACATATAGCCGAACAGATACGATTGAAAAAACCGTTCCTGGTCGATAAAGAAACCGACAGCACCTAGGGCCAGGGCAATAATACCAATAACGAGAGCATTTCGTCCAATGCGGCTTACGCTTGGCGGCAATATCTGTGTTTGATTCATTACTACTCCACCACTGATTCTATCTGTTCAAGATCCTCTTCGGTCAGGACATCCAGAGGAGCGTTTTGACTAAACTGTAGTGCGCGGATGTAGGCGACAATAGCCCAGCGGTCTTCCGGGTTTACCCGCGATGCATAACTATACATTACGCCAAAGCCATTGGTCATCACATTAAAATAGTAACCGTCGGGCTGGCTGCGCACTTGTTCGCTGTGAAACGAGTTAGGCTGTTTCATACCGCGCTGAACAATCATTCCCTGCCCATCACCGACACGACCGTGACATGGTGAGCAGTAGATATTGAAACGTTCTTGACCGCGTAAGATCACGTCGCGATCAACAGCAATCGGTATATTTTCAACCGCTTCGCCATCTTGCATACCCGTATAGAGCGCCTCGTTCGACTCGATGTCGTACCATTCACCGCGCGGCACCGTATTTTCCGGCAAATTTTGCGAGGCCCGTTCATTACCGAAAAGCGAACTTGCTTCCAGCGGTTCAAACTTGGCTTGATCGCGCATATGCCGTCCGGGAATAATATCACAACCCGAAGATAACAGTACAAATATTACCAGAAACGACATCCCAAACAAGCTTTTAGCATTAAAGTGTTTTAGCATTAACCGTCTACCTTACTGAATTTGTTGGGCAAAAAAGACAGACTTCCATCATAGTCCGGCCATAGTCCGGCAGAGTACGTCATTTGTAGACGTTGTCATCATCCTGCTCAACTTCATAAACACCGTCAGGGTCAAGCCCCTCCAGAAACGTTCGCGTTTCTGTGAGATCAAATTTTGGATCCGATTCCATAATACACAAAAAGAATTTATCGTTCGAGGCCTGTTCGAAACGTGGCACATTAAAGACCGGATGGTAGGGCATCGGCAAATTATTGAGGATCATCATCGATAAAAAGCCAATGACCCCGGCACTAAGAATAGTGGTTTCAAAGGTTACAACCATAAAAGCCGGCCAGGTATTGAGCGGACGTCCGGCGATGTTGATGGGGTAAGCAATAACCGAGACCCAGTATTGCAGCAAAAACCCACCAATCCCCCCGGCAATGGCCGCCAACAGAACAATGTAGGGTACCCAACTTCGCTTCATGCCTATCGCTTCCGCCAGACCATGGATAGGGAAAGGAGAATAGGCATCCATTTTTCGGTAGCCGGCATCGTAAGCTTGTTGTGCCTTCGTTACGAGTACATCAGGGTCGCTAAATTCGGCCATTAGCCCAAAGGTCAGCGGCCCTTCAGATTTCGGTGCGCTCATAATATCTCTCCTTAAATTTAGTGCCCGTGTTCCTGCTTGTGGAGCAGTTCCTGCATCTCAAAGACCGAGATCATAGGCAACGTCCGTACAAACAAGAAGAGAAGCACCAGGAAAAGTCCAATTGAACCGATTAACAGCGACCAGTCCCAAGGGGTTGCGACGAAAAGTGCCCAAGACGACGGTAAGAAATCGGCAGTCAAACTGATAATGACAATCATAAAACGCTCTAACCACATCCCGGTGTTGATGACCAGTGACAGAATAAACATCACCGTTAGATTGGTTCTAAGCGGCTTAAACCACAGCAACTGAGGCGCAACCAAGTTACAAAAAATCAGCCCGAAAACGTAAGGCGCGTAAGGGCCGACAAAGCGGTTCTTTATCAGAAAAAGTTCATATTGACTGCCACCGTACCAACCGATAAACGCTTCTGTGATGTAACCGTAAGCGACAATTAAACCGGTGGTCAGAATAACTTTACCCATTACGTCAAAGTGACGTAAGGTAATCATATCTTCGAGATGATAAATCTTGCGGATGGGAATGAGCAGCGTGACCACCATCGCAAACCCGGAGAAAACAGCCCCGGCCACAAAGTAGGGCGGGAAGACTGTCGTGTGCCAACCGGGCAGTTGTCCAATCGCGAAGTCGAAACTAACCACGGTGTGGACCGAAACAACCAGCGGGGTAGCGATAGCCGCCAACAGCAGATACAACTTTTGATGGTTATTCCAGTGCCGGGCCGAACCGCGCCAACCCATTGCCAATCCGCCGAAGATGAACTTTAGCATCGGATGCTTAGCCCGGTCGCGCATACCCGCTAAATCGGGAATGAGGCCGGTGAACCAGAAGACCGCCGAAATCGTCCCGTAGGTTGAGACTGCGAAAACGTCCCAGGCCAAAGCACTGCGGAACTGCGGCCACAGTCCAAAGGTGTTCGGATAAGGCAGAAGCCAGTAAAACAGCCAAGGGCGACCCAAGTGGAGAATGGGATACAAGCCCGCACAAACCACCGCAAAGAGGGTCATCGCCTCGGCGAAGCGGTTAATTGACGTCCGCCAATCTTGACGAAGCAGAAACAAAATAGCTGAAATCAGCGTTCCGGCGTGTCCAATACCAATCCACCAGACAAAGGTCACAATGGCGAAACCCCAACCGACCGGGATATTAATCCCCCATACGCCAACACCGTAAGCAAACAGATAGGCGACGGAGATAAGATACATCATCAACAAAATCGAGCCGGTACCAAAGGCAAACACCCAACCAAGCGGTGTGTGAATATTGAGTACCACATTGCTGATTTTTTCACCAATAGAACGATAGGTATGTCCGGGTTCTACAACGGGAAATTCTACAACCGATGTTTTATCTGTTTGTCCTACCTGCATATATTTACTCCTTTAGGGAACCAGCAATAAGGATTAATCGAACTTTCCATATTAACCGTGACCTTCTTCGTGAGCACTGGGATCTTCCAGCGCAGGATTAGGATTACGGAATTTAGCGAGATAAGAGGTTCGCGGGCGAGTCCCTAACTCGGTCAACACGCCGTAGTTGTGGGGCTGCGCCTTCATCTTCGACACTTCGCTGTCCGGGTCGTTGGTATCGCCGAAGTAGATTGCTTTTGTCGGACAAGCTGCCTGACAAGCCGAAACGACCTCGCCATCTTGAATACGTCGATTTTCAATTTTGGCCTGGATGCGTGCTCCGCTGATGCGTTGGAGACAATACGTACATTTTTCCATAACGCCGCGAATGCGAACCGTAACATCGGGGTTGCGCTGGCCTTTGAGGCTTTCGCTCGTTTGGTCGCCGTAGTCAAGGAAGTTAAAGCGCCGTACTTTGTAAGGACAGTTGTTTGAGCAGTAGCGGGTTCCAACGCAGCGGTTGTAAACCATCACGTTCAGCCCTTCGGCATCGTGGACGGTGGCGGCTACGGGGCAGACCAACTCGCAGGGCGCTTGTTCACAATGCTGGCACATCATCGGCTGGCTGTAGGCGGCCGGGTTATCCAACTCACCTTCAAAGTAGCTGTCGATGCGTATCCACTGCATCTCGCGGCCCACCAACACCTGCTCTTTGCCGACAATCGGAATATTGTTTTCCGATTGACAAGCAACCACACAAGCGTTACAGCCGTTACAGGCATTAAGGTCGACAACCATTCCCCATGCGTAAGAGTCAAACTCCCAACCAGGCATTAATGACAAGTTCTCATCAAACGGGCCGTGATCAACCATATGTTCGACAAATTCCGGATCTTCGCGGAAATGCTGGATAGTGCCGGCCCGAACCAGATGGCGACCTTCCATATTAAAGTGTGTTTGGGTTGAGGCTAACTCATAACCACGGTCAACCTGGTTCAACTGAACGCCCGTCTCAAACCAACGCGCATCAGAGTTTTGCAGGCCATAAGCACTAAAGCCTAAGCCGGTACCCACGCGGCCGGCCAGCGTGCGACCGTACCCCAATGTGATCACAACGGTGTCATTAGCCTGACCGGGGAAAACCCAAATAGGTGCTTCAACTGAACGTCCGCGATACCGAATTTCGACAATATCACCCGTGGTCAGATCCAGTGCTTCAGCCGTAGCGGGGCTAATCGAGGCGACGTTTTCCCAGGTTAACTTCGAGATAGGATTAGGCAACTCTTGCAGCCAGCCATTGTTCGCAAAACGGCCATCCCACATGGAGGGGTCGGGGCGGAAGTTCAATTCCAAACCGCTGCCTTCAGCCGCTTCAGCAGCCGGAATATCGGCAGTTGAAGCACTAACCGACTTTTCTTCTAAAGCCGTATCGGCAATAAAACCATCGTGAAGAGACTGCTGCCAGAGGGTATCGAAACCATCCTCACCCAGTTCATCGGACCAATAGTTACGAACTAAATCGTAATCACTTGAAGCCGACTGACCGATCATCGCAGCAACCATCTGATGCGGGGTGTGGCTGTCATAAATCGGATTAACCAACGGTTGGGTTAGCGTAACCGAACCATCGTAAGCACGGCCATCGAACCAGCTTTCCAGGTAGTGCGACATCGGAACATTCCACTCGCACAGGGACGCTGTTTCATCTAAATAGAGGCCCATTTTAGCGCGGAACGGTACCTTGCGAATATTATCGGCGAAGTTGGTGTCCGCCGGAGCATTATAAACCGGATTTGCTTCAATAATAAGAAGCACATCAACGCGGCCGTTATCCATATCGTCGGCCAGTGCGCGCAGTTCTTCGGTTTGATTAATGGAGTTTCCTTCCAGGGGATCGGTGTAAACAACCGTTTGCCCAACGTTGCCCAGTGCATCGTTCATCGCGTGAGCCAGCGCATGAACAGCCGGTGGTTGGTTGTCACCGGCAATGACAATGCTCTGACCTCCATTCTCTTGAAGATCCGCAGCGATAGCGGCTATCCAACCTTCGGGGACTTCACTTAGGGTATCAGGTGCTTCCGTATCAACCCCTAGCTCGGCGGCTAGCGCGCGGGCAAAAGCTTCAATCTGGGCGGTCGATAACGGCAAACGGTGATCGGCCATCGTGCCGGTAGCGCTTGGGACTGTCTCTACCATATATAGCCGGTTCATCGCCGTGCTTTCTTCGCTAATGCGGCGTTTATCGGCAAAATCGCGGGCGTATCGCACGTTACCCGGTCCAAATTGGGCAAAGTTCGAGTCGAGCGAGACAATTACCTCAGCTTGCTCAAAGTTATATATGGTGTTCACATCTTCACCAAAGGCCATAACGGCCCCTTCGCGGGCGTTGTCCCGGTTAACCGGCTCGTACTGAATCCAGCGGGCTTCAGGAAACTCGCTTAAAACGTCTTGGAACAGGCTGACCAGCGAGGGCGAGGTAATGGTTTCGGTAATAATACGAACCCCAGCCCCGTTGTTACTTCGCTGAGCATCCAACTCGCCGCGCATGGCTTCAACAAAAGAACTCCAGGTACTTAGCAGACCGGCTTGGGTAATAATTTGAGACCGATCCGGATCGTACATCGTTAAGACTGAGGCTTGCGCAAATGCATCTGTCGAACCTAAGCTGGCCGGATGGTCGGGGTTACCCTCAACCTTAGTTGGACGCCCCATGTGGCTTTCGCCCAAAAGCGGCATCGACGCGCCGTTAAATAAAGGCATGGCCGTGGCGAAGAAAATCGGCTTGCCGGGAATAATCTCTTCGGGAGCACGGACATAGGGAACTATCTTTTCAGCAGGCGTTGGCGAACAGGCCGCGAGACCACCTAATGCAAACGAGGCCGCCATCAACTTCAGGAAATTACGACGCGTCACCGGGTTGAGAAGTTGATCAGCGCCTTGAGGAAACTCATGTTTGACGAAATCTTGAAACGCTTCGGTTTCGGCAATTTCTTCTAAACTTCGCCAATATTTTTTGCCGTTGGTTTCCCCTAATCGTTTTCGAATTAACGGGATGTCAAAGTTTTTTCTCATTCTCTCCTACCGATGGCAAATAGAGCAGTTATCTAAACGACCAACTTCAATTCCATATTCTTCAACCAAAGCATGCCCTTCAACCAGTTGGTCGTGGTCTTCAGGCAGGGTTTCCGCATAACCCATTGTCAGTACTTCGTCGACCGGTCTAATGTACTTGGCCGGGTTGCGGTGGCATTCTAAACACCATTCCATTTGCAATGTATTTTCTTTCGCAATCAGCGCCATATTATCAACGCGCCCGTGACAGGTCTCACAGCCGATACCTTTATTGACATGAATAGAGTGATTAAAGTAAACAAAGTCTGACAAATCGTGGACTCTTTCCCACTCAATCGACTCTTCATCTCGCCAACTGGCCCGCACCGGCTCTAACAGAGGTGCTTCTGTCCAGATTTGCGAGTGACAGGTCATACACGTTTCCGTAGGCGGAATATTTGCGAAAGCGGCTTCTTCAACCGACGTATGACAGTAGCGGCAGTCGATGCCTAACTGACGAACGTGGTGAAGATGGCTAAACGGTACCGGTTGGGCTTCAGCTACACTGGTTCCAGTCAACCAGCCTGATCGCACAAAAAAAATCAGGCCAGTACCCAAAACACCTAATAGGAGAACTACCCCAACAATCGATGCTTTGGCAATGACATTTGCACTTGGATGAAAGATTTGATTCATCTACTCACCTAACTTTGAAATAATTTATTTGCCGACAAATAATACCATCGTTAAGAGCTAGACCATCGTGAGGTTGTTTCAGACACATAGACACAACGTTTCAATTTGCCAACGAAAAGCACTAATCAACTCTCATCCCAGAGAATTTTTACAATCACATTTCAAATTGGGATAAATTAGCCTTAAGAGTACACATGGTACAACGCACTCTTTAGAATTTACTATCGGGGCTATAGAAATTCTAACTGCTAACCTGCCGAGTATAGGTTGGTCAAGCTTGTGGTCAGTAACCTATACGATTAGCCAAAATTCACAAATTCTGTGGCAAAGTAGCAATGTGAGCACGAAATATTGGTTTTCTTAGTGAGGAAATCCACTTGCTTGTGAACAAAAGTACAATACAACAGTTCTATTTATTTAGCAAATCCAAAATCTAATCTTGGTTACTTTTTGAATGTTAACAAAAGTACTAGTTGATAACCTGTCTACGCCAGTACAATATTAAGCGTTAGACTTAACTTTGTCAATTATTAACCACTTTATTTGGGTTTAATTTTGAACGATATTGTTGAGGGCTGTAACGAAAAACCAGAGGATTTTATGGAGAAAAATAACAAAAAGGCCTAGCTATGTAGCTAGGCCTTTGAAATTCAATGAGATATTAAATTATGCTGGTGTTAGACTGTTGAGCGTCGTAACAGACCGACTATAAATAACAAAACAACAGCACCAACGATTGCGGTAATCAGAGAACCAATTAAACCAAGCCCAGGGCCGATACCGATAGCACTAAAGATCAAACCGCCTAAGAAAGCACCAACGATACCAACTACAATGTTACCAATCAGACCGAAGCCGTGACCACGCATAAGTTCACCAGCTATCCAACCTGCCACAGCACCAATTACGATCCACAAGATGATTGATACCAAATCCATAATATTACCTCTTCCTTTCTTAAAAGAAACCACTTAAGAATATGTTTGATTGATTTATTAATTTCTGTTGACTAAAGAACTGCCTTCAGCATACCGGACAACAAGCAAAATCTCTACACTCCACCGGGTGAATTCCATAAAACTTCTTGGGTTATATTTTTTATCGTTAGAGTTATGGCTGGAGGATGGTTGGAATTACTACGTATCATTCTTTAATTGAGGCAGACTCAAAACAGGTTCATTATTTTATTCTAAAATGCTGTTCCATAATCCAGATGGGTGGTTGCACTTATCTGTATGGGCTATTTCGGACTATATAAGTTAACCCTCACCTGGGGGTGAGACTGCCCAAAGTGGTGTAGGAAACAAAAAACAAAAATGTTATGATCAACACTATATCCGTTACTAAAAGCAAGTAACAGCCATACAAGAAAGGCTTACGATGGACCAGCCCGTTATCCATACACAAAAATTAACGAAACAATTTGGTACAGAAACCGCCGTAGAAGAAATAGATCTCTCTATTCCCAAAGGCAGTATCTTTGGCTTTATTGGACCAAGCGGCTGTGGCAAAACAACAACCGTGCGTTTGCTTACCGGTCTCTATTTGCCGACAGAAGGCGAAGTGACCGTATTAGGGGAGAAACCCAGCCACTTTAGCCGAGCCACGCAGCGCAAAATAGGGTATATGCCGCAACTCTTCTTTCTTTACGATGATTTGAGCATTTGGGAGAATATGAACTTTGTCGCTTCTTTATATGGCGTTGGCTTTAAGCGTAAAAAGAGACTCAATGAATTGCTAGACTTTGTAGAATTACGCGAGCACAAGCGCAAAGTAGTGCGAAATCTGTCAGGCGGGATGCAGCGTCGATTGAGTTTAGCGGCTACGCTTATCCACCGGCCATCTTTACTCTTTTTAGACGAGCCGACAGCCGGTATTGACCCTGTTTTAAGGCGCAAATTTTGGGACCATTTTCAGGACATAAGAGAAGAAGGTCAAACCCTGTTTATTACCACCCAGTATGTGGGCGAGGCAGCATATTGTGACTACGTAGGCGTTTTAGCAGAGGGTAGACTGCTTATGGTTGATACGCCATCTAAGCTGCGGCAACGTGCTTTTGGCGGCGAGTTAGTCAAACTGCGAACAACCCATTGGTTATCGCCTAACGTTGTGGCAGAAATAAAAGAGCTGCCGTTTGTTACCGGCGATGTTACCCGACTTAATTCATCAACTTTACAGATAGTGGTTGATGATGCCGGCAAGACGATGCCACTGATTATGGAATGGTCAAAAGAAAAAGAGCTTACCATCGAGTCAATTGAAGAAGAGTTACCTCCCTTTGACGATGTCTTCGTCGAACTGGTTAAAAATGGAGCGCAGCATGACTGAAATTTTACAGTTTTTTATTCGGCTCTCGGCCTTTTTAGGTCGAGAGATTTTTGCAATTTTACGCCAACCCATGTTGGTCTTAACGCTGGTATTAGGTCCGTTTCTCATCTTGCTCCTATTTGGTATTGGTTTCCATAATGAAGCGCAACCGCTGAGAACCCTCTTTGTTATCAATGATAAAGAGAGCGAGTTTGCTCAAACGCTTGAAGAAAATGTAACATCGCTTGGCCCGCAGCTTATTTATATGGGTATTATGGAAGATAAAGCGGCGGCTGTAGAAAAATTACTCCGCCGCGAAGTTGACGTTATTGCCGAAGTTCCGGCCGATGCCGATCAGCTTATTCGCAATAACCAACCGGTTACTATCAAACTTGACCATTACGAAATTGATCCCATAAAAAAAGATTACATTGGCGTGTTCGGGCGTGTTTATATAAATGAGATAAATCGACGGGTGCTGCTACAGGCCACTGAGCAAGGCCAACAAGAATCGATCACCGCCCACGAATCGTTGGTTAAGACAAAAGAGACACTTGACGCCATGCATCAAGCTATGGAAGCCAAAAATGAAGCATCCATCCAAGAGCAGCAAGACACGTTGCGAAACGACAGCGACTCTCTTATAAAAACGGTGGGTGCTACAGTAGGTTTGATTAGCGGTATGAACCGAGCGATGGGCGTAGAAGAAAGTTCAGATATTAAAGAAATTGAAGAACTGCTAAACAGCATCGACGAGGAGTCGCAATCTCTGGAAAACGCAGACAGCAACTCAGAAACCTTTACTGAAGAAGAACGCCAATTGGAAAAGATGGAAGAGGATTTGGATAGGTTAGAAGGCATGATGGCCGAATTTCAAGACATTGATGCCGATGTCTTGGTGCGACCGTTTCGCAGCGAACCGCACAGCATAGCGACTGCTGAACTGCGCCCGTCCGACTTCTTTGCCCCGGCGGTAATTGCGCTTCTGTTACAGCACTTAGCCGTTACTTTTGCCGCGCTTTCTATTGTCAAAGAGCGGCGCGAAGGCACCATGGAACTGTTTCGGGTTTCTCCTATTTCGGCCATTGAGACACTGTTGAGTAAATATCTCAGCTACATGCTGTTTGCCGGTGTCTTATCCATATTGTTAACCGGGGTTGTAGTTTTTGGATTGGGTGTACCGATGTTGGGTACGTGGGCCAATTATGCCGCTACTTTAGCCGCGCTAATTTTTACCGCGATCGGTATTGGTTTTGTTATTTCGTTAACGGCCACAACGGATAGCCAGGCGGTTCAATATTCTATGATCTTGTTGTTAACCAGTGTCTTTTTTAGCGGAGCATTTATCGGCCTACACTTACTTGGCGGACCGGTAAAAGTTGTTTCGTGGGCTTTACCGGCAACCTACGGCATTAGTTTGCTACAGGATATTATGCTGCGTGGTTACCTGCCTAATCCGCTTTTGTTGTGGGAACTAACGGGGATTGGCGTGCTATTTTTCTTTCTGGCCTGGTATCTGCTGCGTAGAGTTATGGCCAAAGCCTAACAACAAAAAATTATCTATTGATAGGGATAGTAATACGGGTTTGGGTGCCTTCACCAATAGAGGAAGAAATATTCAAATTACCGCCAACGCTGGCAACGCGTTCACGCATGATGCGCAGACCAAAGCTTCCCTCTTTGCCTTTCATCATTTGGTGAGCATCAAACCCGCACCCTTCATCTTCAATACAAATCTGGATGTATTCATCTTTACGCGTAATCTCTATAACAGCACGATTGACTTGGGCGTGTTTACGAATATTAATCAGTGCTTCCTGAATAGTTCGGATAACTTGCAATCGGGTTTCTGCCGAAAAATTTAGCATAGCATCATCTACATGCCGATTCAATTGAATATCAAGCCGGTAAAACCGCTTATATTTGTTTATATACTTACTCAGCAACTCTAAAAAGGTTGCATCGGCATGCCCTTCGGAACGCAGACTAAAGATTTCTTCACGAACGTCGGTATAGGTTTCATTAACCACTTGTTTTAACTCGGCCAGAGATGACTGTGCTTCTTCAATTTGACCGTTTGAGAGCGATTGGGTAGCTATAGCTATTTTAAGGTTGAGATACCCTAAGGCTTGGGCAACGTTATCGTGAAGTTCCTGCGCTAAGCGGTTGCGCTCTTTTTCCTCGGCCAAAATTGCCAAATGTTCTTGCGCAGCTTCAGCCTCAGCCCGAGCCAAGCGCTCTGTTTCAAACAGTCTTGCCCGCTCCAGAGCTTGAGCGCATTGTCGAGCCAATGCGGTCATAAAATTAAGATCGCTTACGTGAAACTGCCGGCGTTCGGTGAAACATAGACCGATACCGCCAATAATATTGTCTTCTAACCCTAGAGGCAGGGTAATAAGGGTTTCATAGGGAGAACATGGCTCTTGAGCAAATTCCGGGTAACGTTCCTGAACAGCACCAAAAGTTTCAAGAATGATTGGCTCTCCAATTCTTACCGTTTC
The DNA here is from genome assembly GCA_020433805.1 of Anaerolineae bacterium. Taxonomy (GTDB): domain Bacteria; phylum Chloroflexota; class Anaerolineae; order 4572-78; family J111; genus JAGRBY01. Next base: position 18,241 of record JAGRBZ010000115.1, read on the forward strand.
ACTTAATGGCGTATTGGCAGAAATGGGGAACTTATGCCATTTTTCAACCTCATCGGCCGAATAGCCAAAAGAGCCTACAGTAACGAGATTTTCTCCTAATTCGTCTACGGCTACTATCGCGCCGCTGCTGGCTTCTAAAATTCCTATTCCCTGCTTTATCACGGCACTCGCTACGGCATCAGGCGTGAGAGCCTTTGCCAAACTGGCTGTCACCTCTTGCAAACCGGCAATTCGCCGTACAGCAAACTCGGCCACGTGACGAGCTTGTCGTTCCGCATCAAACAGTCGGGCGTTATCGATAGCCAGCCCGGCCCGACGCCCTAGTTCTTCGGCCCAGACTAAATCGGCTTGGGTATAATTCCGATACGTTTTCGTCCAAACAAGGGTTAAAGCTCCCAACGTGTACCCACGCGCTTTCAACGGCACGCGGATAGCAGAATGAATCTGTAGATCCTGTAGAAGCTGAAGATGCTCGGCATCTCTGGCCATATGCTGAAGCATTTCATCGGTAATAGTAGCGTAGAATTGTGACTGTCCATTGCTAAGCACACCGGGTGTTTCGTCTTGAAGTACCCATTCACCGGGATAACGCCACTGTAATTTCTCAACCAAAGCAATCTTCTCCGGATTAACGTGAGCGGCAACCACTTGCCGCAATTCGCGTTCTCCGTTTTGAACCGACACGACACACCAATCAGCAAAATCGGGTATAGCCAGTTCAACTACGTTCGCCAGACGTGTGGCATAATCAAGAGATGAACTGAGAATTTCTCCAGCCTTAGCCAGTAACCGGTTGTGCTGTTCTTTGCGTTTTTGAGCTGTGATGTCTCTTGTGATACCAATAATACCTACAATATCCCCGTCTATATTGTAATAGGGAGCCTTAACGGAATGATAATATGAAACTGTTCCATTTAACTCGATAGCATCTTCGAATGTCCGAGCTTGACCATCAGCCATGACTTGCTGCTCATCGTTGATAATTTTTTGGGCAGCTTCCGACGAAACCACTTCAGAAACGGGCTTACCAATAACCTCTTCAACCGATTTACCAACAATATTGGCTCCCGCTGCATTGATTATTACATAGCGACTTTGCCGATCCTTGACATAGATGGCGTCACCTGTACCGCTAAAAATAGCCTGCAAAAGCGCATGGCTTTCTTGCAATGCTTCTACTGTTTGTTTACCCTCTGTCACTTCAATAACGGTCTCGCCGACGTATAGCAGCTTCTCATTGTCAAAGACCGGATAAAAACTTGTCACCCAATGACGAGTCTGGCCCACAATAGCCGAAGTTTCCCCCGTTATCTCTACATTTTCAAGCCCGTTGCCGGTATCAAAAACTTGGCGGATACCATCATTTACAAGTTGCGCTGTTTGGGAAGGCAAAATATCGTTGACGGTATGGCCATAGTGGCCTTCAACGGGCAACCCGTTCATATCGGCCAAAATCGAATTGAGACGCACATAACGATGATCGCGATCAAAGAAGGCTAAACCGATAGGCGTATAGTCCAACAGTGCTTCAAACATAGCCTCCAGGTCGTTTTCTTGAGCATGTTCTCGAGTTAAACTGTTTTTAGCCTGTCGATATTTGAGCAATCGATAAAAAGGAGATTGATTACCGTCGCTACTGTTTTCATCAAGTAAATAATTTAAGAACGTAACAGCTTGACGAGCCGTTGTTTGAAGCAGCATCCGATCGATTTCATTGGGGAAGTTTTGATCGGTTGAGCCACCGGCAATGAGACATTGCCGATCGCCGACTTCGTCACGAACGGATATAATCCGGAGCGTTTCTTTACGAAACGGGTGAGGAAATGAGGCCGGTTTCCCATTGTTAGCAGCAATATACGGTTCTAACAAGATATTAATGTGGTCTAGCTCATTATTTGGAACAGGACTGCCATCAAACCAAACCGATTTAACATCAATCTTTTGACCAGGATCGGACAAAACGACACAAACCATTTGCAGTTGAAGCGTAGAATACAAAAGTTCTGCTAAAATTTCAGCAACATCTCCGGGGGTAGAATACATCCACTGGCTCCCAAGTGTGGAAAATGTAATGAGATCAGCAAAGGAGTTATAAAATGATTGAGGTCCCCTTTTTCCAACCATAATAGTATCCATATGCTCGTATCTCCTCATTCAACATGAAGGCGCGTATTTTCTAAACTAGTACTGCTACGAGATTTTGACATAAAAAACCAGGGTTTTCGGTCAATTCGATCAATTTTGTCCAAAAACGGCTCACACAAGCGCATATTTTCGGTTCTGAAGTTAAAACCCTGGTTTCTC
>JAGRBZ010001158.1 GCA_020433805.1 Anaerolineae bacterium
TGGCGGAGGAGTGCGCCTTCGCCCGCGGGCTGGGGTTCGTGGGCAAGACGGCCATCCATCCGGCCCAACTGGCGCCCATCAACGCCGCGTTCACGCCCACGCCGGAGGAGGTGGCGCATGCGGAACGGCTGCTGGCCGCCTACGAGGCGGCCCAGGCCGCAGGCGTCGGCGCGTTCGAACTGGACGGCCGCATGGTGGACAGGCCGATGGTGCGGGCGGCGCGGCAAGTGTTGGCAAGGGCGGAGGCGTGAGGCGTGAGGCGTGATGGAGAGATTGGAGATTGGGAGATTGAGAGATTGGGAGACTGCTTGTAACGCGGCGACGATCTCCAATCTCTCAATCTCTTGATCTCCCAATCTCCATCACTCCTTGCGCGGCTCAATCATCTGGTCAAGATGAAGCCAGAGACTGCGCGAATAGCGAAAAATCGCGGGCCAGAGCAGGGCCATTTCGACGACGATGACGGCCAGGAAAACGAAGGGTGACACGTCGAACAGGTAGAGGATGACCGTGGTGGGCGCGAGCACGAGAAAGCCCAGCACGTAGGCAATGAACATGGCGTTG
>JAGRBZ010001159.1 GCA_020433805.1 Anaerolineae bacterium
TTGCTGGAGGTATAATCAACTGTTTTTATATCGATTTCGACGGTTTCCAGCGCCTTAAACAGTTTATGCCGTTGATAATAGGCTGATAGGGCTGCTATCGGCGCATATTGGGTGTTAACAACGTCTTCGGTTAGACCAAACGTCAGGGTCATGCGAGCCTCCTAACTCTAGAGCTTTTTTTGTGTCGCTCTCAGTTTACCCTACTTTTGCTCTTTCCGGCTCGTATTTTTGAATAGAAATGGCCTCTATTCGGCTCTTTCGATTAGAAACCCCTTCTATTCGCCCGAAAATACGGTGTCAGGTTTTCTCCTTGGGGCGACTGCCACCGTATCTGTCACTCGTGAGTTTCTTAGCTTTTGACGGCCAGTGGTTTGAGCTGGCGTTGTTTGCGATGGGCGCGCCAATTGGCGATGGACTTTCTTACTTTGGGAATACGCAGCGCAAAGCCGGCGGCCAGCAAGACTGCATACAGCACGGCCGATCCCTCACCCAAGAAAGCCAGGTGCAGTACGGCGAAGATACCGGCGGCGTAGGCGCCTCGGTGCAGCAGTTTCCAGCCCCG
>JAGRBZ010001160.1 GCA_020433805.1 Anaerolineae bacterium
ACTAATGAAGGAACACCGAGCCACTGCTTATTATCACCGGCCAACTGCACGACGATAATCGAGCTGATCGTAAATATCATAATGGTAGTAGCCGAAAAAAGGCTCTGCGTCATCAGCAGCGCCAGCGTAATTTTCCGTCCTGCCTTTTCTAATGAAGTTGTCATGTAAAGTACCCCCAATTTTTTACAATTATACTCCTATTATAAAAATTGGGCGTACAAAAAGCGTGAAAAAAAGGCGAATATTTTTATTTGTGTCTTATTGGAGACTGGAGATTAGAGACTGGAGATTAGAGACTGGAGACTGGAGATTAGAGGCTGGAATCTCCAATTACTTTAGTTACCCAGTCTCCAGTCTCCAGTTACCAGTCTCCAGTCATCCTACTCCGGCCACGGCTAACACTTTTCGCATCCGCTCAGCCGCCAGTTCCGGGTTGATGAACAATCCGGCTTTATCGGCCAGCCTGAACAGCTCGGCCAGATGCACAAGTGAGCGAGCGTTCTCCTGCCCACCAACCATCTTAAAGTGAGATTGATGGCCGTTGAGATAGGCCATAAAGACCA
>JAGRBZ010001161.1 GCA_020433805.1 Anaerolineae bacterium
CAGGTGTCGCACCAGAAGTCCTCGTTTCGCAAGGCCCCGCTCGTCAAAGCAGAGGTCGCCGACCTGACGATGCATCTCGACTATGGCCGCCCGGGCCGCGTCCGCATAGTCCGACGCTTTTAGATAACGCTTTGCGTGATCGTGGGTGAGCATCTTCAGGTCGGGCATGTAGATATCCACAATGCCCTCCAGAAGTCGCAGGCTTTCCAGACTATCGTAAGCGCTGGTGTTGTAGACGATCGGCAGCTGCAGGCCGGCTGCTATGGCAAAGGGAAGAGCTTCCAGGATTTGTGGGACCACGTGCTCCGGGGTCACGAAGTTGATGTTGTGGCAACCCCGCTCCTGGAGCGAAAGCATCATGCTTGCGAGTTCTTCTGGCCTGGTTTCTTTCCCGGACGGGCGATGGCTGATTTCGTGATTTTGACAGAATACGCAGCGCAGGTTGCACATCGCAAAAAAGATCGTGCCGCTCCCATAACGTCCCCGCAGACAATCTTCTTCACCGAAATGCGCGAAGTAACTGGCGACCCGGGCGTACCGCCCGGTGCGGCAAACGGCGGCT
>JAGRBZ010001162.1 GCA_020433805.1 Anaerolineae bacterium
GTTGCCCAATTGAGCACCAAATATAAGCCTTTGCCGGTCTCAGGCTCAAGAAAAACCTGGGTTCTGATGCTACCACGATTGTGTGCAGAGCTACCTGGTTGCAGAGGCGAGAGAAATATAGAGTTTCCTTGCCTTCCAAAAAAATTTTCCCAAGGGTGCAATTTATGGAAAGTTAGATATAATATTAATCGAGTTAAGCCAGCGTTCTTTATCAATCGGGTTGGTTGGGTCACCCATTCACAATACAAATCGCTTTTACTATCAGACTTGCAATATCTCAATTTCGCATCTCAAAAAATCATCCTTGTAAAGGAGAACCGGCTATGATTGCATTACACTCTATCCATCAGAACATATATGATTTACCCTTTTCCCGACCCACACAAACCACCCCGATGCTTAACTTGGCTACAATGTTAGTCACTTATAAAGGAACATTATCCCCTGAGCAGAGATGTTCTTATTCCCTCACGCTTAAAGATTTTCTCTACCAAGCCCATGCCCAATGCGTGGACCAATCCATAGCTGAAAATCAGCAGATCGCTGCCTCTCCGGCGAAGG
>JAGRBZ010001163.1 GCA_020433805.1 Anaerolineae bacterium
GCAGCGCGTCTTCCATGTCCAGCAACTTCTCCGCCTCGGTCTGAAGCAGGCTGCTCACCGGAATGCCCGTCCATGCGTTGATGACGGTGGCGATGTCGGCCGCGTCCACCACTTCGTCCAGCTTGTTCTCGTCGCGCCATTCGGTCATGGCCGTCTCGAACTCGGACTCCAGGCGCACGCGTTCGGTCTTGTACTTGGCCGCGTTCTCGTAGTCACGTTCGGCCCAGGCCTTCTCCTCGCTGGCGATGAGTTCGCTCAACTGCTGGCGCTGCTCACGCAGAGCCGGCGGCATGGAGTGGATGGCCACCCGCAGCTTGGCCGCGGCTTCGTCGATGAGATCGATGGCCTTGTCCGGCAGCTTGCGGTCGGAGACGTAGCGGGTGCTCAGCTTGACGGCTTGCACCAACGCCTCGTCGTCGTAGACCACGCCGTGATGCTCTTCGTAGCGATGGCGCAGGCCCCGCAGAATTTCGATGGCCTCGTCCGCTGTAGGTTCGTCAACGTAGACCGGGGCGAAGCGTCGTTCCAGCGCGGCGTCCTTCTCGATGTTCTGGCGATACT
>JAGRBZ010001164.1 GCA_020433805.1 Anaerolineae bacterium
TCCGTAGTCAACTTCCGCCTCTTGTATTTCCTCACTCTCCGGCTGCACATACCGCCCGAGTTCGGGTGACCAGACCGCATTGTTTTTTGGATGCTTAACGCATTCGGTCGCAATATCCACTATATCCTTCATATTCTTAATCATTATCTATCTCCTATCTGTGGCTACACTGGCTGCATTGTAACCGACCACACTCAATCTTGACTTAATTCCGGCTCAATTGTAAATTTTGTCATCGGCTTATAAGAAAACATAACGGTTCTTTTGGAACTCAAGGGTTTGATAAGGTCGTAAAACGCAACACGTTGTAGAGTCTCGTAATGTCGTACCCCTACAGTCTTGAGATAATCGTACCCCTTCCGCTAAGAAATACATTTTGGCGATCATAGGATGGGGGTGATACGAAACTGATAATGTCATTATCAACCCGACTAGTGGGGCCAAAATTTTGAAAAAAGCTTTTACAGCTCGAAAAAAGACAGCGCATAACATTTTTCGGAAATTTGCCTCCTGAAGGCCGGATTTTAGGGGTACGACTTAATTGGACTCCAGGGGGTAC
>JAGRBZ010001165.1 GCA_020433805.1 Anaerolineae bacterium
TGTGGATCGACAAGGCCACATACTTACTAACCACCATGTGATTGCCGACGCTGATAAGATCGAAGTCCAGCTAAATGACGATCGTAAAGTCGATGCAAAAATTGTTGGCAGCGACCCGCGTACAGATTTGGCAGTTATTAAAATCAATGCCGATAATCTAGTCCCAGCTAGTTTAGGCGACTCAGACAAGCTTCGGATTGGAGAATGGGTAATTGCGGCCGGCAATCCTTTTGCCCTGTCAAATACAGTTACTGCCGGTATTGTAAGCGCCAAGGGCCGTTCCATTGTAGGCGGAGCGCAGTATGAAGATTTTATCCAAACTGATGCCGCCATCAACCCCGGCAACAGCGGGGGCCCGCTTGTTAACCTGGACGGTGATGTGATTGGCATAAATACAGCAATATTTTCGCGCAGCGGCGGATATATGGGTATTGGATTTGCCATTCCATCTAACATGGCTCGCCAGGTTATGAATGCCCTGATCAAGGAAGGCAAGGTAGTCCGCGGGTGGCTCGGAGTCGTGATTCAGGATCTTGATGAGGGCCTGGCAAAGTCATTC
>JAGRBZ010001166.1 GCA_020433805.1 Anaerolineae bacterium
CACCCCCTATAATTAGTGGTAGCATTGAGATTAGGGATTTGACTTTGCCTGGCTTTAGTGAAAAATTTAATGCTACCTGGTAAATAATACTCTAGCTTTTTTATTACGTTTGTAAAGTATTCAACAAAAATTGAGTAGTTACCTTATTATTATCCAACCTTGATAGCAATGGCGGAGATGGGGTCCAACTGTGTGGTCTTACCCTAAAATTGACCAGACGAAAAGGGCGCTAGCAACCCATTTCCGCCATTTAGCTAATTTTCAATTTCTATAGCCCATTGATCGATCAGCATAGATCACATCAATGCGGGGTTATTTATAACCAAAGCTGGGGGCATTAAGATAGGGCATAGGCCTGGTCATGAAAAGCCTAAAACGTGAAATAGCAGCTATCACCGACCAGCAATGGACAGTTTTGCTTTCACTATTAACCCTAGTTAATATGGTCGTTCTAGGTGGGTTGGTTTGGCTACTAACAGTTCAATCCTCAGGGCAAATTTTTAGAGTATTAGCTCAAGCTCCGGCTACCCGAACTCCCTATCCCACATTTACCCCTA
>JAGRBZ010001167.1 GCA_020433805.1 Anaerolineae bacterium
TGACGTACCGCTGGCCTTCAATGCAATTTGAACAAGTGATGAAAACCCTTGCGTAACCGAAGCAAAATAATGTTCCAGCTTCGATTGATGCCCTTTCGCTTGAAACATCAGCGGTTTTAGCCCATTCACGGCTTTTGCTACCCAAAAAGTTTGCTTCATTTCCAGAGGGGAACGCGCTACCACTGCGAAAAATGGTCATACAACCCTGAAAAATGATAAACGACCACGAAGCAGTCATAAACCACTGTGAAGCAATGATAAACGACCACGAAGCAGTCATATATCACCGCGAAGCAACGATAAACAACCGTGAAGCAGTGATAAACGACTATGAAGCAATGATAAACCACCGCGAAGCAATGACAAACTATCGCGAAGCAGTCATAAACTACCCGGTATATATGGCTGCTTCACCGATATGGAGCAGTTTACAAGGGGGGTTATCGTATTTCCCGAAGCAAGCAGCGGTTTATCGTTGGTCGCAAAAAATCGCAGGCTGATGATCATGCCCTATGGCAAGCGATAATAGGGATAATCTATCGCGGTCTATGGCCCAT
>JAGRBZ010000116.1 GCA_020433805.1 Anaerolineae bacterium
GCAAACACTTTTGTGCTTGACCGGCTGATATACAACAAAAAAGCGAGCCAATTGGCTCGCTTTTTTGTTGTTGCTATATCTTTTCTACAGATTGTAATGGTGTAGGGCAAACTTAAGTTTGCCCTACGCGAATCTGAGCCGATGTAAAATTTAGTGGGCTACAGGCAGCCGAGGCCGAAACTTATAGCCGTAAATAATTACCCCTTCCTCGCCTTGGGTACGTAGTTTGCGGGTTACCATTTCAACCGGCATACCTATTTCCACCTCACTGTTTTCTACGTCGGTTAGTTGGGCCGTAAGTAGAGGGCCTTCCTCTAACTTGATCAATGCGACGGTGTAGGGTGCCGATTCTTGATAGCCTTCCGGGGCATTGTGGACGGTGGTAAAAGAATAAACTTCCCCATGGCCGCTAAATTCAAAATCCGGCTGCCGCGAGTCGTCTAAACAATCGGTACAAACATCGCGGGGCGGAAACATTTTAACGCCACATTTGGGGCAAACCTCGCCTACTAATCGATACCGTTGTGAATTGAGTCTCCAATGTCGAGCAATTTCAGTTGCCATGATATTCTATCTCCTTATTGGTTTACACGTTCAAATATATGGGTTACGATAGTGGCCCCGCTGCCACCAATATTTTGTGTCATGCCTAACGTAGCATTCTTAATTTGATTGTCACCGGCTTCGCCGCGCAACTGCTGGGCGGCCTCTACTATTTGGTAAAGCCCGGTTGCGCCCACCGGGTGGCCTCGCGCCTTTAGACCGCCCCGGGTTGAAATCGGAATTCTGCCTTCCGGGCCAATTTCGCCATCAATGGCGAGCCAGGTGCCCCGGCCCCGCTGGGCGAACCCGCTGGCCTCTAAGCTCAACGCCGCCATAATGGTGAAGGCGTCATGGAGTTCAAAAAAGTCGATATCGTCCGGGCCGACACCGGCCTGTTTATAGGCACGTTGGGCTGAGTCTTCAGCGGCTTGAAGCCACATCGGATCGCGTCGGTCGTGGACGCTCAAGGCATCGGTAGCCAGGGCGCTGGCCTTAATGCGGATAGCGTTGTCCGTAAATTCGCGGGCTTGTTCGGTCGGGCATAAAATCACGGCTGCTGCGCCGTCGGCCATCGGGCTGGCATCGAGTAGACCAACCGGGTCAGAAACAATGCCACAGCGGGCGAAATCTTCGCGGCTGATCGGTTTTTGGAACATTGCGTTGGGATTGCCCGCTCCGTTAGCGTGAGCATTAATCGCAAAGCCGGCGAAATCTTCGCGGGCTACGTTGTATTCGTGCATATAGCGCTTCATAATCAAAGCGTTAAGCGCCACAAAGGTGATGCCGTGGATAACTTCGTAATCGGCATCGGCTGCACCGGCCAAACCGGCAGACAGTTGGGTGCCGACATCGTCGGTCATCTTTTCAACCCCGACGGCGATGACAATATCCTGCAATCCGCTGGCTACGCCGATATACGCTTGTCGAAAGGCCGCTGCCGCACTGGCGCAGGCCGCCTCTACTTTAACCGCCTCGATGCCGCGCAGCCCGGCAAAATCGGCAATGAGGGTGCCCAAATGGGACTGCCCCGAAATTTCGCCGGACAGCATATTGCCGACATACAAGGCATCGGCTCGCTCAATGTTGGCATCGCGCATTGCGGCGGCCACGGCATCGTAAGCCAGATGGCGCAGGCTGCGGTTCCAATGTTCGGTAACGGCTGTTTGCCCTATTCCTATAATCGATACGTCTCGCACGGTTCACTTCCTTATATAAAAACTGTAGTTATGGTCACGATATGACATGGCTAGTCCACTAGTGCATTTTAAGCTTATTTCGATAGCGCACGTAAGTTGCATAATCAATCTCGACCCGACGGTTGATATAATCTTGTGTGGTCGGGGCCAGATGCTGCTTCTCGGTAATTTTATCAGTTGCGTTCAGAACAAAGGCATCGCTGCCTGCGCCGGAGCCGAAAGAAACGCATAAAATTTTGTCGCCGGGCTTTGCGATATCGAGCACGGCGGTAAGCCCCAAAATACTGGCTCCGGCATAGGTGTTGCCGATAATCGGCGAGAGCAAGCCGGTTACCCACTGCGCTTTTTCAAAACCAAGCGCCGCGCCGGCCCGCTCTGGGAATTTTCGGTTAGGCTGGTGTAGAATGACGTGGGCAAAATCCTTGGCTGTATACCCCAACTCCTCCATAATAATTTCTGAAGCCGACATCACGTGTTGGAAGTAGGCCGGTTCGCCTGTAAAGCGCTGGCCGTGGCTAGGATAGTGGGTTGTAGGCCGACGCCAAAAGTCGGGTGTGTCGGTTACGTACGAATAGCTGGCTTCAAAAATCGCTAAACTTTCCTCGGCCGCGCCAATGATGTAAGCCGCTCCGCCTGAGGCTGCTGTGAATTCCAGAGCGTCACCGGGTCGCCCTTGAGCCGTATCGGCCCCGATACCGAGCACATAAGGGGCCATTCCGCCGGCCACAAAGCCGATACCGGCTTGAATGGTTTCCGTGCCGGCCTTGCAGGCAAACTGCCAGTCGGCTCCTTGGGTGGACGGGGTCGCGCCGATGGCTTCGGCGATAATGGTGCTGGTCGGCTTAACGGCGTAAGGATGGCTCTCGCTGCCAACCCATACCGCCCCAATGTTTTGAGGATTGATTTGGGCGCGGGCCAGGGCATTGCGGGCGGATTCCAGACCGATGGTCATTGTGTCTTCGTCCGGCCCTCCCACCGCTTTCTCTTTAATCGGGACGCTACCTTCTCCGTCGTTCCATATTCTGGCCACTTCTCGGGCCGGCAGTCGATACCTCGGAATGTAGCTTCCGTATCCGACAATACCGACTTCTGTTTTGGGTTTCATCAATGGCATAATTGACTCCAAGATTTAAGAATTACTGAAAGAACTGAAAGTTGCAACTCGTGGATTGCGAGTCTTGTATTTTTAGTCAAACGGCTTAGTTTTGTAAAATACTTATAGGATATTTTGGCTTTTGTAGAGGATTTGTCAAGTATTTGTAACTTTTTGTTCACTCTGCTGAATCAGCGCTCTGGCTCTTTCTTCTCGAATAGTCTGTTCTGATACCAGGATGTCGGCGATTTTTTGAACCTGGTCGCCAGTGGCCCCTGCGGCTAAAGCAACCTGTCGCGCATGAAGACGCATATGCCCGTGCTGAATGCCTTCGGCAGCTAAAGCACGAAGCGCAGCCAGATTTTGGGCCAAGCCAGTAGCCACCATAATTTCGGCCAAAGTGCGTGCATCGGGGTTCTTTAGAATTTTCATCGATACGCGTGCTGTGGGGTGGGCTTTGGTAGCCCCGCCCACAGTGCCTACACTAAGCGGCATGTCTAAAACGCCTTTGAGAAATTTGTCGCCGTCCTGGGTAATCAGAGACCAGTTTGTTAAACTTGTGTAGCGTTCATGGCGAGCGGCGTAAGCATGCGCCCCGGCTTCGAGAGCGCGCCAGTCATTGCCTGTAGCCAGCGCAACGGCATCAATGCCGTTCATAATTCCCTTGTTATGGGTTGCAGCCCGATACGGGTCGGCAGCAGCAAAAGCCCAGGCTTCAAAAATCGCCTGCGCTACCTGTTCGCCGCTAAATTCCCTTCGGGCTAACTGTTCAACCGGCACCAGCCCCTCGGCCCGTGCGGTGCGTTTATCTGTAAGGTTCGATAAAATTCTAAGATTGACTCGACCCCCGGTTAGCTGCTCAATCAACGGTGCAATGGCTTCCACTGCCGTATTGACTGCATTGGCCCCCATTGCGTCCCGGCAATCATACAAAATATGAACGATCAGCATCGGGCCGGCCGGGGTATCGGGCAACGAACGACATTCGATCTGTTTCGCGCCACCGCCTAGTTTTTGAATGGTAGGGTGATAGCGATTAGCCGCAGCCAGTAATTCCGGCTCGGCTTCGAGTATTGCAGCGGTTGCTTTCTCGATGTCCTGAACATCGAGAAGTTGCACCTGACCAATCATGATAGGCTCGCTGCTGCTGGTTTTGAACCCGCCACCCGCAGCGATCAGTTTAGCCGCGTAACTAACGCCGGCAACGATGCTTGGTTCTTCAACCACCATCGGCACCGCGACTTCGCGACCATTGATAAAGAAATTTGTTCCCAGACCAAAAGGTAGTGTGTAACGACCCACTACATTTTCGATCATCGAGTCGGCTTGTTCAAGAGATAAACCGGTTGTTAGTGCTTCTCTATCCTCTAACTCTAAATTCGCATAGTCAGTTAGTTTGTCTAATCGCTCAGTCGGAGTGAGTTTGTAGAAACCGGATAGCGTGTTATTTTGTGTCAACAGATACCTCGAAAAATCTGTACATAATGGCTAATAAATACAATCTTAGCTCTAATTTTTTATGATTTTAGCATAGAAAGACTCTCAAAAACTATCAAATTGTGCAAAAAATCACTTTGTCAGCCGGTTTTAGATACATTTTTTACTTTTTGGGAAATAAAAAAGGCCCTCTTAAAAAAGAGAGCCTTTTGGTTTTTTTGAACAGTAATCTTTAAGCTTGCGCTTCCGCCGTTGTTCGACCGGTAACGCGTCGGAAGAGGGTTCCGAATTCGCCTTGGCTCCAGGAGACCAAAATGGGTACGGCAGTGAAGATGGATGAGTACGTCCCGCTGACAATCCCGATGAGGATAATGGCGATAAATTGTTTGATGGTAGCCCCGCCAAAAAGGAGGATAGCGACCACGACAAATGTGGTACTGACAGAGGTAACGACACTCCGCGTTAGGGTCTCTAACAGGCTGCGGTTACAAACGGTCTCAAACGCTTCAGTGCGGTAGCGCGGCAAGTTTTCACGGATGCGGTCAAACACGATGATGGTATCGTGGACGGAATACCCGATGACGGTCAGGATGGCCGTCAAGAAGAGGGCGTCCACTTCCCAGCCGGCAACGACGCCAAAAATGGCAAATGCGCCGGAGGTAACCAAAATATCGTGCAGCATCGCGACGATGGCCGCAATACCATATCGAAAGGCATTGGGTACAGAGCGGAAGGCAATAATGAAAAAGATGAGAATGGCCACAGCGGCGGCAACAACCGCATAGATACCGGCTTGCGTCACTTCTTGGCCGATGGTTGGTCCAACAGCATCAAACCGGAGTTCGGTGAAGTCGCCTAGCTGCTCTCGCAGTTGATCTTGAACGGCTACTTTGGCTTCGTCATCGAGAAACTTAGAGCGGACCAAGATAGTTTCCTGCCCCAACTGCTCGGCTGTAGTAACCGATGTATCGTTAAAACTTTCGCCGTTGTAGGTGAAATTAGTGAAGATTTGACGCACATCGGCAGGCTGCGGCTGTTCTTCAAATTGAAGTTCCATTAAGGAACCGCTGGTGAAGTCGATACTGAGCTTGAGTGGAGTACCGAATTGTACGGTTGAGGTGACCATTGCCAGTAGCCCCAAGCCAATAAGTATCGCGGAGAAAATGTAGAATGATCGTCGTTTGGCGACAATGTCAAGAAACCAATTGGCCCAGCCGGGGGCTGTTTTGTCACCGGCTTCAAGGCTAAAGCCCATAAGCAGCGCATTATTTTTGACCTTATCACCGGTCAGAGCAAATACAAATCGCAGTAAAGTACGGGTAACGGTGACGGCAGTAAAGATGTTGGTAATAACACCTAATGCCAGCGTAATGGCAAACCCTTTGACAATACTTGCGCCAAAGTTCGAGCCGAACCAGAAGAGAATCAAGCAGGTAATGAGCGTACTCAGTGCCGAGTCGCGAATAGAGGGCCAAGAACGGGCGAAACCCTGTTCGGTGGCTAATTTTAAGCTGCGCCCGTTGCGCAACTCCTCCTTCATACGCTCAAAAATAAGGATATTCGCATCAACAGCCATCCCGACCGATAATATAAAACCGGTAATGGCCGGTAGCGTTAATGTTACAGGGATAATTTTGTACAGACCAAAGTTCAAAAGCCCATAAACGGCTAGCGCTAAGGCTGCCGTAAAACCAGGTAGTCGATAGTAGACAATCATAAATAAGAGAACTATAGCAAGACCGATGGTTCCGGCTCGAATACTGCGTTCAACTGAGTCTTGCCCTAAGGTCGGTCCTACAGAACGATTTTCAACGACCTTCAAGGGAACCGGCAGCGCACCGTAGCGAAGCTGAATAGCGAGCGCTTGCCCTTCTTCTAGCGAGTCCTCGCCGAGCGAGATAGTTCCTCTGTTATCAATGCGAGCATTAACGGTAGGACATGAGAGCACGACTTTGTCAATGACGATACACAGGAAGTTGCCGATGTTTGCTCCGGTGTAATCACCAAACTTTCGTCCCCCTTCAGTGGTGAGGGCAAAGTTGATTTCTACAACGCGAGAGTTGGTGTTTACACCAGCGTTATCAACGTTCGCTAAATCGCTACCGGTGATGATGGTCTCATAGACGCGGGCCGGTGGTGCTTCACCGCCATCTTCAGTTGTGCTTTCACCATTATCGGCAGCCGGGCCGCCTCCGCCGAAAGTGGTCTCGATAACGGTACCGTCTGGTACGGGGGCGCTGCCGGCATCGACAAATTCCAGAAGCCCGGTCTCGCGCAACGTGCTGATGGCCATCTCAGGGTCAGATATACCCGGCAGTTCGACAATCATACGGTTGTCGCCCTGTAGCTGAACGAGCGGCTCAGTGACGCCCAGGCCGTTGACCCGGTTGTCAACAATGATGCGGGCGGCTTCCATCGCGCCTTCTTGGAGTTCTTGACCTTCCGGCAGGTCGGCTTCGAGCACTACTTGCAAGCCGCCTTGTAGGTCTAAGCCTTGATGAATCCGGATACTGCGCTCTTGATCGCCCTGCCAAAATAAGAGCGAAGCCCACCACGGTTCAGGCTCTTGGGCTCCAATATCTTGTTCGGCTGGAAAGCGGTAGGTGAGATTGGCCGTTATTATCCAGATCAAGGCTGCTGTGAGTAATAAAATACCGATAAGTTTACTAATATTTCTTTGATCCATAAGTAGAGTAAAACCTTACTACGTCAGTTTTGGGTACCCACGTTTAAACAAACATGGGTTTATACGAAAGGCATCAACATGATAGTGTAGCACATTTTGAGCATTATCAAAAAATCCCTGGTCACAGTTGCCCCAGGGATTTTTAACCTCCGGAGAGCGTTAAAATTACTTTAACTTCGCCTTAATCAAGTTATAAATCTCGTGGGGTTCGGCGTGGCGTTTCAACGCTTTTTTCGAAAAGATGAGTTCGTCATCAACCGTTACTTCAAAGACACCGCCGGAAGAAGGAATAATATCTAAAGATGTGATCTTAAATTCCAACTCTTTATCCCACATAATTTCGCTCATTAAGCTCACGGCTCGCGGTGTGTAATTTCATTTTCGGCAGTATTCAATCGAAATGGTTGCCATCTTTGTCATCCTTAAATGAGCAGTTCTACATTTTTTGTCGTCGGGTTTTGCGCGGCACAGGGGGGCGACGCGTAAAACGCTTGGCGTATTCGGTTGAGCCGGGCTTCATAAACGGTACGGAGATTTTGCCTGCTTTAACCAACACAATGAACAGGCCTAGCAAAGCAAAAATAACGGATATAATGAGCGAAGTACTCACCGGCGTACCGAAGAAGCGCGGTTGATCGGGCCGGAAATATAGCTCTATCCAGGTGCGGCCCACCCCGGCGGCAATCAGCGAAAGGCCGGCAATGACGCCGGTGCGTAATTTGTCGCCATGTTTGACGATAAGATAAATAAGGATACCGGCCAGCACCAGGTTCCAGATCATCTCATAGGCAAAAGTGGGATGAAAACGCGTGGTCTCAACAGGATATGTGGCCAAGTCGTTCCACGGCGGCAAACGGTGTTCGGCGTCAATAGGAATACCCCAGGGCAGTGTTGTCGGCGGCCCGTATAGCTCTTGGTTGATGAAGTTGCCCCAGCGTCCAATGGCCTGCCCAATAAGATAAGCCGGACCGATCGCATCGGCGATGAGCCAGAAGTCGATGTTGTTGCGCTTCGTGTAATACCAGGTGACGATAGCGCCCACCATAACGCCACCTAAGATATTGAGGCCGCCTTCATTGATAAAAAGGATTCTTATCGGATCCTCTAAATAACGGGTTCCGCCGCCGATAATATCAGCAATCACGTACCACAGTCGGGCACCGATAATCCCGGAAATAAGCAGCCAAATGAGCAGATCCCAGACAATGTTGGGGTCTTCATTTTTGCGCTTGACATACCACGAAGCGTAAGTGGCGGCGATAAGCACCCCTGCTACAATCAGCACCCCATACCACCGTACGGTTAACTGTGTAAAGCCGAGGTCTATGGAAAAGATAATTGGATCGATCACAACGTTACTACCCTTCTTTATTTAGAGATTCCAAAAACTTCGATTTATTCAAGGTTTATTCAAGATACCCCAACGCTTGAAGTTGTTTTATCATTTGCTCATCGTCCAGATTGACCGTCTGTTTGGTCTGCCAACTGCTTGGCTGACGTTCGGCTGCTTGCTGAACGAAAGATGACAGTTTTTTGGTTAGTGTCGCGATGAGTTCGCTCTTTTGATCGGCAATGTTGTGCGTTTCTTGGGGATCAGTTTTTACATTGTACAACTCTTCCGGCAGCCCCTCAACTTTAACCATCTTATAGCCATCTTGATAAATTCCCCAGCGTTTGCGTTTGCAGTGGAACGGCTCAATCAACTGCGGCGTGCGTTTTTCCATCATCGACAAGAATGTTGTCGGTGGGTAGGCCTCTACAAAAACCAACCCTTCTTCCGGGTCGCGGCCCTGTATGGTTCGAGCCAGACTCATTTCCTGTGCGTCGGTGCCGGGCCGATATTCGGTTTCGGGAACATGGATATGAGCGGCATCGAGTACCGTATGGAAAATGCGTCGGGTGGAAATCGTTTCGTCGATGCGCTGACCGGCAGCCATTCCCTCCGGGAATTTTATAATTAACGGTACATGTACCAACTCTTGATAGGCTACAAACGAATGGCCTAAGAAATTATGCTCACCAATGCCTTCACCGTGATCGGCAACGATAATGGTCAAGATGTCGTCGGCCTGGCTCAGAAATTCGAGCATTTGGGCCAGTAAGTGATCTTGATAATTAACTTCTGCATCGTAGACATCATTAAGAACGGCATTTTCAATCTCGTTGAGTGACTCTTCAACGGGCAGAAGCCAACGGAATGTTTCTACATTGTAGCGTCGTAAAAAATCGCGATACGCGCGATCTTCTTTAAAGTAGGGCGCAAATTTGTCGATAAATGTGTCCGGCGGCAGATAAGGCAGATGGGTTTCCATCAAATTGAAAAAGAAAAATTGAGGCTTATCCGCCGTATCCATTTTTTGAACTAACTCCGTTACGTCGCGGATGCTATTAGCCGTATGCCCCTTAAAATTCGCTAACTTCGACCACAGCGACACAAACCGGGGATGCAGTGAAGCTTGAAAGAGAAAATCGGAATGCGCGAAAGCGTTTTGAACCGGATATGACAGCTTCCGAAGCTGCTGCGTGTACCATTCCCACAGTCGGTTTATGGGGCTGGGCAGCCGATTGGATCGCCTCGGTACGGAAGGCACCGCCCCACAATAGTTATAAAATTTGTTAAACCCCCGTTTGAGGCCGTTGTTAAGAACGCCTACCAGCGGGTTGTTGCAAAATCCGGTTGTTTGGTACCCATTAGCGCTTAACAGTTTTGCCAGCGTATCGAACCGACCATCGAGCATGGAATGGGCCTGAAGCGTCTGGTGGGTCGTTGGATATTCTCCCGTAAACATCGAGGCGTGGGCCGGAATGGTCCATTGCGCGGGAGAAATGGCGTTTTCAAAAACGGTAGCGCTTTCAGCAAAGTGGTCGATGTTGGGTGATGTGTTTTTGTGATAATTATAGAGCGATAGTCGATCCCGTCGATGTGTGTCGAGCACAAGCAAGACCACATGGGGGCCATTGTTTTTGACCATACAGGTTGTAACCTCTCCTAATCAAATTCTTTAAGAGCGAGCGTGTGGTTGAAGTTCGCAATGTAGTCAGTAATTTTACGTACACGACAGGATAAAAGCAATTTCGCTTAGGTAGGGCTTGATGAGTGAGGTGTGTTGTGAGAGGAAGGCGGCGAGGTTTTCGCTCGTCGCCAGAAGAACAGCCCCAGACCAAGAGCGATGAGTGCAAAACTAACAATTTGGGCGGTAGGAATACCGGATAGAGTCCAGGCATCAGGCCGCAGCGATTCGATGATAGCGCGGCCAACAGGATACCAAATCAGATAGAATGAGAACATATCGCCATCGAGCCATTTGTCAGCATACTTTCTGCTCAGCCACAACAACAGCCCAAAACCGATCAGGTTCCACATCGACTCGTAGAAAAACACCGGATGAAAAGTGGTAGTTAGCGGGTAAATCGTCAGATCATCATAAGGCGGAATACGTTGGTTTACATTGGTGATCGTAATGCCCCATGGCAGCGTAGTGGGTGGCCCGTACAATTCCTGGTTAAAATAATTTCCCCAACGCCCGATAGCTTGTGCCAGCAGCATACCGGGTGCTAAAATATCGAGCCAGCGCCAAAGGTTAAGGTTATGTCGTTTGGTATAGAGAATAACAGCCAAAAATCCGCCGACCAGTGCTCCGAATATGCCGATGCCACCTTGCCAAATGACAAGAGCGGTAGGAAAGGGAATTTGCACGCCAAATAGGGACAGGGTAGTGAAAGGGTTTTCGATGAAATAATAGTCGAAGCCCCGATTACCTCCCACCGGTGAGGAAAAAATATGGTAAAGACGGGCCCCAATGATTCCAAAAATCATGCACCAGACAAGCAAGTCCCAGACATGATTTGCATCTTCCCCTCGGCGTCGAGCTTCTAAAGTGGCTATATAAGCTCCCAGGAGCGCTCCGGTTACAATGAGCAGGCCGTACCATCGAATGGCAAATGGGCCTAACTGAAAAATTATGGGTTCAGTTGGTGATGGCATGATGCGCTTTCTCCCAAAAATAATTTGTAAGCACTATACATGTCTGACGCATGCCAAGCAAATACAAAAAAGCTGCTACATATTCCTGAAAAACTATGGTATAATAATGGCGAAGTACAAAATAATCATTAAGGTTAAAAACAAATTTTGATTGCTCCGGATAAGCTTGTTCTGTTCAGTAATTTTGCTAAGTGTTGGCAGGATTTCGCACAAGGTCAACTTTTGCTCTTGTCGCCTCAAGGAGAGGTGTTAGGTGGAGCAACCAGCGAGAGCCAAGTGGTCAATTGGCAAAATTTACTAAACCAACTTTCCGGCACTCCGTCCGAACCAATTTTCCTTAATACATCACATCACAATATTCTAGCGGTTTCATTGGCTCGAAACGGTCAAAATTTTGGCTACCTGTCTGTCTTTGATGCTCTAGAGAGAGATGCTCCTTTACTGACCTTAAGTAAAGAAGCGCTCGTGATGAGTCTGGTTAGTGACCACGCTCTGGACTCGATGACCGATGAACTTATCGGCGCATGGAATCAACTTGAACTTATCTTTCGCGTCACCCAAAATTTAGCCGTTACGTCCGATTTGATCGCTACGCTTCGTTCCATCATTCAAGAAACTCAGCGCGTTGTCGAGTGCGAAGATGGTTTTATTTTGCTGCGCACGTATCAGGGCTTTACTTGTGTAACCAGCCAACCACAGAGTATTGAGTATGATGAAGCCTTGTTAAATAATTTGCTCAAAATGAATGGGGTTGTGGTCTGCAATAACGTTGCCTTGTGCGAGCCAATTTGGGAACTGGCTCCCGATCACGTTAATAGTTTGCTGGCAACCTCACTAGAGATCATTGATGAAGACTCTCAAGCAGCCGTGGGGCTGGTTAACAAAAATAACACGAACTTTACGGCCGGTGACTCAAAATTATTGGCCGCTTTAGCGCAACAAGTCGCGGTTATCATTAAAAACTTTCTTATACACGAAAAAGTAATTGCCGAGGAGCGGTTGAGCCGCGAACGCGAAATTGCTGTAGAGATTCAAGAAAGTTTTCAACCTTCTAAGTTGCCGGAAGTTGGCGGTGTATCGGTAGCGGTCTCCTCGATGCCTGCCTCTGAAGTAGGGGGTGATTTTTATGATTTTATCACCACGGATGATCGCTACCTGACATTGGTCATCGGTGATGTATCAGGCAAAGGCATTCCGGCGGCGATGCTCACCTCGATTACCCGAACGATGCTGCGTGTTGAAGCGATGCGCGGTGAGCCGCCCCATAAAATGATCGAGCAGGCCAATGAAGTTTTGCATCAAGATTTAAATCAGGCTGATGCCTTTGTAACTGCTTTTGTAGCTACTGTAGATACTTTAGAAGGCACACTCACCTATGCCAGTGCCGGCCATCCCCCCACGTTAGTTTATCGAGCCGATACGCAAACGATAGAGCAGTTAAAAGCAACGTCTTTACCTATCGGCGTTTTTGGTTATCAAGAAAGCCAACCGGCAACAGTGAATCTGAACCCCGGCGATACACTTGTTTTTTATACGAACGGTGTTGTCAAAGCACAGTCGCAAAATAACGGTATTTTTGGCTTTGAACAGTTGTTTGAAATGGTAACAGCCCACGCAGCCGAGTCTGCCGAGGCTTTGCAACAGCATATTCAGGCAAAGTTACACGATTTTTATCGACGTGGCCTTAGAGATGATGCCACGCTGCTTATCGTGAAGATGTTACCCTATGCCGAAGGAACATTACCCCATTCCGGCCCTACTCTCATTAACACCATCGATTTTCTTTACCCCGCTGACATCGATTACCTGAGCGAAATTTCCCGCCAAATTTCTTCAGCCTGCCGCGAACTGCCCCATTTACCATCCGACTCGCGTGGTGACGATTTTGTTTACTTGGTTGAACTCGCTATATCCGAAATTTGTACTAATATCATTAAACACGCTTACAGGGGCAAAAAAGGGGAGATTAGCGGACAACTCCGCCTTTTGGAGAATGGAATCGAATTAGACTTCTTCGATCAAGGCGCAAGTTTCGATCCTGATACTGTGCCCGAACCAAAAGCAGACCCTAACCATCTTGTTGAGGGCGGGTTTGGTTTACATATTATCCGACAGATCATGGACGTTGTTTCGTATGATTCTCAACCGGATAAAGGCAACCATTGGCATCTTATTAAATATTTACCCGATTAACCATAATGGATACACAAGATTATCTGTATAGTAAACCATAAATTGCATCAAAACTTTATAGAGACTAAAATGCATAAGTTCTCTTTTATTTTGACGACTAGGGAGGAAATTCGTGGAGATTACCCGTAAATCAATCTCAAAAAATGTTAGTATTGTAGCCCTGAGCGGTGCTCTAAATGCCCGTTCAGCTGAGGAAGCGAAGCAAACTTTTAGAAACTTGGTCGATCAGGGTGTGACTCAGGTAATTGTTGATCTGCATGATGTTCCTTTTATCGATAGTTCAGGCTTAGCCGCACTTGTCTCGGGCTTAAAAACGCTTGGTGGTGAGTCGTCAAATCTAAAGTTGGCCGCGCCGCAATCTCAGGCCCGGCTCCTTTTTGAGTTGACGATGTTTGATCGCGTTTTTGAAATCCATGACACCCTAGAGGATGCTCAAGACAGTATTAGCTGAGATTGATTAGAGTAAATGGACGTTTCTCACGAACACCTAGAAGCGGATATTTTCCTGGTCAGACCTACAGGCAAACTGGATGCTAAAAGTAGTCCGAATCTTCGGTCTGTCTTCCAACAGTTAATTGACTCATCCGATCCTAAAAAGATCATCCTCGACCTTCAAGGTATACATTTTGTCGATAGCTCTGGATTAGCTGCGCTTGTTTCGGGCTTACGCTTGGCGCGTGAAAATGGATGTAGCTTAGTTTTGAGTGGCGCACAGTCTCAGGCGCAAATTGTTTTTCGGCTAACCATGTTAGATAGGGTATTCCCTATCTATGCTTCTTATCAAGAAGCCAAGCAAGACTTGATGTGATCTATCTTGACAACTGTGCTAAAAGTTTTAGTTATTGATGATGCTATTCATATCCGCCGGCTTATTGTGCGAATGCTAGAGCGGGCCGGTATTGCCACATTAGAAGCAAACGACGGTGTTGAGGGTCTGGAACTTGTAAAAGCCCATAAACCAGACGTTGTCACCTGTGATATTGCAATGCCCTTTATGGACGGCTATGAGTTCTTAGCAGCAATAAAAGCTGACCCCGATTTACGGCATATTCCTGTTATTATCATCACAGCCCTTGGTCAGTTAGAAGAAACGATTAGAGCTACGGAGCTAGGGGCCAATGCCTGTATTACCAAACCCTTTAGCTCAAGCTATCTTCTCGAAGTTATTAACGCCCATGTAGAGCAAACAATAGATACAGATGCGTTCTAATAAAAATTTAGAAATCTCACAGAAAATAAAAAAAAGCCCTACAAGCGTAGGGCTTTTTAATTCGAGCTATAAATTGCTAAGCTACTTCTGGAACTACAACTTCTTTATCTTCAGAAGATATAGCTTTAAGAACGATCTTATTGTCTTCTACATCAGCCTGAATAGTATCACCAAATTTGAAATCGCCTGCCAAAATACCTTCTGACAGAGCATCTTCAATTAAACTTTGAATGACACGGCGCAATGGACGAGCTCCGAAATCGGGATCGTATCCTTGCTCGGCCAAAAAGTCTTTTGCCTCATCGGTGATAGTTAAAACGATCTCATGTTCTTTAAGACGCTCTTCTACCAGGGCCAAAAGCAGATGGACAATTTCGCCAATCTCGCTGCGTGTTAGGGCGCGGAAGATAATTGTGCCATCGAGACGGTTACGAAACTCGGGGCGGAAAGTTCGCTCCATATCAGTCATAACTTTCTCGCGCATTTTCTTATAGTTGCTCTCTTCCGATACCGATTCATCTTTTGATACAACGAAACCAAGGCTCGTTTCTCGCTTGATGAGGTCAGCCCCAACATTAGATGTAAGAATAAGGATGGTGTTGCGGAAATCAACTTTCTTACCCTTAGCATCGCTCAACCGACCATCTTCCATTATCTGCAAGAGGGTGTTGAATGCCTCCGGGTGCGCTTTTTCGATCTCATCAAACAGAATGACGCTATACGGTCGGCGTCGAACAGCTTCCGTAAGCTGACCACCTTCTTCAAAACCAACATATCCGGGCGGTGAACCCACTAATCGGGCTACGTTGTGTCGCTCCATAAACTCACTCATATCAAGTTTAACGAGCGCATCTTCGCTGCCGAACATAAATTCAGCCAAAGCTTTGGCCAGTTCCGTTTTACCGACACCGGTTGGGCCTAAGAAGATAAATGTACCGATAGGCCGTTTCGGATCTTTAAGGCCGGCTCGAGCGCGGCGAACCGCTTTAGAAATTGCTTCAATGGCTTCATTTTGACCAATAACACGTTGGTGCAAAACCTCTTCCATCTGAAGCAAACGTTCCTTCTCTTCAGTTGCCAGACGACGTACAGGGATACCTGTCCACATTGCAACGACTTCAGAAATATCCTCTTCCGTAACTTTCGGACTATCCGAGTCGCTATCAAAACTCAAATCAATATCATCAAGCGACTCATCATCGCTATCTTCATCTGATAAAATAGAGGAAGATAACCGGCTTGAGAAGTCTATATCATCCTCAGACGACTCGCCAAACTTTACCAGCTTCTCTTGTTCGGCCGCAAACGGTATTTTGTAAAGCCGAACCCGAGCCGCGGCTTCATCAATAAGATCGATAGCCTTATCGGGCATAAATCGGTCAGGAACATAACGGGCCGCCAAAATTGCGGCGGCGTTCAGCGCTTCATCCGTGATTTCCAAATTATGGTGCGCTTCATATCGACTTCGGATACCTTTGAGAATTTCGATAGTTTCTTCTATGGAAGGTTCTTCAACCATTACCGATTGGAAACGACGTTCCAGAGCAGCATCACCTTCAATATTTTTACGATATTCATCCAGCGTCGTAGCACCGATACATTGAAGTTCACCTCTGGCCAAAGCCGGCTTGAGTATGTTCGCGGCATCGACTGAGCTTCCCGCTGAACCCGCCCCGACGAGCATATGCAGTTCGTCGATAAACAGGATCGCGCCGGATTCTTTAATTTCGTCGATAACACGCTTCAAACGTTCCTCAAATTGACCACGATACATCGTTCCGGCTACCAGCGAGCCGACGTCAAGCATGACAACGCGCTTGCCTAAAAGTGTATCAGGTGCCTGACGATTAACTATCCGCTGGGCTAAACCCTCGATAATAGCGGTTTTCCCAACACCCGGCTCTCCAATAAGAGCGGGGTTGTTTTTTGTCCGTCGAGACAAGATTTGGATAACGCGCTCAATTTCAGTTTGGCGGCCCACAACGGGGTCTAGCTTGCCTTCTTCCGCTTGAGCCGTTAAATCCGTACCCAGTTGGTCAACCAGAGGTGTCCCTTTACTTGTGGACTCTCGTGTTGAACTGCTGCTGGATGATTGTGATGAAGTTTCCATCATGACTCGCGCTGTTTGTGAGCGAACTTTGTCAAGTCCAACTCCCAAACCCCTGAGGACATCAACGGCGACACCCTCGCCGGCACGTACTAATCCGAGAAGCAGGTGCTCCGTACCAATATAGTGATGTCCTAAGCGGCGAGCTTCGTCTACCGCTAATTCTATCACCCTTTTGGTACGAGGCGTCAGGCTTAACTTGCCATACATAGCACGTTGCCCTCGCCCGACGGTGCGTTCCACTCTCTCTCGAATTTGCTTAGGGTCAACCCCTAAGTCCCGAAGAACCCGGACAGCCACACCATTTTCTTCTCTAACAAGGCCCAAAAGCAAATGCTCAGTGCCAATATAGTTATGGTTTAGACGCTGGGCTTCCTCTTGAGCAAGGGTTAGCACCCTACGGGCTCGTTTAGTAAAACGATCAAATTTGTCACTCATTTACGGTTCCTTATGCGACGAGTTTGTTTTCTATAGTTGGTTTACAAACTAACTTATTAAAAACGTTCTAAAAATACAACTGCTAAAAATAGATTAAATAGCGTTACGCCTCGGAAGCCTCGTCACTCTCGGTACTGTCAGCATCGTGATTTTCCTGGTATTCTGACCAGTTTTCTTGATCCTCAACTTGTTTCATGCTTAGCCCCATTCGACGCCTTTCAGGATCAATATGAATTATCCTAACTTTTACCTCTTGGTCTTCAGAGACAACATCTTTAGGGTGAGCAATATTTTTCTCTGAAATTTCAGAGATATGAATCAAACCTTCAATTCGATTGTCAATACGGGCAAATGCACCAAAATTTGTGAGCTTAGTGATTGTGGCATCGACAACCTGATTAATCTGATAGTGATCAAACACTTCACTCCAGGGTTCCGGCTGCAAACGTTTTAAGCTGAGCGCAACCCGTTGCTGGTCATGCTCGACCTTAAGAATGTAAACGTCAATCTCATCGCCTACATTCAGTATCTCACTGGGGTGAGATACATGGGTCCAAGCTAACTCCGAGAGGTGTATGAGACCATCAATTCCACCGATGTCCACAAAAGCCCCAAAATCGGCCAAACTTGTTACTTGACCAGCCCGAACATCACCTTCATTCAGGTCATCTAAGAATTTGGCTTTCTCTTTGGCTTTCTCTTTGCGGAGATCATCTGAGGCAGCTCTTTCTGAAAAAATCAGACGATTTCTGGTACGATCAACTTCTATGATTTTTAACTGAAGGGTTTCGCCGGTAAGTTCATCCCAGCGCTCTGCTTTGTTCTGACTACTATACTGTACACTTGTCAACTGTGAACCAGGAACAAAT
This sequence comes from Anaerolineae bacterium, assembly GCA_020433805.1. Classification (GTDB taxonomy): domain Bacteria; phylum Chloroflexota; class Anaerolineae; order 4572-78; family J111; genus JAGRBY01. The sequence continues at coordinate 17,758 of JAGRBZ010000116.1, forward strand.
CCTCTGACGTGTCCAAAACTGACAATCAAACCACCTTTGTTATTGCCTATAACTTCACTTTCAACAATATCGCCAGCTTTGAACAACTCTTCCGCATCATCCCAGTCTTTTTCTGCTCTTGCTTGACTAAGGGATAAACGGATATGGTCTTCTTCGTCGGTTTGCATCCTAAGTACATATACCGGTATCGTGTCGCCAACTTTGATTTGCGCAATTTCTTCAGAGTCGAAATTGTCCAAATCCTTAGGCTCTACAAGCCCTTCGTACTTGGCTCCGATATCTACATATATTTCACCTGCACGTTTACTGGCTACAACACCTTTTACAATTGTTCCAGGAACAATCGTTTGTAGCGATGCTTCTTCTTGTGCCAAAAGTTCGGCCATCGACATTGTTTCGTCGCCTTCTACGCCCGCCAAGTCGCCCTCTCCAAATCGGGAATTTCTTTCTGATCATGGTTCTGCAAGTTCATATATTCTTGAACCACATCTAGGAAGTTAAAAAATATTATACTCGATTCAAAACAAAAATCAAACAGCATTGAAGTACAACTATCTCCTATGATGATATAGCTACGGCTTCTATTTCTACATTGACACCCAATGGTAGCGCTGCAACCTGCACTGTGCTCCTTGCTGGGGGATTATTTGTAAAAAAACTGCCGTAAACTTCGTTTACTTTGGCAAAATCGCCAATATCGGTTACGAATATCGTTGTTTTTATCACATTTTCCAAACTGCTACCGGCTGCGATTAAAACATTTTGCAGATTTTCTAGTACTTGACGCGTTTGCGCCTCAATTCCACCCTCAACTACTTCTCCGGTTTCGGGAACAAGCGCAATTTGTCCGGCTGTAAAGATAAACTCACCCCATTTCACAGCTTGAGAATAGGGACCCACAGCAGCCGGAGCGTTACTTGTTGAAATTATCTCGCGTTTATAAGACATCGTAATCCTTTGGAATTATAATTTTAGTTGACAGTGCCTTATACGTCAACAGTAAATTTATCTCATTATAGATTTTAACACAGGGCAGTAGAACAGAGCAAAAATAGAGAGGCCTAACTGAGACCGCTTGATCTGATTGCCCAAATGATATGGCTCAGGTAAAATTTTAATTTTGCACGAGTTGTGAGGACTGCAGCTGTAATTGTAAAAGTAATGCTTGTTACCATCAAAGAAAAGAGAACTCAATGAAAATTCGATCAACCAAAGGTTTAACATTTGACGATGTTTTACTTGTGCCAAAGCGATCTTCCATTGCTTCCCGCCAAGATCCTGATACATCAACATGTTTGACCTCTACCATCAAACTTCAGGTCCCTATTATCAGCGCCAACATGGATACCGTCACCGAAGCTCCAATGGCCATCGCGATGGCCCGGGCCGGTGGTGTAGGCATTATCCATCGCTTTATGAGTGTTGAAGACCAAGTTCGGCAAGTGCGGCGTGTTAAACGGGCTGAAGGATTTATTGTCGAACAGCCGTATGCGATTGCCGACGGCGCTACTATTGGCAAAGCGCGACAGCTCATGAAACGTCGAGAAGTAGGTGGCTTAGTTGTAACCGATAGCGATGGTGATCTGATTGGCCTGATTACGCAGCGCGATATTTTACTTGCTCCGGATGATAGCGCCCTGGTGGGTACGGTTATGACTCCGCCTAATCAAATCATTAGCGTTCCTCCAGATATTTCTCTGCCGGAAGCACGAACAATTCTGCACGAAAATCGTTTAGAGAAACTGCCCATCATTAATAAGGGTGGGCATCTGGTTGGTTTGATTACGGCACAAGATATTGTGAAATACGAACAGCACCCTGATGCTACCAAAGATAGTAAAGGTCGATTGCGCGTAGGGGCGGCTATCGGCGTGAAAAGTATCGACGTTACGCGGGCGGCTGCGTTGGTTGAGGCGGGCGTCGATGTCCTCGTCATCGATATTGCCCATGGGCATGCCGACCATTGTATTGATATTTTAAAGGAATTGCGGGACAACTTTTCCGAGGTGCAATTAATTGCCGGTAATGTCGCTTCCCATGACGGCGCTCGTGATCTGGCCGAGGCCGGGGCCGATGCTATCAAGGTGGGTGTTGGGCCGGGGTCTATCTGCACCACGCGGATTGTCACTGGCTTTGGTGTACCGCAGCTCACCGCTATTATGGACAGCGTTGAGGGCGTGGCTGACACCGGGCGCGATATTCCGATTATTGCCGACGGCGGGATCAAAACATCGGGTGATCTTGTAAAAGCGTTGGCCGCAGGCGCATCAACGGTGATGATCGGCAGCCTCTTTGCCGGCTGTGAGGAATCGCCCGGCTCGACGGTAATTCGCAATGGTCAAAAATTTAAGGTGGTGCGCGGTATGGCCTCGTTAGGAGCGGCGATGGGCCGCAAAGCCGTCGAGCAAACCAAAGACGAGAGTGCCGAAAGCCAGGCCGATTGGGATAAAGTGGTACCTGAGGGGGTTGAGGCCGTTGTCCCCTATCGCGGGCGAGTCGATGAGATGCTCTACCAACTCGTTGGCGGACTGCGCTCCGGCCTCAGCTATGGCGGAGCGTACACCATCAGACAGCTTCAAGAAAATGCCGAATTTATCGAAATTAGTGCTGCCGGTGTTCGGGAAAGTCACTCGCATGATGTGAGCAAAATCTAACTGGCATTTTGCGTATAGATACAAAATGATGGAGCGTCAAAGTTTACTTTGACCCTACCGCGA
>JAGRBZ010001168.1 GCA_020433805.1 Anaerolineae bacterium
CTGTAAAAACCTGACGATGGCGGTAGACGGTGTAGTAGTCGTCTTTATCGGTATCCTGATCTTGATAGAGAAACGTCTGCCCCAGCATCCGGTTCATAATTCGAGGCACATCGCGCTTAATTTTATCCGGCAGGTCTGTCGGTTCGAGAACCGTATCGCTACTAATCATAAAACCCCTCAAATTCAACAAACTTATGAGTTACGCGATTGAGTAGTATAGATATCATTTCGAGTAACATTATTTGCAACCAAACGCCGCAGGGATTTCTCGCCTTCGGCATCGAAATGACACGAACTGCGTAACTTCTAAAACTCTAAAAACTCCACAAATTCCTACCGCTTTACCAACTGGAATGGCTTGACCCGCACTAGCCCCAGATCGACCGGCTGACCGGGCAGCGGCTCTAAAGCGTAGTTGACTTCGGGATGGTTGCCGTAGGCGATAACGTAGATCAGCCAGGGTAAATCGGCTTCTTGGGCGAAAGTATCGGGCGGAAATTCGTTGATGTGGAGGGTGGGGTGCCCGTTGAAGAACTGATTGACAAAACCCTGAATT
>JAGRBZ010001169.1 GCA_020433805.1 Anaerolineae bacterium
CTCTAAATTCGTCTAAATATTTCATACTATTCCCCTTTCGACGTCACTGTCGCTATCTTTGTGGCGGTATTATAATCTCGTCGCCGTTGTTTACAAACCTGTCGTTTTTTTAAAAAATTGCAGTGATTTAATGCTAGCGGATTGATGCTTATAGGCTAAGGCTAAGGCGGAGGCTGAGAAAAAATAGTAGGGCGGGGTTACGCAGTCTTTATAACCCCCTGCTGTCATTTCGAGCGACGCAGGAGCGAGAAATCCCCAACAACACCTACTTACCCACCGACGTTCTGAGGGATTTCTCCTCGCAAGCGCGTCGAAATGACATGAAAATCCGAAATGTCACCACACCTTAGAACAACACGGCAAAAACGCCTCGAAATGACAAAACGTGAGTAGCCACGGTTTGTTTATTGACATATAGCGGAGGGGTTTCTCCGCCTTTGGTTACAAAACGACAGACGCGCCTTCGTTTATGAAAGAACGGCACTTTAGGATCGAAAAGTAAATGGTTCAACAGGGTTTCGTGGGGTTGACACCCTAAAACGTAAAACGTGATGCG
>JAGRBZ010001170.1 GCA_020433805.1 Anaerolineae bacterium
GTTGACTCCCAAACCGGGGTCGAAGTCGCCATCCAACAGCGGGGCGAAGTCGCCGGCCATCCGGTCGAACTCATTCCCGAAGATGACGGCTGCTCGGCTGAAGGCGGCCAGACCGCGGCCACCAAGATTGCCTCCGACGATTCCGTCGTGGCTGTTGTCGGTCATAGCTGCTCCTCATCCTGTACCCCGGCTGCGCCCATCTACAACGATGCCGGTCTGACCATGATCTCACCCTCCTGTACTGCTCCGGCGCTGACCGGGGCCGACTCCCACGTCCCCAGCTTCCTGCGCACCGCCCACAACGACAACGTTCAGGGTCGCGTCATGGCGGAGTATGTCTTCAACGAATTGGGTCTGACCACCGCCGCCACCATCCACGACGGCTCACCCTATGCTGAACAACTCCAGCAGGTCTTTGCCGACACCTTTGCCGAACTGGGTGGCACCATCACCGCTCAAGAAGCGGTCAACGTCGGTGACACCGATATGCGACCGGTCCTGACCTCGATTGCGACCGCCAGCCCTGAGTTCCTCTACTACCCGATTTTCATCGC
>JAGRBZ010001171.1 GCA_020433805.1 Anaerolineae bacterium
TGTCGCTCATATAATCTTTGCCGTGCTGCATGGCGGCGATGCCTAACGGGGCGCGCTCGTTGGGAATACCGGCGCTAACGATAAGCTGAATCGACTCATCCTCTAAGATTTCGGCGGCACTGTCGACCAGCCGGGCCTGGGGATATTGCGGTGCGAAGGCGGCAATCAGCTCCGGCTCTTTGGCGTAAAACGAAACAAACTCCGCCCCGGCTCGCAGCAGCAGGTTGACCTGGCCGTAGATATGGCCGTGGTTGAGGCCGATGGCGGCAAAACGAATTTTGGGTTGTGTTGGCATTATGTGACCTATTCAACGTTATAATATTTTGTTACACGGCGGCATCCAAGGCGGGGGTAGGGGGTAGGTAGTAGGGATTAAGGGGTAAATATTCCTTTGTGTAAGCTCTATCCGTACAATTCCTCAAATATTGGCTTTCGATAGCTCCTGGACACAGGTGCAGTTTTGGTTTATGTAAGATAACTTGTAAAGGTAAAGACCATGGCCCGATGAAGGGATGATCAGCAGCCTATTTATACCTTGCTGCGCGCTAGACCT
>JAGRBZ010001172.1 GCA_020433805.1 Anaerolineae bacterium
TAATGCGGCTGAGGATCTTGAGCAAGGTCGATTTGCCGGCCCCGTTGCGGCCGATAATGCCCACCCGCTCGCCGGGTTTGACTTCAAAGGAGACGTCGTTGAGCGCCCAGAAAGTTTCCTGGGTCGGACCGTGGCCGTTACGGCGGCCCAGCAGCCGGCCGCCCATATGCTTGACGTTGTTAGTGATGACATCGCGCAGGGCGGTGTAGCGCTCGGCGTTTTGATGTTTGATTTGGTAGGATTTGGAGAGGTTTTCAACTTTAATAATATAATCTGACATAGGTTCCTTGTGTTAACCACGAATTACACGAATTTCACTAATTGATTTTTCTTAATTCGTGCAATTGGTGAAATTAGTGGTTTATATCTAATCAACGGGTAAAGGCAACCACGAATGACACCAATTTCACTGATTTTTTTCTCAATTCGTGCAATTGGTGAAATTAGTGGTTTATCCTTTTATCGGGTAGAGTTAAATAGAGATGACATTAATCAACGTTTAAGATCCGGAGTACACCTTATGACGAAACCACTACTACACAAAGAACTCT
>JAGRBZ010001173.1 GCA_020433805.1 Anaerolineae bacterium
GGCGGCTGGCTGGACGCCATGGGCTTCTACGACTTTGCCGGCTCCATCGTCGTCCATTCGGTGGGTGGTTTTGCGGCGCTGGCGGCCGTGCTGGTGCTCGGGCCCCGTATCGGCCGCTTCGCCGAGAAGGGCAAGAATCCCTTCCCCGCGCACAGCATGAGCCTGTCCACACTGGGTGTGTTTATCCTCTTCGTCGGCTGGTTCGGCTTTAACCCCGGCAGCCAGCTTGCCTTCACCGGCGCCGCCAACACGGATGCCACCATGCTCATCGCCACCAACACGGCTTTGGCTGCGGGCGCCGGTACGCTGCTCGGCATGATCTACAGTTGGATTCGCAAAGGCAAACCAGACCTGGGCTACACGCTCAACGGCATGCTGGCCGGTCTGGTGGCGATCACCGCAAACTGCGATTCGGTGACCAATGTGGAAGCCATCATCATCGGCATCGTCGGCGGCATCTTGGTCGGCCTCGGCATCGACATGCTGGAAGCGTTCAAGATCGATGATACCGTCGGCGCCTGGCCGGTCCACGGCCTCGTGGGCATCTGGGG
>JAGRBZ010001174.1 GCA_020433805.1 Anaerolineae bacterium
TGATTCAGATACTCCCAAGCATAGCCAACGCTAAGAACGGGTCTGGTGCGCACCACCGCCGTCGGCAGCGCCTTCATCCAACCCTGCAAGGCGGCGGAGCGAAAATTACTTCGGTGCAGGGCCGGCCAGGTCAACTCCACCAAGTCCGCCGCCCGCGCAAAATCTGTGGCGGCCAGCGCATGATGGATGGCTTCGGCGCGCAAGCCATGCGCTTCGTACCAGGCGCTCGCCCGCCCATGCCAGGTCGCAACCTGGGCGGGCTGCTCTTTCAGGGCGTGAGCATAGAGAACATCGGCAAAGAGGTGATGATAGCGATACCACTCACGCTTGTCATCCAACGGCACTATGAAGAGATTGGCGCGTTCCAGCAACACCAGCAGATCGCGGCCATCAGCCTGCTGCGTGACAGCATCACAGAGCGGCCCACACAAACGGCCGAGAATTGCAGTCTGGAGCAAGAAAATGCGCACAGGCGCCGGCTGACGCTGTAAAACTTCTTCAACCAGATAATCCAAGACAAAACGATGACTACCGCGAAAGGCGTGGATGAA
>JAGRBZ010001175.1 GCA_020433805.1 Anaerolineae bacterium
CAGAGTGGAGAATTTAGAATGGAGAATTTAGAATGGAGAATGGAGAATGAAGAATGGAGAAAAGCCGTTAAGGGGAAACCAAATAACCTGTTTCAACAGGTTTCTTTAGCAGCGACCGAATTCATTCGGTTGCGATAGGCTTTAATTGTCCAAAAAATAGGACAAGATTGTCCCAATTATCGGACAGACAGCCGGAGGTGAATTTGTTATGATGTGGGTGTCTCTAAGTTTTCGTCATGGTTTTCTATTGTTTATTGCGTAGTGCGTAGTGCGTAGTGCGTGTTGAGTAGCTACTCTTTACGTACTACGCATTACGCACTACATCAAACGGATGACACTATCTTATTCTTAAACTTGCGGGTATGCTATGTCGCGACGATAAAGAGCACACACCGGAGCTGCTTTAAAGGCAGGCGTTTAAAGCGTTGTCCACAGATTAACACAGACACTTGCGCCTGCGTGCAGTGCAGGTGGGGTGCGTTTCAGTTATGGGGCGAGATAGAAACACTGAATTTATGAGGGGAATGAGGCCACTGAACCGTTCTGGGCG
>JAGRBZ010001176.1 GCA_020433805.1 Anaerolineae bacterium
TAACCGTCGGCGAAACCGTTGAAGTTACCACCGCCCAAGCGATCGCACTGACCAACCCGAAGCATGGCGCGCTCAACATGGTCTTTCATTTCGAGCACATGGGGCTTGATGTCGATCCGGCGGCACTGTTGGGCCGTGGCTGGCGACAGTGGGATCTGCTCGATCTGAAAGCGGTGATGACGCGGTGGCAGCAGGATTTGGCGGGCAAAGGGTGGAACAGCCAATATCTCTCCAACCACGATCAGCCCCGCCAGGTCTCGCGCTTCGGCAACGACGGGGAGTACCGAGTCGAATCGGCCAAGCTGCTGGGTACCTTCTTGCACATGCTCCAGGGGACACCCTACATCTACCAGGGCGAAGAGATCGGCATGACCAATGTGGCCTTCGCGTCGATTGACGACTATCGGGACATCGCCACGCGCAACCTCTACCGTGAGGCAGTGGAAGCAGGGGCTGATCCGGCGATGGTGTTGTCAATGGTGCATCGCAAGAGCCGTGACAATGCGCGCACGCCTGTGCAGTGGGATGATACCCCCAACGCCGGCTTCAC
>JAGRBZ010001177.1 GCA_020433805.1 Anaerolineae bacterium
TCACCGCCGCGATCACAAAGATGGCCCCTAGTATCGAAAAGAGAACGCTGATTTCCAAGGATTGTTTTTGCAGCACGATCTGAGTCGGCAGGTTGAGAAACACGTCCAGTAATTGGTCTGCGTTTTCGGCCCGGAAATAAGCGCCGCCGGTCATATCGGCCACAGTTCGCAAGGTTGTTTCATCAATGACAACAAACCGCCGAAAATTGCCGCCCCCACCGCCGCCAAAGCCACCCCCAAAGCCACCGAAACCACCGCTAAAAGTATCGCTGCCCATCTGCTGCTGCGAGCAGATCATCTGGCCTGGGTCTGAGGTGCCGAAGCCGATGGTGTAAACCCGGATACCGCGATCGGCGGCTTGTTGGGCAGCATCGAGGGGATTGGGACCCTGGCTGTTCGCGCCGTCGGTGAGCAAAACAATGATGTCCGGTTCGTAAATCTTTTCCTCCGCTGTCGGTTCATCCTCTTCGGCCTCAAGGATGTAGTCGCTGGGTACAACTGCCGGATTGATGGCGGCAATGGCATCGATCGATTTGAGGGTGGCGCT
>JAGRBZ010000117.1 GCA_020433805.1 Anaerolineae bacterium
ACCTTTACCGGCGGCGAGCCATTTTTTCGGCGCGATACTGTCGATATGGCGCTGTCGGTCTACGAACATTGCCGCCCATCGGTCATTACCATCCCCACCAACGGTCTCCTTACCAAACGCATTGTCGATGGCGTTGATCGCCTGTGTGAGGGTGCGCCCAAATCGAACATCGGCATCAATTTATCGCTCGATGATGTCGGCGAGCGCCACGATGAAATTCGGATGGTGCCGGGCAATTGGAAAAAGGCGATGCATACGTGGTCGGCGCTTAAGGGGCTGCAAAAGCGGCACAAAAACCTGGTGCTGACGAACCATACCGTTATCTCCAACTACAACATCGACCGCTTTTTTGAAATATACGCCGGTTTGGAGTTTTTGAAGCCGGATAGCTATATCACCGAAATCGCTGAAGAACGGGTCGAGCTTGATACCGTCGGCTGGGAAATTACGCCGATGGCGGAGAAGTATGGCCCCATCGCCGATTTCTTAAGTGAGAAAGCTCGCCAGCGGCGCGTATCTGGTTTTGCCAAAATTACCCAAGCGTTTCGGGCTGAATATTATCAATTAGCCAAGCGCGTTCTGTACGAACGCAAGCAGGTCATCCCTTGCTATGCCGGTTGGGCAAGCTGCCAAATCGCTCCTAATGGTGATTTGTGGAGTTGCTGCATTCGGGCTGAAGGCGTCGGTAACCTGCGTGAGAATGACTACGATTTGCGCCGTATCTGGACCGGTAATGAAATGGCTAAACTACGGCACAGTATTTACAATGGTGAATGCCACTGCCCTATGGCCAATGCCTCATATGCCAATATGCTATTACACCCCCCGACAATGGGCAAAGTTGTCTCGACGGTTGCTTTACCCTAGCCCCGTAGACGCAACGTTGCCTGACCGCTGAGTCGGTATTATAATCTCCCTGCCAAAAAACGGCCTAAGGTCGATTGATAAGACCTGACAGGTTTCCAACGATTTATTCTATTGGCGGCAACTTTTCGTTCGAAATCATTGTTACAATACGTTTTTGAACAAAACCTGTCTGGTCTGTTCTTGTAGTATGCTTCGTTGCCTTAAGGTGGGTTAATTGGACAAGTATAATTCTTTCTGTAGAATGAAGGTTTCAGTGGGAAGTGAGTACATGCTTTTGGGGACATCAAGATCGTAGACATGTACAAACGGACCGTTACTGAATAAATCCATATCAATGAAGGTAGAAGGAAATGCCCGAAGAATCAGCAAAAAATGTACAAGGTGATGCTGCCAAAGATCACTTCATGGTTAGAAGTCCTGAAGGCAAATCTGAGAAATTTCCTTTGCCCGAGGGAGAGGGGACAATCATAAAAGCAGGTCGGGAACTGGATAACGATCTGGTTCTGACCGATCCCCGTTCTTCTCGGCACCATGCCGAATTTCGACGCACCGGAAATGTCTGGGAAGTACGCGACCTGGACAGTGCCAATGGCACACTCGTCAATGATAATAAGTTAGAGCCGGACACGTGGACAAAATTTACGCCCGGTCAGGTTGTTACTATCGCCGAAACCAAGATTGTGTGGAAGCAAAATTTGTCGGCGCAATCAACCGTAGCGATGCATCGGGCACGGGATAGAACCGTTCCCAGTGCAGTTCCGCCTCCCGTAGCCGCACCGGCACCTGCTCCAGCCCCGGCCAAAAAAGAAGAAGAGAAGCCTCGAATGCTTATCGCGCCCTGGATGATCGCTTTGGGCGTTATCGTGTTGCTGCTTATTCTGGCCGGTTTAGCCTGGTTGCTGTCCGGCGCGGGAACACCAGATGATGTGGCCGATCAACAGCCGGTTATCTTTGAAACCTCTGAAAGTGATCGTGACGAAGGTAGCCTCGAAGATCAGTCATTAGCCGGTGGGCCAACCGATACACCTACGCCGTCCGGCCCGCAGTTGGCAATCCCACTTTTAGAAGTCGTATCAACCCAGGTTAGTCCCATTATTTTTGGCGCGTCGCCCAATACAACCGAGGCCTATATCTTTATTGATGTTCGCGCTCGAAATGGTGGAAACATTCCTTTCGAGTTCTCGATCAGTAACTTCTCGATGCGGACACGTGACGGTTTAACCTTCAGCGAAGCCGGTTCCAGCATCAGCGAGAACTATTTGAGACAGTTGGGCGCTATCGACCGCTTTGAAGATTTGGCGTTAACGCCTGGTGGTAGTGTTCCCGGTAGTTTGGTTTTTCAGCTTGAAATCAATACATACGATCTGGAACTGGTCTTTGAAGCGCCCGACCTCGATCCGGTCTTCTTAAGCCTCGGCACCATTAACATGGATCGGGAACTGATGCTTGCGGCCGGAACGCCGGCAGCGGTCTACGATGAAGCAATTGTCGTGCCGACTACCGAGACGGAACCGACGCCAACCGTGGCCCCAACGCCCACACCCACGCGCCCGGCTCTCATTCCGGCTCCGGCTCAGGTATCGCGCTCGGCCTTGGCCGGCACCATTGCTTATGCCAGTTTTGACGGCGAAACCTATAATATCTATTTTGGCGACGTCGAGTCGGGCGAATCGACCTTCTTCCGCAGCCAGGCCAGCCAACCGGCCTTTAGTCCTGACGGATCACGGATTGCTTTCCATTCGTGGGATGACAGCTCACGCGGCTTGATGACAATGGATTTGTCGGGCGCGAATGGTATCATCATCGCCAATTTCTTGGAAGATCAACTGCCGACGTGGACGGCGGATGGCAATGAAATTGTTTTGCTCTCGCGCCGTTCCGGCGACCGAAAGTCGAACCTCATCAAAGTTGGCAGCCGCCAGGAACGCACGGAAGGCGTTATTTTGGGCGAAGGCGAGTATCCTACCATCGGCCAAACCGGCGAATTGGTCTTCAGAGGGTGGGGTATTACGGAATTCGGTCTACGCTCGGCCACGGAAAACCTTGAAGATATCGAACCGATCACCAACGCCGATACCGATACGGCTCCAGCCCTGTCGCCTGATGGAGAGCGGGTTGTCTTTATGTCGCAACGAGAAGGAAACTGGAATATCTACGCAGCGGATCTTGATGGCTCTAATCTTCAACAACTTACGCAAGACAGCGCTCAGGACGGTATTCCAACGTGGTCACCTGACGGCAATGCCATTGCTTTTGTCAGTAATCGCGGTGGGATTTGGGCAATCTGGGTTATGACTCCCGATGGTAAAGGCTTGAGCCAATTGTTTACCATGCCCGGTTCGGCCGACGGCTTCGTGGGCAGCAGTAGCTCCACAGACGCCACCCGGGGTTGGGCCGAGGAACGCATAAGCTGGACACGGTAGAAACGTATTTTCAACACAGATAAAGAGCTTTTGTGAGCCAATCCGTCATAGATTTTATTTTTGTAAAAAAGTTGATAAAAAATAGAGAAATTGACAAATAGCCAGGTTGTTCTATAATCCAGTGAACTTGTTAGACCCTTCACAATAGCTCTTTTTAAGGAGGAGACTCTCTGTGGCTAAGGTTTTGTGGGTAGAAAAACAGATAGACTACGAACCGCAAGGCATCATGTCGATGTCGGCGGTTTTAAAAGAAGCCGGACACGATGTCCAACTGACTATTGCCGCTCAAGAAAACCCGGTAGACTTTGCTAAGCATTATCAGCCTGACATCGTCGGCTATAGTATGATGACCGGCTCGCAACATTACTACTTTAAGGTCAACCGGGCCATTAAAGAAGCAATGGGTAGTCAAGCACCGATGTCGATTTTTGGTGGTCCCCATCCCACCTTTTTCCCTGATCTTATCAAAGAAGAAGGGGTCGACGGGGTGTGTGTTGGCGAGGGCGAAGGCCCCCTGGTCGATTTAGCCAATTCGTTGGATAATGGCGGGCTAGACCCCAACATCCCCAACTGGTGGTTTGATATCGAAGGCGAGATTGTTAAAAATCCGGTGCGGCCGCTCATTCGCAAGCTGGGCGATCTGCCGATGCCCGATCGCGACCTGGTGTACAACAAACACGAGGTTACACGCCGCAGTCCCATCAAGCACTTTATGGCTAGCCGGGGTTGCCCGTACAACTGTACTTACTGCTTCAACCACGCCTGGTACCAAATCTATACCCGCGAAAAGCGTGGCTATCAGCGCAGCGTCGAGTCGGTTATCGAGGAAGTCAACTGGGTGCGGGAACATTATCCGCTGGAGCAGATAGTCTTTTTGGATGACCTGTTCATCATCTACGTCGATTGGCTGGAAGAGTTTGCCGAAAAGTTTCCGAAAGAAGTGGGAATGCCCTTCTTCTGCAACGTTCGCTCGAACCTGATTACGCCTGAGAAAGTGGCGCTGCTCAAAAAAGCGGGAGCCAACACGGTCAGCATGGGTATCGAAGCCGGCAACGATCGGCTGCGCAACGACCTGCTGAAGCGCAAGATGTCGCGCGAGACCATCATCGAGTCGGGCCGTATGCTGCACGAAGCCGGCATCAACCTGACCGCTACCAACATTCTGGCCCTACCGACGGCTACGCTTGAGGACGACATCGACACGATGCGGCTCAACGCCGAAGCTAAGGTAAAGTATGCGCACGCATTTCTCTTCCAACCTTACCCGGCTACCGAACTCGGTGAGTTTGCCAAGAAAAATGGTCACATGGCCGGCAGCTTTGAAGATATCGGCGCTATCGCCTGGGACAGCTCCATTTTGGTTCGCAGTGATGAGGAAAGAAACCAAATGGAAAACTTGCAGCGCTGGTTTGCTATCGGTGTTGAGTTCCCCTGGATGGAGCCGATTATCCGCCAGCTTGTAAAAACGCCGCGCAACAAAGCGATTGATAGCCTGTACTGGTGGATCCACAAGTTGTGGAAAGGCTGGGCCATCACCCGTCGGGTTCATCCCATCAAGATAACGCCGAAAGTGATTTTTGAAAACGCTCGGCACTTCCTGCAAATGGAAGCGTAACGAAATTTTTGCCTAACGGTTTAAAGCAAAAGAGGCGCATCGAATGCTCGATGCGCCTCTTTTTTGTCTACGTCTCATACCAAATTTCCTCTCAAACCTTTTGCGGCAAAGCGAGATAGGCTATATTCTTCTATATTGACACAGGTAATCCAATGGATTACAATATCATGTATGATAACGGTCGTTGAACTGCCGGAATTTATAAAACGTTCGGAACGACTTCTGAAAGAAGGCATACGGAAAGATATTGTCACTTACCTTGCAGGGAACCCTACCGCAGGCGTTGTCATGGAGGGAACAGGCGGTATTAGAAAATTACGTTGGAAAAAAGAGGGTTCGGGTAAGAGTAGCGGAGTTCGGGTCATCTACTATTACCACAACCAGCACTACCCTCTTTTTTTGCTAACCGTCTTCGGTAAATCAGAAAAAGTTAATCTCAGTAAAGCAGAACGGAATGAATTAGCAAAGCTTATTCGAAGGTTGATTGAAAGCTACGGTGAATAAAAATGAGTGAGGCATTTGACAGTATTAAACAAGGCTTAACAGAAGCAATTGAGTATAGCAGAGGCAAACCAGGCAAAGCGGTTGTTCATGAATTTACGCCCGTCGATGTCAAAGCCATTCGAAAAAAAATATCTATGAGTCAAACCGAGTTTGCGTCCGCTTTTGGTATCAGTGTGGCGACGCTGCGGCACTGGGAACGCGGTGATAGGAAGCCGCAAGGACCGGCCTTAGTTCTCTTGAATGTTGTAGCTAAAGAACCGGAAGCGGTATTGCGGGCGTTGTCAAAGGACTCAGCCGGTTGAGGAGTTTTTGGTTGTTCTCTACAGTTTTTGTCAATAGACGTGATGTATGAGTTACAAATTCTTCCACTTTCAAACACTTTTCTAACCTTGATATGTTTTGACACAAGCCCGCTAAAAAGGTAAAGTTAAACTCAAAGTAATAATTAGCATTATATTACGAGTGGCGAACTTATGAGATTCAAAGCAGATATGGCAGTTTACGATAAAACTGGTCAGCTAGCTCTCGTTGTTGAAGTAAAGAACAAACTTGGGACTTCAAGTAACTGGGCGACAAAAATGCGACGGAATATACTCGCTCATGGTTTGATGCCTAATACACCTTTCTTTTTATTAGCTTTGCCTGATCGTTTCTATTTATGGAAAAATGCTGGGATTATACCTGAAATAGTTCCGCCAAACTATGAAATCGATCCAAGACCGTTTTTGCAATCATATTACAATGGACCTGAAATATCGCTAAATTCTCTTACAGGCGAAAGTTTTGAATTAGTTATATCCTCTTGGCTAAGTAAACTCTTGCAAACCGATATTCTTCCCCCTGAATTGCGAGAACAAGATTGGTTGGTTGAGTCTGGTTTATTTGAAGTTATCAAGCTTGGTCATCTAACTGCTCAAATCACTGTATGAACGTTTATGTTGAGTCAAACTTCGTTCTAGAATTGGCTTTACTCCAAGAACAATACGAAGCTTGTGAAAATATTTTGTCCGTTTGTGAAACAGATAAGGCTAAATTAGTCTTACCTGCCTTTTGTATTGCTGAGCCTTACGAGACATTGGGAAGACGCGCGAAGCATAGGAGTAATCTTTCTAGAGATTTAGTCGCTGAACTGGGGCAATTATTACGTTCTGAACCCTATCGGGAAGAAGTAGATACTTTACAAGATGTAACCAACATTTTGATTCGCAGTAGTGAGGAAGACAAACAAAGACTGAACCACGCACTCGACAGAGTCTTAAGTCTCGCTGAGGTTATTCCATTGGAGCGGGATATACTGATAGCGGCAATTGCATACCAAGTAAATTTGGATCTCTCTCCCCCAGACTCAATCGTTTATGCCTCTGTGCTTCATCATCTTCGTGCAAACACACCGGCAAAAAGCTGTTTTCTTAACAGAAATTCGAGAGATTTTGATGATCCGGATATTGTTGACACGCTCGACAATTACAATTGCAAGATGCTCCCAAAATTCAATAGCGGATATGACTACATTCAAAGTCAGGTTCGCGGTGAAGCTTAATGTTTGGTTAGACACGATATCAAGCGAGGTGAATTATGGCCGTCAAAACTCGGATTATTCAGATTGGAAATTCGCAGGGTATCCGCATCCCCAAACCTATTCTTGAACAACTGGGCTTCACCGATGAGGTCGAGTTGGAAGTCTTGCCTGATCAGTTAGTGATTCGTTCTGTCCATCAACCTCGCCAGCAGTGGGCTGAAGCTTTCAAAGCGATGGCGGTTAATGTCTTGAAGTTTTCGCCATGCTTATAGCCAACTAATTTAAGAACACGGATGCGCAGGATTAACGGATTTTTACCCTCTGGTTTTTGATCCGTTAATCCTGCCAATCATGTTCTTAATAATGGCGAAAAACGAATAACACTAACAATGGCAGAAGCTGGAGATGACCAATTACTTGATGAGGAATCACTCTCACTGACCGAATGGGAAACCAATGAGTGGGAATGGTAGTCAAACGCTTTGAACTCTATTTGGTTAATCTCGACCCGACCATTGGGAGTGAAATTAAGAAAACGCGACCTTGACGATGGCCCTTTTCACTCCCACCTACACCTTAATCCCATACCCCTTCGCCTCTTTCTTGGCCCAATCAGGGATCGGCGTCGGCGCAGCCACGGGCGGCAGCTTGGCTAAATTCTCGGGTGATGGATCAAAGTTGAGCGACCGGCTCAAACCCTCGACAACGGTCTTGAGAACAGTAATACGGGAATACCGTTTATCGTTGCCGGGCACCACCGTCCACGGCGCGTACTTGGTTGAAGTATTGGCTATCATATCTTCCACTGCGGCTGCGTACTCGTCCCACTTTTTGCGGTTGCGCCAATCTTCTTCGGTCAATTTCCACGATTTTTGGGGCGTCATACGGCGGCTTTCAAAGCGGGCTAGCTGCTCATCTTTGCTGATGTGGACCCAAAACTTAAAGATGATCGTGCCAAAATCGACCAACTGCTTTTCAAACTCGTTGATCTCGCCATAGGCCCGCTGCCATTCGTCGGCACTGCAAAAACCCTCGACCCGCTCCACGAGTACCCGGCCATACCAGGTTCGATCAAAGATACCGATTTCGCCTTGGATCGGCAGACGTCGCCAGAAGCGATAGAGATAGTGCCGCGCCGCGTCCTCCCCTTTCGGTGCAGCGATAGCGTGAACTTCGTAGCTGCGCGGATCGAGCCGGGCCGTCAGGCGTTTAATGGCACCACCCTTACCGGCAGCATCCCACCCTTCAAATACCATCACCACCGGGCGCTGCTGGCGATAGACCTCAAAGCCTAGGGCACGCACCTTGGTTTGATACTCGTCCAACGCTTGCTTGTACTCTTTCTTTTTGAGCTTCTTAGAGAGATCAATTTGTTCTAACATGGTTTCTCGCCCTATGCCTTCTTACTCTTGTTTTTCTTTTTCTTCTCTTTTTTCTTCTGGCTGATTGCCGCAACCTCTTCCAAATCTTCCCGGCTTAGCCACGGTGTTGGGGTCACATCGAGCACCGCTTCCAACCGATTGATGATGGCTTTGGCGACGGCGTAAAAACGGTAATTCTCATCGGTAGCAGGGATGGCCGACCAGGGCGCATGGGGCGTGTTAGTATTGGCTATCATCTCTTCCGCTGCCGCCAGATAGTCATCGTAGCGGCGGTGCTGCTCCCACTCCTCGGCCGTTACGCGCCAGGCTTGAGCCGGGTCTTTGGTTAACTTTATAAAGCGGCGCAACTGCTCTTCAGGGGAGATATGGAGCCATAATTTGATAAAAATCGTGCCATCATCGGCCAATAAACGTTCAAAGTCGTTTATATCGTCATAAACCGAGCGGCCATTGAGCGCTATCGATTTCTCGTTTTTGATGCGCTCAACCAGCACCCGCCGGTACCAGCTTCTATCAAAAACAGCCATTTCGCCATAGCGGGGGATTTTGAGCCAGAAGCGCCACAACCAGGGCATCTTAGTTTCCAACGTACGGGGAGGGGTTGTTGAGTAGGTCTTAAATCCACGCGGGTCGAGCTGGCCCGTAATCTCCTGAATGGTTTCACCCTTGCCGGAGATCTCCCACCCCTCAAAGACAATAATCGTAGGCACTTTCGTATCGAAAGCCAACTTTTCCAATTGATAGAGACGCTGTTGCAAAAAGCGGTGGATATGCTTAAAAGCCGTATCCGACAGCGATAGCGATAAATCTACTGTATCAAGCATCGTTGCTTTTTTCTCCTGTAGTATGGGCTTGTTACATCTCAACGTAACATAGAGGCGATAGTGATGAATGGCCTATCGACTAGCTCCAAACCGATTGGCGTCTTCATTCAAACGTTGGTTGTAACCTTAAAGATGCTGGCTATTATACCACTGAGCACACTATTTCCCCAACCAGTCAATAGAGTATGCGTAAAATATATTTGTTCCCATCAATACCATTTGGTTTCCATGAGCGGTCAACTGATGATAGATTTTGCAATGCACCTGCACTCAAAATTGGCTTTGACACCCTCTTTAAATCTACCTATAATAGCGAAATATTTTCCTCAATAAACACATCGGTGGTGTTCCATGACCGTTCTCGTTTTTGGCAGCATTAATATGGATTTAGTGATTCGCACGCCTCGGATTCCGGCACCCGGTGAAACCATCATCGGCCATGAATTTTTTACGGCGGGCGGCGGTAAAGGGGCCAATCAGGCCGTGGCTGCTGCCCGGTTAGCTGCGCCGACCAAAATGATCGGCCGGGTAGGCGGTGACTCTTTTGGCGTTGATATGATCCGGCTGCTAGCGGAGTCCAACGTTGATGTCGACTCGATCTTTGTCGATGAAAATGTGGCCACCGGCGTAGCCATTATTGCCGTTGATGATGCCGCGCAGAACAATATCATCATCGCCTCAGGAGCCAACAGCCGGGTCGATCAAACTGATCTGGATCGCCTGAAGCAACATTTGCCTCATGCGAAGATTCTGCTGCTTCAGCTTGAGATTCCATTGGATATGATTGTTGCCGCTGCACAACTCGCTCGCCAACATAATGTGACCGTTATTCTCGACCCCGCGCCGACCCAGCCACTACCGGCTGAATTCTATCCCCTCATTGATATCATCACCCCCAATGAAATCGAAGCCGGTCAACTGTGTAACTCGGTTATCAAGACAAAAGAGGATGCCTTTGGTGCGGCGCAGCAACTGCTTGGGCGGGGTGTTCGGCAAGCCATCATCAAGATGGGTGCAGCCGGTATGGTCTATGCTTCGCAGGAAAAGGCCGATTTTATTCCGGCTTTTCAAGTTACGGCGGTCGATACTGTGGCTGCCGGCGACTCCTTTAACGGCGGCTTAGCCACGGCTCTGTTTGAGGGGCTACCGCTGCCCGAAGCCATACGCTGGGGAGCCGCTGCCGGCGCGCTGTCGGCCACCAAAAGTGGTGCCCAACCGTCGATGGCCTATCGCCCTGAGTTTGATGCCTTCTTAAAGGCTAACGCTTGATGGAGGTTTATGCGACTTATTGTTGATACGGATGGCGGCATTGATGATGCTGTTGCGTTATTGATGGTTCTGGCTCATTCGAATACAACTTTGGAAGCCGTGACCACAGTTTTTGGGAACGTACCGCTGGCACAGGCGATCCAAAATGTCAAAACCATTCTTGATGTTGCGCAGGCACCTCCCGTTTCCATTTACAAGGGTTGTGATCAGCCCCTGCTGCGTTATCAAACATTAGACGCTAAAGATATTCACGGCGATGATGGTCTTGGCGGGGCCAGTCAAGCCGAATCCGAGCGCCCTATGGAAGCAGAGCACGCCGCTTTAGCACTAATCCAATTAGCGGAGCAGTATTCTGGTCAAATCGACCTACTAACGTTAGGGCCATTAACAAACTTGGCGCTGGCTGTTCGGTTAGAGCCTCGTATTTTTAGATACTTTAACCGTATTGTGTTGATGGCCGGCGCGGTCGATATTCGGGGTAACACTTCGGCAGCGGCAGAGTTCAATATCATGGCCGATCCGGAAGCAGCCCACATTGTATTCGACGCTTTTCAAAAGAGTTATATTCAGCCGCAACTCATTTCGTGGGAGACCACGTTGGCGCATCCGCTTACCCCTGAAGGGTGGACACGGATGATCGAGGGTGAGACTCCGGTGGCGCGGCTGGTGCAGCATATGGATATCCATTTGAATGAACGCCGGCTTTTGTATAAAGAACCGAATGTGCTGTGGCCCGATCCTTTGGCGGCTGCCGTATTATGTGAGCCGAATAGTGTTCTCGACCAGGAAATACGCTTTATTGAGGTTGAGACAGGCCACACAATAACGCGAGGTCAAACGTTGGTCGATTATCGCCGTTTATCATCGCAACGACCCAATGCGCGTATTGTTCGGCGGGTAGATAAGCAGCAATTTCGACAACTGCTTAGGATGGCTGTGCAGATGTAAATGATTTACTAGTGCGTATTCTGATGGCAAATAGGCGTTTTGTAAGGAGAGAGCGACTATCTTCATCTGAAGCTTTGTTGATTTCATAATGTATGGAGGAAGGAGAGAAAGATGAAACAAAAGTTTATACTTACATTGACTATTTTGACGCTAGCTCTACTTGTTGGGGCCTGTGGTGGCTCTGCTCCTGCTCCCACCAGCGATGAGCCGGAGCCGGAGAGCGCCGAAAATGAACCGGCTTCTGATGAAGATCCACTGCAAGTTATCTTGTTTATCAATGGTGTTTTAGGCGACAAATCATTTTTCGACTCGGCTCAGCGCGGGGTCGATCAAGCTGTGGCCGAGTTAGGCGTCGAAGCCAAAACGATCGAAGCCGGACTGGATCAGACCCAGTGGGAATCGGCCTTTATTGATACGCTCGAAAATGAGCCGTTCGATATTTTTATCGTTGGCACATTTCAAATGATTGACCTCCTAGAGCGATTTGCCCCCGATTATCCCGACAAGCGATTTATTATCTATGATGCACCGGTTAACTTTGAAAGCGGCTGCTGCGATAACGTGTACTCTGTCATGTACAAACAAAATGAAGGCTCCTATCTGGCCGGAGTTTATGCCGCCGCGATGACGACCCAAGAGATTGATGGTATGAACCCCGAGCCGATTATCGGTTCGCTGGGCGGGTTTGAAATTCCGGTTATCTTAGATTTTATGGTAGGTTACGAACAAGGGGCCAAAGAAACCAATCCCGATATACAAATTATTCGGCAGTTTGCCAACAGTTGGGATGATCCGGCCAAAGGCAAAGAGCTGGGTAAAGCGCAATATAGCCAAGGCGCAGACATTGTTTTCCAAATTGCAGCCGGAACCGGCCAGGGCGTTTTTGAAGCCGCTGCCGAAGACGGCCATTATGCCATCGGCGTTGACTCTGACCAGGCTCTGATTGTTGAAGATGCCGACCCCGATCAAGCCGCCCGCATTTTGACCTCCATGATGAAAAATGTTGATAATTCACTTTTTCGGGCGATTGAGCTTCATCAAAGCGGGGAACTGGCTTATGGTCAGGTTGAGACATTAGGGATCGCCGAAGGTGGTGTTGGTATAGCGCGTAACAAGTTTTACGAAGAGTCAACGCCGGAAGAGGTCAAAGCGATGGTTGATGAAGCCGAGCAGAAGATTCTGGATGGTGAGATTATGGTAGAAACGGGGTTTTAGGGAGCCGACGGGCTAATTTTTCCGGCCGGGTAGGCGACCGGGGTTGTGTCGATGTGGAATATGTAAGTCCACCGGATGATTATGTGACTGCATGCCTGGATTGAGGGAGCCAATTATAGGAATGTGGGCGTGGTTGAATGGATTATGTGAGGCAGCGAGCGGATTGTGGATATAGTGGGTGGGATTGGCTCAGCCGGTGAGAAGATGGCGTGAGGTGTTTGGTAGGTTATGGAAGTCATGGCGGCGGAGGTTGATGGCCAATAGGGTGTATTCTTTCTTAGCCTTGGCCTCAGCCTTAGCCTTATTATAGAGACCAATATGCCCCAACTTGTTGACATGCGTAATATCATCAAAGTGTATCCCAACGGCGTTGTCGCTAACCGGGATGTGAATTTTTCCGTAGAGCGCGGCGAAATTCATGCGCTGGTGGGTGAGAATGGTGCGGGAAAAAGCACGTTGATGAAAATCGTCTATGGTCTTGAGCAGCCGACCAGCGGCTCAATTATATTTAACGGCCGGCCGGTGAAGCTGCAAAGTCCCCATCAAGCCATCGATTTTGGCATCGGTATGGTTCACCAGAATTTTATGCTCATCCCCTCGTTTACTATTGCTCAAAATATTGTCTTGGGCCACGAGCCGGTTAAGGGCCGCCTGCTCGATACCAAAGCCGCCATTCGAATAACCGAACAGTTGGCGCAGGAGTACGGTCTTGATGTTGATCCCACTGCCAAAGTTGAAGCAACGCCGGTAGGGATGCGCCAGCGCGTCGAAATTTTGAAAACATTGTATCGCGGCGCGGATTTGTTGATTTTGGATGAGCCAACGGCGGTGTTGACCCCGCAAGAGACGGATGATTTATTTGATGCCGTGCGGCGGCTTGTGGCGCAGGGCAAAACCGTTATTTTCATCACCCACAAATTGATTGAAGTGAAAGAAATTTCCGACCGGGTGACGGTGATGCGGCACGGCGAAGTTACAGGCCGGGTGCAAACGGCTGAGGTGAGCGAAGAGGATATCGCCCGCATGATGGTGGGGCGCGATGTGCTTTTTCGCATCGAGAAGCCGAGGCAGCAGCGTGGTGAGGTGGTGGTGCAGGTGAAGGGCTTGAGCTATGTGTCGCCTACGGGCCGGCCTTTGCTGCGTGATGTGTCGTTTCAGATTCATCGCGGCGAAATTTTGGGCATCGCCGGAGTGGAGGGGAATGGTCAAACCCAACTGGCCGAGGTTCTAAGCGGTTTGCAGCCACCGACGACCGGCGAGGCCACTATCGGTGGTCAATCGGTTTTGGGTCGGGGGCCGCGCCACGTACGGCAGGCCGGGGTGGCCCATATTCCGGAAGATCGGTTAACTAACGGAGTCGCGCTTGAAGCCGACATCGCCGATAATTTGGTGGTTGATCGGTATTATCGGTCGCCATTTGCCCGCCGGGGCGCGATGAGTCTGCGCCAGGTTCGTCGACATGCCGAACAGTTGATGCAGAAGTTCGATATTCGAGCAGCCGGTGCGGAGGCTCTGATGGGGTCGCTGTCGGGCGGTAATATGCAAAAGGTCATTATCGCCCGGGAGTTTTCTGCCGACCCGGTGCTGTTGATCGCTGCCCAGCCGACGCGGGGCGTTGATATTGGCGCAAGTGAGTTTGTCCGCCGACAGTTGGTTGAGGAGCGCAACAAGGGTAAGGCCGTGCTGCTCATTTCCGCTGATTTGGCTGAACTACTCACTTTGGCCGATCGAATCGCTGTTTTGTACAAAGGGGAAATAGTTGCTCTTTTTCGAAGTCGTCCCGACTTAAGCGAAGAAGAGTTAGGGCTTTACATGCTTGGCCTTAAACGCCAACTCCCAGAACAGCGCGAGTAAATTGGCGTAAATGGTATATGACTGACGCAGTTGACATGTCATTTCAAGGGTGAACGACGAGAAATCGCTGAGAAAACTATCTGCAAGCGGATGCTGTAGGGATTTCTCCGCCCTTGGCTACAAAATGACATAAGTAGGTGTCAAGCGCGTAACTCCTATGGTAACTAACTGGTAAATGGAGACTGGAGATTGAAGAGCCATTTACTATTTACCAAGTACCTAAACTCAAATGCGGAAGTTATTTAATTCACCATCCTAATCTCAATATAATTTGATACCCATTATGAACGAAGCCCGTCAAAAATTTTCGCTAGAGTTTATGCGCATTGTTGTGGTTATTGTTTTGGCTCTGCTGTTGGGTTTCGTGATTACGGCTATGGTCAGTAGCGATCCGGTTGATGCTTACCGCGAACTGTTAACCGGTCCCTTACCCAAAATCACTATCAATGACAATGGAGACTGGCAGCTGCGCGGTATCAATCGCTTTGGTAATTGGCTTGAAGACAGTATTACCCTTACATTGTTAGGCCTGTCGATAGCGATTGTCTTTAAGGCCCGGCAGTTTAGCCTGGGAGCCGAAGGTCAACTTACTTTAGGTGCTCTGGGGGCAGGTATCGTGAGTTTGTATATACCGGCCCCGTTCGTTATTCATATTGGGTTGGCTTTGCTGGTGGCAGGATTTTTTGGGTATATCTGGGGGCTGATTCCGGGTGCGCTCAAGGCCTATCTTAATGCCGATGAGATTGTTAGTACGTTGATGCTTAATATTATCGCTATTCAGCTCTATCAGTTTATTCTAACGCGCTATCTCAAAGATCCCACAGCCGGGTATGTCGGCACGGAATTTTTTCCGGAGTCGGCGATTTTGCCGGTGGTTATTCCCGGCACGCGAGTCACTATCGCCCTTTTTATCGCCATTATAGCGATTGTGGCCGTTTGGTTTTTGATGTCGCGCACGCCGCTAGGGTACGAAATTAGGATGCTTGGCGCTAATCGACGCTTTGCCGAATATGGGGGCATCAATGCCAAACGGGTTATTGCACTGAGCATGGGCCTCAGCGGTATTTTGGCCGGGCTGGCCGGAGCGCATCTGTCGATGGGGCTGTTGAAACAGCTTACCCTGACTCTGTCGCCCAATATTGGGTTTGAAGGGATTGTGGTCGCGATGCTGGCTCGCAACGATCCGAAATTTGTACCGGTCGCCGCTCTATTTTATGGTTATCTGCGTACCGGCGCTCAAATTATGGAGCGCTCATCTGATGTTACGCGCGAGATGGTGCTTGTTATCCAGGCGATCATTATCTTGTTTATCACGGCTGAACGGATTGTCCCCCTTGTTCAAGGGTGGTGGCTGCATCGCCAATCGCCGGAGGCTATTTTAGACAGCGCCGAGGCGAAGGGGTAGACTATGACGTTCGAAACCGTGTTGGCCAGCATTTTTTCAGCAGCCTTCATCGCCACTATCATTCGCGCCTCGACGCCGATTATTCTGCCGGCTATGGGCGGGCTTATTTCTGAGTTGGCAGGGGTTATCAACATCGCCCTGGAAGGGATTATGTTGACAGCCGCGTTTTTCGGAGTGGTGGTCGGCGCATTAGGACCGGAGTGGCTGCCGGGGCTGCCGGTGTGGGTCTATCCCTGGCTGGGTGCTCTGGTCGGTGTGTTAGCCGGCCTGATCTTAACATTGATTATCGCATTCTTTCATTTAGAACTGGGCGCAGACGTGATTTTGGCAGCCTTGGCCATCAACATTTTGGCCAGTGGTGGTACGGTTTTTATTATGTTTGCCCTAACCGGTGATAAAGGCAGTACCTCAACCCTGGCTAGCCCGGCCATGCCTAGTATTATCATTCCTTTTGTCGGTTCGATACCCGTCGTCGGACAGATTTTTAACGGCGAGAATTTAACAGGGTATAATATCATTACATATGCAGCCTTTCTTTCCGTGGCTTTGGTATGGTTGTTTTTGTACCGTACCCGGTTGGGCACGCATCTACGGGCCGTTGGCGAAAATCCTGTGGCGGCGGCATCGGTAGGGATTGATGTTAAAAGGGTTCAGTACATCGCGTTGTTAATGAGCGGCTTTTTGGCCGCGTTGGGTGGTATCAATTTAAGTATGGGGTACCTAACCCTGTTTCAAACCAATATGACGGCCGGGCGGGGCTATATTGCGCTGGCTGCGGTCTTTTTGGGAAATAGAAATCCGCTAGGAACGCTCATCGCCGCCTTGATATTTGGGGCGGCCGGTGCTCTAGAAGCGCAGCTAGGAACCTTAAACATCCCCAGCCAACTCATCACCATGATCCCGCCGATTGTGACTATCGCCGCTCTGGTTATTTACAATGTTCGGCGACAGGCCCAAATGGCTGCGAACGCACGCAAATTTCAGGAAAAGATGGAATCGGAACACAAGGTTGTTTAGATGCAAATAGAAACATACATATACCCTCATATTGTTGGATCGCTTTTTGGCCAGATGCTTGGCAATGCTTGGGCGATGCCGGCGCTCTTTCAGCCGGGGCAAACCTGGGATCAGTACGGCGGCTGGCTTGAAACGTTGGTCGATCCCGCCCCCGATCATCCCATTTATGGCGGCTTTAAAGCAGGGCAGATAACCAACGATACGCAGCAGGCTATCGCTCTGGCGCAGATGATTGTGGTTAATCGGGGCCGGATCTCTCTTAAGCGGATTGCCAAGACGTTACTCGATTGGTACGATGAGGTAAACAGTAAGAATGGTGTTACACTTGACCAAAATGCACAACGTGCTTTTCAAGCGCTTAAAGCCGGAGAAGATCCCCATCTAACCGGCTTGCACGGCGATACCAAGGAATGCGCCGTGCGGGTTAGCCCCATCGGCCTCATTCACCCCGGTGACCCTGAAGCTGCTATTGAAGAGGCCATAATCTCCTGTATTCCCACCCATAACAGCGATGTGGCTGTGTCGGCCACGTGTGCCATGGCAGCGGCGATAGCCCAAGCATTGACGCCTAATACAACGTTGGAAGATATTGTCGATATTGCTATCTGGGCTGCTAATGAAGGACTGTCACACGGTCATCCGTGGTATGGCCCGTCGATAGGACGCCGCATTGACTTTGCGGTTCAACTGGCTACTGACTCCAACTATTCCGAGATGGAACGCATCCAAAATCTTCATGACCTTATTGGTGTTACATTAGCCGTGGGAGACTCGGTGCCCTGTGCCTTTGGTATCTTGGCACTGGCAGATGGTGACCCTGTTCGTGCCGCGATTTATGCGTCGGCCTTATCGGGCGATGCCGGAGCTGTCGGGGCGATGGCCTGCGTTTTGGCTGGCGCCTGGCGGGGAATTGACTCGATTGCGGCTGAGTATATAGCTACCTTGCGCCGGGCGAATCCTCAATATGACCTTGAAGAGATCGCCGAGGGTCTCTATGCTGTTGCTCTCCGCAACCATAGTGCTACCCCGCACGTCGGCTCTCGGCTGTTGGATGATATTCTGGATGAAAACTAAATCGCAATGTTACCAAGAATGAAACGATAGATTTACATTCTTTAAAAAGTCAGGTAACATTACTTGAAGGCGTGTAAAATTTCCCCAAAAAAATTTAAACCATAGCTGTAACATTTTGCCATCGTTCTGCCTGGCCGATTGGTAGATTTTGGAATAGTTTTCCACGTTCCAGAGTATCAAATGACTCAAAAGTGCTACATACAACTATCATATCCCTATGACTAAGTGGTCCGACCATCCACCTAGCAATCGACCTACCCACATTCCATCCGTCCAATTAACCAATCAACAAGTCAACAAACTATCTTACTGAAATTTACTAGGAATAGATGATGCAACTTAATTTGAACTTTCATCCCGAAGTACAATCTGCACTCAATGAAAACAGAGCCGTTGTTGCCCTCGAATCGACGTTGATTACGCATGGTTTCCCTGCCCCTGACAATTTAGAAATTGCCCGTGCCATTGAGGCCACGGTTCGCCGGCAGGGCGCTGTTCCGGCGACCATTGCTATTTTAGAAGGACAAATTTATGTTGGCCTTACCGATGAGCAGTTGGAATATTTGGGTACGGCCTCACATGTACGTAAGTGCGCCCGCCGTGACATTCCAATTGCCGTAGCTCGCAAAGAAAACGGAGCCACAACCGTAGCCGGTACGATGATTGTAGCGCGATGCGCCGGTATCAAAGTGTTTGCGACTGGCGGTATCGGCGGTGTTCATCGCGGTCAGCCTTTTGATGAATCGGCTGATTTGATCGAGCTATCGCGCACGCCCGTTACCGTTGTCTGTGCCGGGGCCAAAGCCATTTTAGATTTACCCCTGACGCTGGAGGTGCTGGAAACGCGTGGGGTTCCGGTTCTGGGCTATCAAACCGATGAATTGCCCGCTTTCTACTCTCAGCATAGTGGACTACCATTAGACGTGCGGGTCGATACCCCACAGGATGTAGCGCGTATCATCAAAGTACGTGAGAGCATGGATTTTGATGGGGGCATGTTGGTCACCGTTCCGGTTCCGGCTGAAGATGAATGGCCCGCTGAAAAAGCACAAATCATAATCGATCAAGCTATTGCTGAGTTGGTATCCGAAGGGATTGCCGGTAAAGCCGTAACGCCCTACCTGCTCGAACGCGTCAGCACCTTATCCGGATCCCAAAGTAAAAAAGCGAACATCGCGCTGTTGTTGAACAATGCTCGCGTTGCGGCGCAAATTGCGCAAGCCCTGGTTGAATAAAACGGCGATGCAGCCGGCTGTGGCTATTCGACTGCCGCATGAATAAAGATGAGATAGAATGACTACAAAAATAGTTATCGATACAGATCCCGGCATCGATGATGCCATGGCGATTCTCTTTGCCCTCAAAGCTCCGGAAATAGAGTTGATGGGCCTAACCACCATTTATGGCAATGTCCACACTACGCTGGCTACCCAAAACGCGCTGCGCCTGGTTGAATTTGCCGGACGGCCAGACATCCCTGTTGCCCACGGTGCCGACTTACCTTTGATAGTACCGCTAAAGAGCGTGGCGGCGGAGGTTCACGGTGACGATGGGTTTGGCAATACCAATCAACCAACCCCTCAGGGCCGGCCGCTTGCTAAACCTGCCGCACAATATATTGTCGAAACCGTGATGGCCAACCCAACCGAAATTACGCTTGTCTGTTTGGGGCCGCTAACCAATTTGGCACTGGCTCTGGCACTCGAGCCACGCCTGGTCGATGCCGTCGCGGGCGTGGTGTTGATGGGCGGTGCGGCCACCGTTGGGGGCAATATCAATCCGGCCGCCGAGGCCAACGTCCACAAAGATCCGCACGCTGCCGATGTGGTTTTTACCGCCGACTGGCCGCTCACGATGGTTGGCCTCGACGTTACGCATAAAGCGATAATGCATAGTGATTTTTTAGCCGACCTAAAGAATGCCACAGCAACCACTCAATTCCTCGACAGTATCAGCCATTTCTATATGGATTTCTATCGCAGGGTGCAACCGGCACTCGATGGGATGCCTATGCACGATCCTTCCACCATAGCCTATGTCATCAATCCTTCGCTCTTTATCACCCGGCCGGCTCCGGTGCGGGTCATCACCGACGGTATCGCCGCCGGAATGACGCTGCCGGATTTTCACCAAGGGTGGGCTTCCCCTAATGGTTGGACCGATATTCCTTTAACCAATATCTGTGTCGATGTCGATGTGGCCGGGTTGCTCAATCTTTATCAAAAGACCATTACCCGGCCTGACTAATCTTCCTATGACCATTGAACGCCGCCCATCTAATTTCTCAACAACGCCGCCGATAGACTTTGTAACCTTTTCGCTCATTATCGATGACATTGTTTTTCCCGATGGGCAGACAGCTCTGGAAACCTTAGGCGGTGGCGGCCCACAGACAGCGTTCGGAATGCGACTTTGGGCAGATAGAGTCGGTCTTGTAA
>JAGRBZ010001178.1 GCA_020433805.1 Anaerolineae bacterium
TTGCGAGCGGCGCGTCGGCGACCCTCCCGCTCACGGAATGCCGGGCAGCGGGCGGTGCCGATGACGGTACCGCCCCGATGCAGGATGCTGCCGACATCGTCCCACGACAACGAGCGGATGCGATCGCCACCGTCCACCATGCCTTGATAGCCTTCGAAAATGGCGTGGACGGCGGCGCCCTGATGCAGCGCGGAGCGGACCACCGCGCGTACCGCGGCGTTCATGCCCTGGGCATCGCCGCCGCTGGTCAGGACGCCGATGCTGGTTGGGAGATTGCTGGCCATGGAGTCGATTTTCCTTCGGCTGGTGAAAGGGGATGGGAGAAAAGTTTAACGCCGTTGCATAACCGCCGGATTACCGCAGCAACGCCAGGAACATGCCGGCGGCCACCGCCGATCCGATCACGCCGGCCACGTTGGGACCCATGGCCGCCATCAGCGGGTTGACCTCCCCATCGGTCTGCTCGGAAACGAACTTCTGCACCACTCGGGCCGACATCGGCACCGCCGACACGCCGGCCGCGCCGATGCAGGGATTGATGCGCTT
>JAGRBZ010001179.1 GCA_020433805.1 Anaerolineae bacterium
CCCATCGGGCGCGGTCGCCAGTTGGCGGTGCAGGCGGCCCAGTTCCTGCTCGATGTCCTCGATTTCGAGGGTGATGCCGGGGTCAACGTTGATGCCTTGCTGGGCCGCTTGCAACTGAAGCTGGTGCAGCCGCCGCTCTTTCTCTCTGATTTGTTGGGTAAGCTGTTGCTTGGTGAGCATAGTACTGTTCTCCTTTTATAACTATTCAGCCGGAGAGGGCGTTGGCAAGAGGCTAAGGCTGAGGCTAAGGCTAAGAAAAGGAGGACGCGGGCAGGATATAATATCGTTTCTCAGCCTTAGCCTTCGCCTCAGCCTCGCTTCGTGTCGGGCTGAAGAGATGGTTACTTGTATGGGAGAGACGAGGCAGACGATGAGGGAGCGGACGCTGTAGTCGATTGCCTCTATTTTAACACGAGGATTGAGCGGGGGCAATGGTCTGTTTAGGCCAGTTCAGCTCCTCACCAATGCCACACCGTCTCCACCCGAGACGAGGTGGGGGGCGGCGGGCCGGGCAGGATCTCTCGCAGGCGGGGTTGGGGGGTGCTG
>JAGRBZ010001180.1 GCA_020433805.1 Anaerolineae bacterium
GGCAACTTTCCGAAATATTGTAAGGTTGACAAGATTTTGGTTGGAGAGTTGCTATCAGATAATCAAGCGACAGATTATAGTGACTTGATTTAGTTGGAGGTAAGAAGTTCAACCAAAAACGTAGCCAACGCCATGGCATTGCTTCTTGGCAAGGTTGATTTTGCAATAGGGTATTGGTTGCAATCAGGCTTGTCATCGGATGCGGCTAATTTTGGCGTTAGGCCGGCGAACTTTCCTCTCTAATGAGCTTTATATTACAAAAAGAAGTTCTATAGCGGAGTGAGCATCCTCAGATGCGAACGAGTTAGGTAAGCTGATTCTAAAGTAGTTTGGAAATGAAAAAATCTGTTTATCGTTGGTCAAAACGAATAATATTTATCTCCTTGCCGTTATTGTTGCTCTTGATTTTGGCCGGAGCTTATGTCGTGGATTATTACGCTAAAGCTCTCACCACAGCCGGGGGATGGCCGATTACTGGCACACCGGCAGATATGGGAGTTGCTTATGAGGATGTTACCCTTACAACTTCTGATGGGCTTAAAATTT
>JAGRBZ010001181.1 GCA_020433805.1 Anaerolineae bacterium
CGCCACCACCATCGATGAGTCTTTTTTTTTTTTTTCTTCCGCAGCCGGGTCTTCCGTCATCTCGATGACTTCACTGGCCGCGATAATCGGCAGGTCCAGACCAGCGGTTTGGTGTTTAGCCAACTCCGCCTGGATCGCTTCCGGCCGGCCAACGAGTTGAACGGTCACACCAAAATCACGGGCGGCCCACACCGCCCCATGAACTGCTGCTGCTGGAGCAAAATCTCCGCCCATTGCATCCAGAGCAATTTTCATACATATCTCCTTGTGGACTTCAAGGCGGCAGTAGGGGGTAAGGGGTAGGGATTAGGGATTAAGGGGTAAGCATTAGAGGCTGAGGGATTTATTCTTTCTCCCTTACCCCTTACTACCTACCCCTTACTACCTACCCCTTACTACCTACCCCTGTCACCTTGGGCTAATCTTATCCAATAAATAAACGTCGCGACGTTGCGGCAGAGTCGGGACAGATTATAACATATCCGGTGTTACGGAGCAATCAACTCGCGCCCATACTAGGGAGAGTAAATGGTAAGTGGTAATTG
>JAGRBZ010001182.1 GCA_020433805.1 Anaerolineae bacterium
CGAGACCCTTATGGTGCGCGAGGAATACGGCCGTCCGGCGACGGGGCAGGACCGCCTGCTCCACTCGCTGTGCCGGCCGGAGCGTTTCATGGAGATTTTCCGGAAGTTCATCGTCTTCGATGCAGGGAAAAAGAAGATCGCGCGCTATCAGCAATACTTCGCCATCCACAAGATCCTGCGGCGCGTGCTGCACCTCGGCCCGTCCGGCAACCGCGACGGCGGCGTGGTCTGGCATACGCAGGGCAGCGGCAAGTCGCTCACCATGGTGATGCTGGCGAAGTGCCTCGCGCTGCATCCCGCCATCCAAAACCCGCGTCTGGTGCTGGTGACCGACCGCGTGGACCTCGACAAGCAGATCCGCGATACCTTCGCCGACTGCGGGTTGATCCCAAAAGTCGGCCGCCGCACCTCGGAAGGCCGCGCCACCAACGGCAGGGATTTGAAACGCCGCCTCGAACGCAAGGACGCCATCGTCACCGCGGTGATCGACAAGTTTGAAAACGCGCTCAAGGACGCGGACCATCTGGACGACGACCCGAACGTCT
>JAGRBZ010001183.1 GCA_020433805.1 Anaerolineae bacterium
GGCCAACCCGCAAGCCGAGGCTATTTTGGCCGAGCCGGGCAAGAAATTCAGTTTTGACACCACCGCGCTGCGCGTTGATGCCGAGATTGAAGAGGTCGAATACGGCGATGACGAGAAAACCTTTTTCTCAAAGCTGACCGCCAATTTGAAGGTTTTCCTCAAAGAGGGGGCCGACATCCGGCGCGGCGAAATGGATATCCCGGACGAATTCAAGTCATAGTTTCTCTGTCAATCCCAAAGCGACGGCCCGGCCGTCGCTTTTTTTTTACTGTATAACCTGTTTCAACAGGTTTTCTTTAGCAGCGACCGAATTCATTCGGTTGCGATGGGCTTAAAAAAAGTCCGTGTAAGGCGACGCCATCGGATGAAACAATTTATGATGCTCCTGCAGCGCAAAGCGATCGGTCATACCGGCGATGTAATCGCAGATGGTGCGGTAGAAATCCTTCTTTTTGGTCTTGGCCTGAATATCGGTGGGCAAAATGATGGGGGAACTGGTGTAAGCCTCGAACAGTTCGGCGATGAAGCGACGCGCTCTTAAATCC
>JAGRBZ010001184.1 GCA_020433805.1 Anaerolineae bacterium
TGACGAAACGCCGGAAATGCGCATTGTACGGTTCCGCTCGTTGGGCTGCTACCCGCTGACATGCGCGGTAGACTCCGACGCAAGCACCATCAGCGAGATCGTTGAAGAACTGATGGTTACCCGCGCCTCCGAGAGGCAAGGCCGCGTCATCGACCGCGACCAGGCAAGCTCGATGGAAAAGAAAAAAGAAGAGGGCTACTTCTGATGTCGCAAGGGGAAACGGGCGTCGCAATCGCTCCGGCGGCCGCGACCGCATCGGCGGTTTCAGGCACGATGCCGATGTTGCGTTTTCTGACCTGCGGCAGCGTCGATGACGGCAAGAGCACGCTCATCGGCCGTTTGCTTTACGACTGTCAGACCATCTTCGAGGATACGCTGCTCGCAGCCGAACGCGACAGCATGACTTACGGCACGACTGGCGAGCCGCTCGATTTTGCGCTGCTGGTAGACGGTCTTCAGGCGGAGCGTGAGCAAGGCATCACGATCGATGTTGCGTACCGTTATTTCGCAACGCCTAAGCGCAAATTCATCGTGGCCGACACGC
>JAGRBZ010001185.1 GCA_020433805.1 Anaerolineae bacterium
GAAGATGTGCTGCTGTCGGTCACAACGCTGTCATTTGACATCTCCGTTTTGGAGATTTTCCTCCCCTTAATCACCGGAGCACAGATTGTGTTGGTTAGCCGAGAGACAGCTGCGGATGGCTTGGCGCTACAGGCCAAACTGGCCGAATCTGGCGCAAATGTTATGCAAGCCACCCCGACCACTTGGCGGCTGCTGATCGACTCAGGCTGGCCCGGTAATGACAACCTCAAAGTAATGTGCGGAGGCGAAGCGTTACCTCGTGAGTTGGCTAATCAAATTTTGGAACGCTGTGATACATTGTGGAATATGTATGGCCCGACCGAAACGACCATCTGGTCAACGGTCTACCAGCTTCAACCCGGTGAAACAGGCGGGGTCTCTATTGGTCGTCCCATTGGTAACACCCAATGTTACATTCTTGACTCCTATTTGCAGCCGGTTCCCATTGGCGTCCCCGGTGAACTCCACATTGGGGGGGATGGTCTGGCTCGCGGCTATCTCAATCGTCCAGAACTCACTGCCGAGAAGTTCATTCATGATCCC
>JAGRBZ010001186.1 GCA_020433805.1 Anaerolineae bacterium
AAATTAAAGAGGGTGGTTTTACCGGCGCCATTCGGCCCGATAACGCCGTGGATCGAGAGTGGTGTTAGTTGCAGGGTGTAGTCATCGAGGGCGCGCACCCCTCGAAAAGATTTAGATAGCCCTGTAACTTGCAAAAGAGGCATGGTCAAGCCTCCGGTTGAGGTACTACGATGATTGGACGACAATCTTAACGAAGACCGGATTATACTCACAATTGAGCGGCTATGTCAAATGGGCTTTTATGTTGACCCACTGTTCTCATTTTGGAGCAAAGACCTGACAGGTTTTCGTAAATTTAACCCCGTTGACGACAACTTTTCGTTCAAAAGGTATGTTGAAAATTTCAGATAAAACCCGCCAGGTCTGGTCATGCCTACCCGGCTCTCATCACATACCGGCTGCGACCCCGGTTCTGTCGTTAAACTCCTGGATCAAGGCGTCAATCGCGCCAACTTGTTTGGGGATGTCGCTCCAGTAGTTGTCATCGTACCACTGCGCTTGAATTTCGTTGAATGTCTTGCCCTGCTGCTCGACCCAGGTAT
>JAGRBZ010001187.1 GCA_020433805.1 Anaerolineae bacterium
CGCGGCGCATGCAGCGCCGCGATGGCCATGCCGTAGCCGGCTGTGGCCCCAATCAAGCCGGCGCCCCGAACGTGCATCTCTTTGATGGCTCGAGCCACTGCTTCGACGCTGGTTAAATCCTCGATCACAAACTCATGGGGCAGATGGCGCTGGTCGATAATTTGGACCACTGTGGGGTCGCTGTCTTTAAGCCAGATGGTACGATAATGGCGGCCATCGACATTCATAATGTAAGTCTCCTTTGAGAATAGATTGTTTCGTTGTTAGTTAGTTGGTTGGTTGGTTGGTTGGTTGCTTGGTCAGTTGGTTGCTTGGTTGAATGATATTCATTTAACTCCACCGGGTAAGATTTATCGCTCGAATGGGTGTAGGGTTTAGAATCATCTTATTTTATCATAATTGTAACCCAAGCGGCAGTCTACCGGTAAATTGTATTCGGGTGGCCCCCAGATATTATTTCGAATTGACTTTACACGTGACCTGGTGGGCTATTCGTAAAGTTTAGTAGCACCCTAAGAAAGGATAAAGATGTTCAAACAATT
>JAGRBZ010000118.1 GCA_020433805.1 Anaerolineae bacterium
CCAATGAACCGGCTAAAATAAAAAGGCCAACAGCCATAACGATGGTTGTCGCCAGCACACGTCCAATTCTTATCAACATTAGTTACTTATTCCAAATGTTGTAGCCAATACGCCCAGAAATATGACAGTTCCAACAATCCAGCGCATAGTATCTTGGGCCAAAAGACTCGCAATGTGGCTCGACCGTTTTTGTAGATAAGCTCCGCCTGCATAGATTTCCTCACCTAGCAGCGTTTCTTGAGCCGTAGCATAAATAAACGGTAACGTATTGGGATCACTGGTTCCCCCAACAAGCGCGTTGCTGCGACGCGCTGCCGGTTCGCCCATTAAGAGATATTCATCGCCGAATTTGCCGATCATAATATTGGTTTCCACCTGATCACTATTCATCACATTTATGGCTCCGGCGGCATAGGCGGCCGGCTGAGGCGCAATCCAGCGGATATCTCGGTATGCTTCTGTTGCTTTTTGTGCATTATCCCTGTGCGCTGAACGCATCCGATTTTGGGCAAACAGCATCACTGTTGGGTCGGCCATGGTGACAATAGGATGAACACCCGTAGCCGCCGATTGTTCGGCTAGGTAATCAAGCGTATAGAGACCGGCTAAGCTATCCGCGGTTGAAATGTCGGCCATCGAGCCGGTGCCCAGCGCTACGTGCAGAGGACGGCCCGCTTCGATAGCTTGCCCGGCGAAGCCTTTGATACGCTCAAATGCCTGAATACGGCGCAGGCTCGGTTTATGTCCTATATTCACTCTTGCTGTAAAAAAGAGAAGCAGAATGATAAAAACCGACAAAAAAATTAAAGCCAATGTTAGGGATGAGAACATTGCGAATTAAATCTCCTTGGCTTGATTGAACGGTTGGTTTGCTTTGGTTTCAAGGTGGGTAATGAGGGTTTCCAAATGTTCAGGGTTTTCAAAGAGCGTAACGGCATTGCTGGTCAGATGATGGGATAAAAAAATGTTAAGCACGGGTTGACCAATCAGTAGCAATTGACTGCCGAGAAATGCAAGCGGTTTGTGGGCCTCCAATAAAAAAATAGCCGGAGCCGTTAGCCCCAGGTTGAAAATTTTATTGGCAACCTTTTCGGCAAAATCATTTTTTTCCATATTAACACAAACTATTGTAGGATGAGGATGGGAAAAATTTACTGGTGCAATCGTCCTTTGACGCCGAGTAAAAGTTGAAGCCAGCGCGGCTTTGTAATCATTTCGATAGCCTGACCTGCGGTTGCTTTAATTTCCGGATCGCTTTGCGGGTCACGTAAAATTTTTTGCAGTTCAGCAGTTGCCTCCGGTGTACCTAGACGTCCTATAGCCCACGTTGCATTTCTCCGGGTGATTGGATCGTGGTTAGTGAGCGACACTTTTAGCTGTGGTAGGGCTGACTGGGCCCGCAATGCACCCAAGGCGTATGCTGCGCTGCGTCGCACAATAACATGGTTATCTTGCAAGCTGTTTATTAAGGCTTGAATAGCTTGAGAGTCGCCAATATGCCCTAACGCATAGGCAGCAGCACGGCGAACCCACGGATTGGTATCCTGTAGCGCTGCTATTAAAGTTGGTACAGCTTCTAATGCTTTTAGATTGGCTAAGGCTTCCGCAGCACTCTGGCGCAGCAGTGCGTTATCAGAGTTTAATGCTTCGAGAAGGGGAATGTGAGCATTCGGCAACTGACTTTTACCCAGCGCATCAATAGCCGCTACATAAACTCTCATAACCTCGTCTGAGGTTTTGACAGAACTATTCTTGAGCAACTCCGTAAGCTTTTGAGCACCTTCAGCGTGGCTTACTAATGCTAAACCCGCTTGCCAACGGACAAAAGGGTGATTATCAGCCAGGGCTTTAATTAATAGAGAGAGCGTTTCTTCGGTTAGCCCTTGTTTTTCAGACTGATGAAGGTGTTCAATGGTTTGCCAGCGTTTTGCCGCCGAGTCCGCTTGTAAAGCTGCCACCAGTTTTGTCATAAAAGCGCCTATTGTGCTACAGGTGTCTATAATGACAATTCGCCCATTATGTCATGCAATCAGTATACCATAGCTGTTTGAGACTGTAAAGTTGACATAATTATTTGAGTTAAATTATTGAAGTAATGAATTTGGAAGGACTATCCATGAACATTAATCGAATTTTAGAAACCTGCCTTTATGTTAATGATTTACATGTAGCTGAACAATTTTATAAAAAAATTCTGGGAGTAGAGCCGTTTTCACGGGTAGAACATCGGCATGTATTTTTTCGATGTGGACCCAGTATGTTGCTTCTGTTTAACCCCCTGGAGAC
The DNA here is from genome assembly GCA_020433805.1 of Anaerolineae bacterium. Classification (GTDB taxonomy): domain Bacteria; phylum Chloroflexota; class Anaerolineae; order 4572-78; family J111; genus JAGRBY01. The sequence continues at coordinate 2,287 of JAGRBZ010000118.1, forward strand.
AGCTAAAGCTGTTGGCGATGTCCCTACCCACGGTGCACATGGGCCTGGCCATATAGCTTTTGCCATTTCTCCCGATCAGGTTGCCGATTGTCGCGAGCATTTGCGCAAAAATGGCGTCTTAATAGAGACAGAGATTACCTGGCCGTCGGGTGGGCAATCGATTTATTTTCGAGATCCGGCCGGAAATAGCCTTGAGTTTGCCACCACTCAGGTATGGGAGTAGGCGTAGGGCAGTAGATAGTTATGAAGATATTGGCACTGTAAATGTAAAAGTTGAGCCTTTATCTACTTCGCTTTCGGCCCAAATTTGGCCACCTTGTTTTTCGGCCATTTCTTTACATAGCAGCAACCCCAGGCCGGTTCCTCGCTCGTTGGCCGTGCCGACCATTTTTATCTTTGACTCGATTTTGAACAGCTTTTTTAGAATTTCGGGTTCCATGCCAATACCGGTATCGATAATGGCGATTGCTACAAAATCGTTCTGATGGTCAGCACCAATAGATACCGAACCACTGGGGTGAGTAAACTTTAAAGCATTTGCAATTAAATTTCGGATTATGGTCTGGGTCATGTTCGGGTCGGCAAAGATAAAGAAAGTATCCGGCTTGATAGTATTGATAAGCGTGATTTCTTTAGACTGTGCCGTATCGCAGAGAAGTTCGATATTGGCCTCTGCAAGCGTATAAAGATCAAGCTTTTCCGGTTTGTACTCTATGTTCCCTTTCTGGAGCCGGGCCCAATCCAATAGATTCTCTAAGAGCTTGAATTTGTTTTTTAGCGAATCGTTCATCTTCTGGGCGATTTGGGCTATTTGAGTAGGGTTATAATCTTCCATCGCCGTTGCTAGTAGATCGGAAAAAACGAGTAATCCGCCAAGCGCTCCCTTTAAATCATGTGCAATGATCGAGAAAAATTTATCTTTGGTGGCGTTGAGTTCATAAAGATCGCGCTTTTGAATTTGAATTGTCAAGTGAGCATTGATCCGGGCTAGAACTTCTTCTTGTTGAAATGGCTTTGTTATATAGTCAACGCCTCCCGCTTCAAACCCTTTGACCTTGTTTGCCGTATCATTAAGAGCCGTAATAAAAATTATGGGAATGTCTTTGCTTAAGTCGTTTTCCTTTAGCCGCCGGCAGGTCTCGAAACCATCGATACCTGGCATCATCACATCGAGCAAGATTAAATCAGGTGGCAGTCGGTTAACTTGTTGAATGGCTGCCTGCCCGCTTGTAGCGATAAGCGTTCTAAAGCCGGTTTGCTTTAAGTAACTAAATAAGACTTTAAGATTGGTTGGGTTGTCATCAACAATCAAGATAGTTGACCCAGATGCGTTGTTCGAGATCATGAAGGTTCCTTTTTTTGATCTTTAAGCAGGGTATCAAGAAAGGTTTCTATGGCGTCAAGGGCGAAATTATCGGCCCACGACTTTATCTTTAAGGCAAAATTAGCAAGATCAGGCCTGGAGGTGCTGGTTTCTTGAGCAATGGATTGAATACCATCTACATCTCCGATAAGTACTAAATTGTAGATTGCTTGCAAGACTTCGCGCTCCGGAATTTTCAACGGGATAGTTTGAGCTGGGCTTTCAGGTGAAATGTCCTGCTCAGACGTAGAATGAATCCATTTTAGGTCGAGATAGTTTTGTATTTCTTGAAATAATTTATCGGCAACGATAGGTTTTTCAATATACGCTTGCGCCCCTGCGACCTTTATACGTTCGTTTGTTTTGTTGTATATGTCGATTGAGAGAGCGATAATGGGTATATTTTTGATGGCGCTTACTTGGCGTATTCGCCGAGTAGCTTCAATGCCGTTCATTAAAGGCATCACAATATCCATGACTATAAGGTCAGGGTGATGGGTTTGAGCTTGCTTGACTGCTTCCTGCCCGTTCGTGGCCTCAATGATAGTAAATCCAACCGGAGCCAAGAATTCGCGTAAGATTTTTCGACTTTCTGCCTTATCATCAACAATCAGAATTTTGTAAGGACTGTCCGTCTCAGACGGGCCGGATTTATAAGCAACGATAGTTTGGCTGTCTACGGGGGAAGGTTGAGTATTACTCATCGGGGGCAACGTAATATCAAACCAAAATTTCGTACCTTGCCCTATTTTACTTTCCACTTGTAATTTGCTTTTCATCATCCACACCAAACGTTTGGATATAGCTAAACCTAATCCCGTCCCGTCCGATGGCGTTCGCTTGTCCTTCACTTGGTGAAAAGCAGAAAATATTTCGTCCAACTTGTCGGCAGGAATACCAATACCTGTATCTTCTACCTCAAAACGAAGAATATCAGATTGCTTAGACAATTGTTCTGATGGTGGAACAATAGCTCTTAATATCACTCCTCCCGTTTGGGTAAACTTGATGGCATTGCCAAGAAGGTTGATAAGAATCTGTCGGAGTCGTTTTGTGTCAGCTACAATGGTAGGGGGTAAATTTGGGGCGGTTTCTACTGTAAACTGTAATCCTTTTTGATCGGCCCGGACCCGAAGCATTTCAACAACCCCTTTAATAAATTGAGGTAGGTGAAGCTGTTCCGGCTCAAGATCTAATTTACCGGCTTCAATTTTAGAAAGATCTAAAATATCGTTAATCATCACCAGCAGATGTTCACCACTGGTGTGGATAATGTCAATAGCTTCGGCTTGCTCATCGGACAGTGTATTGTCACGTTTGAGAAGTTGTGTAAATCCCAAAATTCCGTTGAGTGGTGTTCGTAGCTCGTGGCTCATATTCGCTAGAAAGGTACTTTTTGCCTGGTTAGCGGCTTCAGCTTGCTCTTTCGCTTTTTGCATGCTGTCATTCGCGATTTTTAATTCTTCGATGGCCTGATTAAGTTGCGTATATAGTCGGGCATTATCAATAGCATTTGCGGCCTGGCCGGCTAACATATTAAGCAGTTTGAGATCTTGTTCATCGAATGCATTCCAATGAGTTTTACTATGGGCATCCAGAGTGCCGATAATACGTTGGCCTACCATAAGAGGGGCGCTAATAATTGCCAATATGCCCTCTGCGTGGGCAGCCGGATTTTGAAAACGTTCATCCCTAGGTATATCATTGGCAATGATTGCTTGTCCATTTTGTACTACCCGTCCCGCAATATTTTGCCCTACCGGATCTTGGGTATTTTGAGTCATCTCTTCTGTTAAACCGTAAGAACCTTTAATAGTGAGATATTCATTCGTTTCATTGAGAAGTAAGATACAACTTGAACTTGCCTTAAGAAGTTTTGCTGTGCTTTTGGCCAGTGAATTCAGTAGTGTATCCAAATTGTGCTGGACGGTAATCTTCTTGCCAACCTTGTAAAGCGTTTCTAGCCTGTTGTTAAGTATTGTCAACTCACCAGTACGGGCGACAACACGTACTTCTAACTCATCATGGGCCTTTTGCAATAACTTTTCTGCGCGTTTACGTTCAGCAACTTCAATTCGCAAGGTTTCATTGAGTTCAACTAAATCAGCCGTTCGCTCTTGGACGCGTTGTTCAAGCTGTTGGTTCGTTTCGGCCAGGGCTTTCTTCGTAAGTTGTTGTTCTTTTGCTAGAGAAATAGCAGCCGCAGCAGCCTGAAGTAAAGCCACTTCAGATATATCCCAACTCTGTAACGCATCGCTTTTTTCGAATATAATAAATCCGAAAAGCGTGTTCTCAACCCTTATGGGAACAGTGAGAATAGAAAATGTTTCCTGATTTGGAAAAAGTTGGCTTTTCTGCTCTTGTGAGTCTTTAATAAAGTTATGAGTAGGTTCGCCTTGCTCTAACTTGCATAACCAATTCGGTTTGGCTTCATTTGGGTAAGAGATGTGTGTTGGTAGCAAGTTAGATGACGGATCAAGACTTTTATATTGCTTCCAAGTAGAGCACAAAGCAAAAACTGTATCTTGACCACCATCTTGTTTCTCATATAAACAAATACATTTGGATTCGGAGACCGGGCCAAGCAGCCGAATGGCATCGTTGTACATCGTCTCAATTGAGTCGATTAGCAGCAACTGACGTTGAAGCTCAACCAATGCTGTCAAGTAAGCTTCTCGTCTGGCTAAAAATTGTCGAGTTCGCTCACGTTCGGTTACATCAACCGAAATACCAATGAGGCCGGTAAATTCATTCGCTTCATTAAAAAGGTGCGAAACCTGAACCTCGAAAATAACCTGCTCAAGTTTACTTGTAAAACTTGTCAATTCTCCAACGAGTGCTTTCCGTAAGTTTTCGTGAAGTTCAGGATAATTTTGATATACTTCAAAAATCGATTGCCCAACAAGAGCCCCCGATTTTAACCCCAACAATTTAAGTCCTTGACCTTCTGAAAGCGTGATAATGCCATCTGCATCCGTACTCCAAAGAATGACGGGTGTTTTAGTTATAATGGACTCTAACAGACTTTTACTTTTTTGTAGGGCTTGATTGGCTGCTTTGCGTTCTGTAATATCACGGGCGAAAATACAAATATAAGGTGTATTTTCAAATTCTAAATTATGAACAATCACTTCTACCGGAAAGATTTTGCCGTCTCTGGCATAATGGGTCGACTCAAACCCTATTACCCGCCGTTCTTGGGCATCTTCCCATAAATTATCCCAGGCTCGATCTTTGAAGTTCGGATCGATATCGCCAAAATGCATTGATAATAGGTCTGTACGTTCGTAACCTAGCTTCCAGGTTGCGGTTTCATTGGCGTCGATAAAGTAGCCTTTGGGACCTACCCAAAATATCGAGTCGACGACCCAATCGATGGAAAATCGCACCCTTTGTAAATCATGTTCAAGCCGTTTTTGGTTCGTAATATCTTGGCCGATGCCTATATATTCGATGGCGTGGCCTCGCTCATCTAGTACAATAATCTTACCCCATCGCTGCCAGCGAATTTCGTTGTTGGGCAGCACAACGCGATACTCCACCATAACCAAGGAATTTTGAGAGTCGAGTAACGCAATGGCTTCCTCTACATAAGCGCGATCTTCTTCAGCAATAAACGCGAGAAAAGGCTGCCCGATGAGATTTTCGGGTCTCATATTCAAATGACGGCAGTAAGTTTCGTTAACAAAGGTTAAGGTGCTATCGGGCAGGTAATAGCATACAAGTTTGGTTGGATCTTCTATAACGGTTTGGTAGAGGATAGTGCGGTTGGTTTGGGGAGTAGCATCAATAAGGGTCAAAAGAAGCTGGAAACTATTGGAATCCAACCTTTCAGCTTCTAAATGAAAATAATGCGTTTGGTCCGCTGAGGTTTTTAGCGGAAGAGGAGGGAGCGCTAATCCCGGTTCCTCATTTCGGGCAATATTTGATAATGTTTCGGTGAACAGTTCCAGTTTATTAAAAACAGTTGTTAGATGCGCTCCAATTAAAGATTGCTTCTCTTTGGCAAACCATCGCTCGATAACCGAGTTATGCTCCGTAATGATAAGATTTTCATCCGTTATGAGATAAGCAATGTTGTGTTTGTCAATAAGCTTGCTGTTAATTCTGGCTTCGAGCGTGTTGTCGTGGGTGCTGTTCATGGTTAACCTGTTATGATGCAAGTGAAATCAGGGCGGTATTAAAACGTTGATTTTAAGTTTTTAATCGAAATAATAGAATTTGTTTATTCTATATAACCTAATTCTATAAGAAAACGCCTTACTTGAGCAACATGCTTGGCCGGAATTAGAATCGTGGTACTGTTGAGCACCTCGCCCAGCAGCGGACGAAGCCCCGGATGCTGGCGCAATTCAGCAGCTACGGCCTCATGCTTTAGATGAAGCAGGGTCGCCGACTCAAGCTGAACCGTACCATAACGTGTTCCCCAATTCCGAATCGACTCGACTACAGCTAGAGGCGTTTGGTTATTCGTAATTCGGGTCAAGAACGCAGTTATTTGGTCGGGTGTAACCCCATTACGCAAGGCGCGTTTGACGCTGTCTTGCGTAATGTGATAGATAGCCCGCTGGTTTTCGTAGCTTTCTAATCGAGCGAAGCGGGCCAGTTGAAATCGATCGTAAAGGCTGGCGTGGGCCGGTATGCGTACCTGAAAATTAGTGCCCACCCGTAACCAGCCGGGCTTTAGAGAAACGTTCTCTTCCGGCGGTTGGCCTTGCAGGAAGGCGTGCCCAAGCGGCGTTACGCAGAAACGGCCGGGTGCAGTCGTTTCGCTGTCGCTCCCGAGATCGACTACACCCAAAATGGGGAGAATAAAGGTGAGCAGATAGCGAATAAGCCCGCCTTCAACCTCGTTCCAATGGGCAAAACCCATCAAAAAATTCCCCTGGCGATCCTGAATGTACCAGCTTTCATAATCGCTGTTGGGGCGTTGAAAATCGGGATCGATCTGTTTGATAGCGGCAACGAAATTTTCAATCGAAAACCATACCTCCTCAGCCGCATCGAGCCGGCTGAGATGTCCCAAAATTTTCGAGCGGGCCAGCATCGGACTATTTTCCCACCCCGTTTGCTGCGGCACCAGACTGGGCACGTGCCACAGATCGTTCCAGGTGTGGTCGGCACGCCATGTTTTTTGGAGCTGGGCCGTTTGCTGGGCGGGAGTAGCCTGAAGCCACGTACGCGTGGCGTCACGTTCCGGTCGCAGCCGGCCATGCGCTACTGTTAAAAGGGTTGCTCGCTGGCACAGATGGAGCAAAAATTCCAGCTCTCCCTCTGTGGTAAAAGCGCGATGCAGGGGCGGTAGCAGCGTTTGGGCCAGTGCTTCCTTATCCGACGCCAAAATATCACCTTCTTTTTGGAGTCGAACCGGCGTGGTTTGCAAATGAATTAAAAGCCTAAAAACATTTTCGCGCAGCCGGTTGAAACTGCTGAGGGTGATGTTTGGAGGCGTAGTCGGGTTTACCGGCAACGTAGACTTATTTGTCTCTGATTGAGATGATTTTGTGTTGAGAAAAGGGAGTAAATCGGTGGGGATGTAGACAATTTCTTGGCTGCCCTGCCGGGTTACCTGAAATGTCTTGAAGATAAGGCCGCGATACCACAACCCTTCGGCGGGGTTGATCGGATTTTGCCACGGTTGCTCACGCTCTAATCGGGCCGGACCCATCGACCGAATATCGCCAAACTGGCGGCTGAAGCGCGGCCCCTCAACCTGCCCCCCATGCTTCAATAAAAAATCGAGCGCCTCTTGCTCCGGCGATGACAAATCATCAACTACAATCGCCGTTGCTACCGGCGACAGTAAGGTCTCGATTAATTGATCGACAATAGCCGCCTGATCGGTTCCGGATAATAACACAGCCCGATTTTCGGCTATAGCCTTGAGTAATGGTAGTTCGTAATCGATCATCGATTGGCGCAAAGGTTTCATAGCTTAATTATAATAGTAAGCAAATCTCCTTTCAAGACCCACCGTTCAACTATTAATAAAATAATAAAAATCCAAATCGCTCATGGGCGTTAGCTGTACAGGTCGCTCATCCTCAGGTAGAAATTGAGTGAATAGACATCTCGCAGGGCAATCGTATGCAAGAAATCTGCGTTGTGTGAGCGTTTTTTGTTGCCTGAATGACAACTCGCGGCTATAATCTCCACCGGAGATGAAGGGATTTTATTTTTTTTGTGATGATACGGATGTTTAGACCATAGGAGATGACCATTATGAAAAAACCCAACATTGTAAATGCAGATGACAAGGATATGTCCTTTTTATCCAATATGATGAAACAACTAAAGTTGGTCTGGTTACTGTTTAGAGACGGTCGGATTAGTGCTATGACCAAATCCGTCTTGCCATTGTCTCTCCTTTATATTATCTCCCCTGTTGATATTATCCCTGACTTCATCTTGGGATTTGGACAACTGGACGATTTTGGTATTATCCTGCTAGGCATGACGCTTTTTGTAAAATTATGTCCACCGCATATTGTTCAAGAATATTTAGGCCAGTTGGAATATGGCAACGATTTTTATATTGATGATGAAACTGTCGATGCCACATATCGTGTTGTCGATGAAGAGTAAATAAATCACGTGGAGTAGAACGTTTGCATATGAGTAGTGAAACATATCAGTCGCCGCAAGGGGTAGCGAAACAGTTAGATATTTCTCCGGCTTCATTACGCCGTTGGTCAGATGAGTTCACCGATTTTCTCTCGAAGGGAGCCGGGGCTGACAAAGAGCGCAGTCACCGTCGTTACTTGGAAAGTGATGTTGAAACGCTCAATGAAATTAAAGAGCTGATGAGCAATGGGATGACCTATGAGCAGGTGCGGCAGCAGTTAACCGATGATGCTGTTCCTTCTATAGAGCCGGACGAGATTTCAGAAGTAGAGAATGATCCTGATGACGATTATGTTGTGCTACCCCACGCCCGCCGGGATGAACCGTCTTTAAATGATGACGACGATGCCGATGATGACAATGACGATACGCCACCAACTTTTGAAGAAAGTTTGGCCGTTGTTGCCTCCAATGGCTCCGAGTCACCGGCCCTAAATTTTCTGACAAATACACTGACCACGCTTTCCGACAGCCAAAAAAGCGTTCTTAACAGCCAGGCCGCTAATCGCGAACTAATGGGGGTGCTGCTTCAGGATAATTTCAACCTGAAAGAAGAGAACAACCGCCTGCGCGAACGAATTTTAGAAGTAGAGCGTGATGTGGCCCGCAGCCGTCAAGAGGATGAATGGCGACGTGAGGCGCTGCGGCAGGAGTTGGAAGCCAAAATTTCAGCCGCCAATCAATTGGCCTCCGAGGCCATCGTTACAGCCCGTTCGGTTGAAGCTCCGCAAATTAAGGCTGTTGAAACGAAGCCGGGATGTCTTGGTATGTTTCTTGGCCGTGGGGGAACACAAATTATTACCACACAGCCTCGTAAACAACAGAAGCCGTTACCCCCCGCCGCCGCTAATGGTCTCGCTTCTGGATTAACTCAGCAGCCCGTATCATCCGGCAGTCCATCTCACCCCAAACCTTCATTTCCACCTGAGTAAAAACAAAGAGCGGGCCTATTTTACAAGATACTGGTTATATTTATCCTATAAAATAGGCCCGCTCTATTTATTTCATCTGCTCTAGCGCTAGGCGTGGGCTTCTTTTCGTTCCTGGCTCGACGCCCAGTAATCAAGAGCGACCACCAGTGCAAATCCTATTACGGCCAAAATTAAGGCCAGTGTTACCTCGCTTGTCCACGCTTGGGGCAACACGTTTTGTTGCACTACAGGAACAACTTCGCCGTGTCGATCGATAATCGTTTCAAGCGTCTCTTTCCAGGGCCAAATCTTACGCAATGAGCCGATCATCAATCCGATCAAAATCGCCACGGTAATATCGTGATAGCGCTTGAAAAGCCAGCTCAACACCTGCGCAAACGTTACCAACCCGATGCCCGCTCCGGCTGCGACGATGAATAACGTCACGAAATCACGGTTGTTGACGGCTGATAGAATATATTCATACTTACCCATCAAGACCAAAAGGAAAGAACCGGAAATGCCGGGTAAAATCATGGCGCAAATGGCAATGAAGCCACTTAGAAAAAGAAACCAGGGGGCAGTGGGTGTTTCCACCGGTACCATCCCTACAATTTTATAAGCCGCATAGGTACCGGCTCCCATTGCTAGTATCGTGCCGCTATACCATCTTGTAACTCGTTTGGTTACGGTAATGATTGAAGCAATTACCAACCCCAAGAAAAACGACCAAATCAAGGCCGGATAGTTAACCAGCGCAGACTCTAAAAATTTGGCCAGCGTGAAAATAGCGAGCAAAATGCCAAAGCCCAACGTCCCTAAAAACTGCCAGGGCACCAGTTCGAAAAGTTCTTTGATTTGGAAGCGAAACGCAGCCTTGAAAATCTGTGGGTCAAGAAGACCTTTGATAGAATTGATAAGCTCTTCATAAATACCCATAATAAAAGCCATCGTTCCCCCGGAAACGCCGGGAACCACATCGGCCGCACCCATACAAAAGCCTTTGGCTGCCAAAACGATATAATCTTTCAGGGTTCGAGTCTCAGTCTTTTGTTGCTCTTTCTCAATAATCATTCTCTTTTATATCCTAAATTTTAATGATAGTTTGGCAATGTACCACAGGTAAGGTTGATACAGTACCACTATGGTGACAAGTTACCCACAATCTAACACCTTCACGACCAGTCGTCAAGAAAGAGGCGGCAAAAAAGGACAACCTCACTCTTTGATAAGGTTTGACTCCGCCTAATGCGCGTGGTATATTTGATTTTTACACATGTTTCGTTAAAACGATATATGAAAAGAATATGTATTTCGTAAGGAAAATATTTCCATGAAATGGTCTCGTGCGCTTTATGCAATTTTAATATTTGTGGTGCTAGCTTTTCTATACGGCGTGTTTGTACTTCGAACGGACTCACCGGAAGTGAAAGATTTGTCTGAGGTCGCTCAACTGGCCAGTGAAGGTCGCGTTAGGTCAATTTTAGTCGATCAAGACGAATTAACAATCACGCTCGTCAATGACGAGAAAATCGCTTCGAATAAAGAACCCGGTATTGGGGTTATCGAAACGTTAAGACTGTTAGGAGTCAACCAAGACCAACTGCTTAATATCGAAGTCAATGTCGCTCCCCGCAGTGCTTGGGATGGTTGGCTGGCAATTTTAGGTACGTTGTTACCGCTTATTCTTATCGGTGGCTTCTTTTTCTTTATTTTGCGACAGGCACAAGGGGCGGGCAACCAAGCCCTCAGCTTTGGTAAAAGCCGGGCCAGAATGTTTGCCGGTGATAAACCCACGGTCACGTTTGATGATGTTGCCGGGGCTGATGAAGCCAAGCAGGAGTTGGCCGAAATTGTCGAATTTCTGCGCGAACCGGAAAAATTCATCTCGTTGGGGGCACGCATTCCCAAAGGGGTATTGATGGTTGGCCCTCCCGGCTGTGGTAAAACCCTCACCGCGAAAGCGATTGCCGGGGAAGCCGGAGTGCCTTTCTTTAGCATCTCCGGTTCGGAATTTGTGGAAATGTTTGTTGGAGTGGGGGCCAGCCGCGTTCGTGATCTTTTCGAACAGGCCAAACGCAACAGTCCCTGCATCATTTTTATGGATGAAATCGATGCCGTTGGCCGCCATCGTGGAGCCGGTTTAGGCGGTAGCCACGATGAACGCGAACAAACGCTAAACCAGATTTTGGTTGAAATGGACGGGTTCGATACCGATACCAACGTCATTGTCGTAGCCGCAACCAACCGCCCCGATATCTTAGACCCGGCTCTCCTACGACCTGGTCGTTTCGACCGTCGCGTTATTTTAGACCGGCCCGACCGCCGTGGCCGCGAACAGATTTTGAGCATCCACGTCAAAGGAAAACCCGTTGCCGATGATGTCGATCTCTCTATTATCGCTAAGCAAACTCCAGGGTTTGTCGGAGCCGACATCGAGAATATGGTTAATGAGGCCGCTATCCTGGCTGCTCGACGCAGCTCGAAGCAAATCCACATGGAGGATATGCAGCGTGCCATTGAAAAAGTGTTAGCCGGACCGGAACGCAAAAGCCGGATTGTACCCGAAAAAGAGCGTAAGATTATTGCTCACCACGAAGCCGGTCATGCCCTTATTCGAAAATTACTGCCCGAATGTAACCCCGTTCATAAAGTTAGTATCGTAGCTCGCGGTGTCGCCGGTGGTTACGTTATCTCGCTGCCGGACGAAGATCGTTACCTGGAAAATCAGAATCGGTTTGAAGCCGAACTCGCCGCGATTTTAGCCGGTCGCGCTGCCGAAGAGGTGATATTTGAAGAAGTCACTACCGGAGCCAGCGATGATCTCAATAAAGCCACCAAACTGGCGAGAGCAATGGTTACCCAATACGGTATGAGTGAAAAACTGGGGCCGTTGATGTTCGGCGAGAAAGATGAGCTTGTATTCCTGGGTAAAGAAATTGGTGAGCAGCGGAACTACAGCGAAGAGATTGCCCGTCAAATCGATGGAGAAGTACGCCGTATTGTTGAAACTGCTTATAATCGCGCCTTTTCTCTTATTCAAGAAAATCGGGCTAAACTGGTAGAAATCGCTGAGCGACTCCTTAAAGAAGAAACGTTAGACGCTAAAACGTTTGATGCTATGTTTGCTGTTTAATTACCGGTACATGTTGGTTGACATTTTATGAGAGGATGGAGTATACTTTATTTGGGTAACGTTAAAGTTTGTGTTGTTACCCGTAAAACCTCTTCTCTACAGTTTTTATCAACGAGAAACTCTCTAACAAGCAATTAACCATTAGAAACAAGTTGACCATGAAATATACCCTGTTAATTGTTGAAGATGATCTGGATACCTCTGATATGCTCCGGGTCTACTTTGAAGCACAAGGGTATCGGGTTGTTACCGCCGGTACAGGGCAAGAAGCTCTGGACAAATGCCGAAGCGAATCGCCGAGTTTGATTCTTTTAGATGTTAGACTACCCGACATCGATGGCTTTGAGGTTGGCCAGGCGCTTCAGGCAGATGTCCGTACCAGCAGGCTACCGGTTATCTTTGTAACCGAGCGCCGCGACCGTGATGATCGCATCGCCGGCCTTAAATTAGGGGCGATAGATTACATCACCAAGCCCTTTGATGTGCAGGAGCTAAGGCTTCGGGTGCGTAATGCGCTCCGTCGGGCCGGTAGCCAGAATAATCCGGTCACCGGTTTGCCCGGCGAGAAATTTACGCTCGATCGGCTAAGCCTTATGATGGAGCGTGACGGCTGGTCGGCGATAGGGATCAATATCAACGGGCTGGATAAATTTAACGAAATTTACGGCTTTGTAGCCCGCGATGATGTGTTGCGTGCGATTGCCTTAACCCTAACCAGTGCCGTAGACGAGCTGGGTAGTATCGATGATTTTATTGGTCATCCGGCAGAGAATCAGTTTATCGTCATTACTGTCCCCAATAAGGTTGACCCGCTAAGCCGCAACGTAAAAGAGCGTCTCAACCAGGCGATGGCCTATTTCTACCCCATTCATGACCGCGAAGCCGGTTATGTAAAACGTGGCGAAGGCGATGACGCCCCTAAAGAGAAAGTGCCGTTTATGAATGTCGAGGTTCCCACGCTTTCTCAGCAAGGTACGGCCTTTTCTACTGTTGAAGCACTTTGGCAAGCCTTAAGTCAACCTGTTAGAGCCTAATTTAGGCCCCAACCTCACAGTCTTTTAGAGCAGTGTTGCCTCCGGTAACACTGCTTTTTTATCTATCGTAACGGAGAGGATTACACCATGGATTTACCGCTTGAAAGTATGCGTTCCGCCGCCCAAGAATATCACCCCCCTCTCATTGATTTTACGCAGCATATTGTGGCTACTCCCAGTTTACCCGGCCAAGAAGGCGATGTAGCGGCCATCATTGCTACGGAAATGGAAAATTTAGGGTACGATGAAGTCTGGCGCGATCAAGTCGGCAATATTATCGGCAAAATCAACGGCGGGGACGGCCCGACGATACTTCTTAATGGACATATGGATCATGTCGATGCCGGTCCCCTTGAGGGTTGGCCCTATCCCCCGTTTAGCGGCCAAATTGTAGACGGCAACTTATGGGGGCGTGCGTCTGTCGATATGAAAGGCCCCACGGCCTGTATGATCTATGCTGCTAGCCTGTTCAAACAGTTGAATATAAAGCCGTCGGGGGATATTTACATGACGGTACCCGTCATGGAAGAAATCGGCGGTTTGGGGACACAGCATCTCATTACACACCTTAACGCCCAAGCCGCCATCTGTGGCGAGCCGAGCAGCAATACACTTCGCCGTGGGCATCGGGGGCGGGTCGAGCTGCGTGTGACCTTTAACGGGCGCTCGGCCCACGCCAGTGCGCCCCATTTGGGCGAAAATCCTCATTATGCGGCCGCAGTGTTTTTATCCAACCTATCGACCCTGACCATGGCGTATGATGACACCCTTGGCCCGTCATCTGTTGCACCGACGTTGTATAGCACCGATCAAATCAGTCCCAATGTTATTCCCGGGCAAGTTTACCTCACGCTCGATTGGCGTAACATCGCCCTTGAAAAACCAGCAGACATTGTGGCTAAGGTTGAGGCGTTGGTACACTCTATAAAAGGGCTTGAACAAAACGTTGATGTGGTGGTTAAAACCCAGGATTTTACGACCTATACCGGCGTTACGCAGGCCATTCCCGCGATTTTTCCTTCATATCTGCTGCCCGAGAACAATCGCTTTGTACAGGCTGCCCATCGGGCGCTGGTGGATGCTTTAGGACGGGATGACGGTGTCGATATTTGGCGTTTCGCTACGGACGGCGGCCATTTGATGACTGCCGATATTCCTACCGTTGGCTTTGGGCCGGGTGATGAAACGTTGGCCCACACCAATCAAGAGCGAATTAGCTTGGCCGAAATGGAAGAAGCTGTTGTTGCGTATATCGCCCTGATTTTGGCTTTAGCTGAAGCCGCATAGTAAGTGAGGAGTAACCAACAAATAGCTTGGTGATCAGGCAGGAGATAGGGAAACTGAGCGGTTTTGTAAGATCAATCTTCCCATCTCCGTCTTGCGTATTCCGGTAGTTATTAACCGTACCCTATTTTTCTGAAGGAGATCTTTTGGTTTCTCACGATGTTGTAAACGATTACAAGCTAGATAATGGATTGCAAGTTCTGCTAAAACCGGTGCATACGGCTCCGGTGGTGAGTAATTGGGTGTGGTATCGAGTTGGTGGTCGCAATGAGCAAATCGGTAAAACCGGTATTTCACATTGGGTTGAGCATATGATGTTCAAAGGGACGCCCAATTTCCCCAAAGGCCGCATTATGCTCGAAATCAATCGCAATGGTGGCGTGCTAAACGGCTTCACCAGCCAGGATTACACCGCCTATTTCGAAACTCTGCCTGCCGACCGGCTAGACCTTGGCCTCCGGATCGAGAGTGACCGCATGGCCAATTCTCTATTCGATCCCGATGAAGTTACCAGCGAACGCACGGTTATCATCTCCGAGCGCGAGGGACACGAGAATAATCCAGCCTGGGCGCTTAATGAAGAAGTCAAAGCCACAGCGTTTCATGTGCATCCTTACGGTCATATGGTTATCGGCTGGAAGGATGATTTGCACAATATTACCCGCGACGATCTCTACAACCATTACAAAATGTATTATGGGCCGCATAACGCCGTGTTGGTTATTGTTGGCGATATTGATGTTGATCGCGTCCGTGACCGGATCGAAGAACTGTTTGGCAGCATTCCTGCCGGCCCGCCGCCGCCGTCGGTCACCCTGAGAGAACCAACCCAACAAAGTGAAAGACGGGTGTTGATGCGCAAGCCGGGCCAAACCGGCTATTTTCAAGCCGTCTACCACGCCTGTGAGGCATCCCACTCCGATGTTTTTACGCTGCTTATGTTGGAATCCGTTTTTTCGGGTGCCAGTTTTGGCGGTTCATCCACCCATCGTAGCGCGCGTCTCTATCGGGCACTTGTGGAAACCGAAATCGGCGTGGATGCCAGCGCATCGTACCATCCCAGCATTGATCCCGGTACTTTTAATTTTGATGGCACCGTTCGGCACGGTCATACCCTGGCTGAGTTTGAAGCGGCGTTGGACAGCGAGATCGAACGGGTAAAAGAGGAGTTGGTTTCGCCGGCGGAATTGGAGAAAGTTATCAAACAAACACGCGCTCAATTGGCCTATTCTATGGAACGGGTCAGTAATCAGGCACGCTGGATGGGCTGGTTAGAAATGTTAGGTGACTGGCGTCGTTTTGATAATCTAGTCGATAACTTGGCCGCCGTCACCGCCGAAGACATCCGGCAAGCTGCTCGCAAGTATTTACGCTCCTCAAATAGAACAGTGGGTTGGTTTGAACCCGCTTAGAAGCAAATACCTTTTCTAACTAAGGCGGAGTGCTCATCCTTAGATGCGAACGAGTTAGACCCAGGCCGCTCTGCATCTGAAGAGGCTCCGCTCCCAATTGAGATAAAATCTGACTTTTATTCGGAGTACTGTGTGGATTTAACGTTTCAAACGTATACGCTCTCAAATGGTATTACCCTCATCGTAAAAGAAAATCATCACGCTCAGAGTGTGGTTATTCGAGGCCGTCTGCGGGGCGGGGCCAATCTTGATCCGGTTGAGAAAACCGGTCTGGCTTCATTTACAACCAGCCTTATACGACGCGGAACTTCGCAGCGCACCTTCGCTCAAATTAACGATACGGTCGAATCAGTGGGGGCGGCGCTGCATTTTAGTTGTGGCCGGCATTTAACGACCGTCAGCAGCAAAAGTTTGGCCGAGGATTTTGATTTGATGGTTGAGCTTATGGTGGAGGGTTTAACCTCTCCCACTTTTCCTCCGGCTGAGATTGAGCGCCTGCGCGGCCAGCTTATTACCGGATTGCGCGAAATGCAGGAGAGTACGCGTGGCCTGGCCCAACGTTACTTTCGCGAGAACCTCTATACGCTAGAGCACCCTTATGGCCGACCTTTCAACGGTACGCTGGAGAGTGTGCCGACGATTACTCAGGCCGATGTGTTTGCCTTTTATCAAAATTTTCATCCCCAAGACGGTATTTTTGTTGTGGTGGGTGATATTGAGCCTGACACGGTGTATCAGTCTCTGGAAGCCACATTAGGGCAGTGGCTACCGCCCCATAATCCGCCCGACACCTCTATACCTGCACCTTATCCGCTTGAGGCAGCGAAACGGCATGTTGAGGTTATTGCCAACAAGACCCAGGCCGATTTGATGCTGGGCAATATCGGCCCTAAACGTACCGATGACGATTTCTACGCGGCTTATGTGGGCGATACGATTTTAGGGCATTTAGGCCTTGGCGGACGCATTGGTCAAGTTGTGCGCGATAGAGAAGGCTTGGCCTACTATGCGCGTACGTCGCTTATGGGCGGTATCGGAGCCGATCCCTGGTGTATTTATGCCGGAGTTAACCCCGTTAATGTCGAAAAGGCCATCGACCTAATTTTAGCCGAGATCCGTCGTTTTCGTGATGAGACTGTGACCGATCAGGAGTTGGCCGATGCCCAATCTTATCTAACCGGAATTTTGCCCCTTCAAATGGAAACCAACGAGGGGGTGGCTAATATGCTGTTACAAATGCATCTGTACCAGCTTGGTGATGATTTTATATCGCGTTACCCCACACTTATCAACGCTGTTACCAAAACCGATATTCAAACTGCGGCCCGCACCTACTTGAGCGATGAAACATATGTATTATCGATTGCAGGGCCGGTTTCGTTGCCCTCATAAAGTGGTAAGCAGTTGGCATGAATAAAAGGCTATCGGTTACAATCCCCTTTTTGAAAACCTACTTTGGAGAATTGAATCTTGTCTGAACAGCACGAAACATACGATCGCATCACGACCGTTATTTTTGATATGGATGGTACGCTCATCGAGCATACCTGGCAGTTAACAACCATTTGCGAAGCGCTTTTTGCCCGGTTTGCCGATAAACTTGCCCCCTTAACCGCTGATGAGTTCTTTGATTGTTATTGGGACAAAAGTTACGATATGTGGCATATGATGGTCGATCAGGTCATCGATGGGAATACGGCGGCCCAGTATGCCTATGCCAACACGCTTCGAGCCTTAGGCCACGATCCGGGATTGGCCGGCCCGATGTTGGACTATTGGGTCGAACTCGTTTTGCAGGAAGCCGTTCCTTTTGATGATACATACGATGTGTTGAAGGCGATTAGGCAAAAGTATACCACGGGAATTTTAACCAACGGTTATATTCATTTACAGCGTCAAAAAATAGAAAAATATGGGTTTGCCGCGTGTGTGGACTTTACGATCATTTCAGAGGAATCGGGTTATCATAAGCCGGATCGGCGGGTATTTGAGCATGCCCTGGCCCTGGCCGGCCGGCCTGCTCCTGAAGAAGTTTTGTTTGTGGGTGATAATCTGGACACTGATATTAGCGGAGCATTGGGGGCAGGTTTAGTTCCTGTATTAATCGATACAAAGGATCGAGCCGAGCCACCGGAAGGCGTGCTTGAGATTAGCACCCTGGCCGAGCTTTTGCAGTTGCTTAAGGTTGAATCAGTAGATCGAAATTTGAGGAGTGAGGCATCCTCAGATGCCGAACGGAGCCGCATCTGAGGATGCTGGC
>JAGRBZ010001188.1 GCA_020433805.1 Anaerolineae bacterium
ATCCTCAACCGCCCAGTTCGCTCCGCCTTGCCAAAACAGTTCGACCCGAAGCGCCTGTCTCAACTCATCAGAAATTTTGAACCCTACAAGTTTCGCCCCACTTTCCAGCGAGATGGTTGGCTCCGGTTGGTCGAGCTGCGTTGTGGAAAAGGCGGTCGTACGAACAGGTAAAAGCACGGGATAGCTCTGCATCATAAAAATGAGTTGCCCGACAGCGCCCATCAATAATATCGCTATTACCACGAGATACGCGCTACGTCCTACGTCCCACGTTCTACGTCCCACGCGTAGGGTATAGCGGCGTATTAGGGCTTCCAAACCATAGATAAACAGAATGGCAAAAGCCGGCCCGACCAAAAATAAAATGTGCCGCCCCTGCATGGCTTCGAGAGCATCGCGCGCACCAAAGAGACGAACGAGCATAAAAGGCAGAGGCAGAGCGCAGAAAAGAAGCAAAAGATTCATCAGCCGGCGATTTTGGGGCAATTTTCGCCAGGCAATGATGACACCCACGGCGGCAGCGACCGTGAGCAGGGTCATGA
>JAGRBZ010001189.1 GCA_020433805.1 Anaerolineae bacterium
GCCGGTATACTCGCGCCTCAAACGGCCGCAGCGTCAGCGAGTGGATCTCTTCAGCCGCATCGACCTCGTAGTTGCTGATGAGCAGTTCCGGCTGGGCAAATTGAATATCGGCCGGCAGAGTGAACACCGGCGTCGCCTCGCGGAAGTTGAGGATGACCAGCAGGCGGTCATCGTCCAGGGTGCGGGTGAAGGCGTAGATCTGCTCGTGCTTGGGTAGGATCAGTGCATAACGCCCATGCACGATGACAGGCTGCTCGTGGCGCAGGCGGATCAGCTTTTGGTAGTAGTAGAAGACCGAGTCGGGGTCGGCCAGCGCTGCTTCCACGTTGATTTTGGTGTAGTTCGGGTTCGCCTTGATCCAGGGCGCGCCACTGGTGAACCCGGCGTGCTCGCTCGTGTCCCACTGCATGGGGGTGCGGGCGTTGTCGCGGCTCACCTTGTGCGCCAGCGCCAGGACAGCGTCTTTGTCCATGCCCTGGTTGCCCGCCAGTTCGGCGTAGGCGTTGCGTGTCCAGATATCGCGGTAGTCAGCGATGTCGGTG
>JAGRBZ010001190.1 GCA_020433805.1 Anaerolineae bacterium
ACTCACGCTCGTCGTCACTGGCGGCGGCCAAGCGCTGAGCCGGCAGCCAGTGAAACAGAAAAATCGGCAGGCCGACGATAATCGCGGCCAGCAAGGTCGCCAAGCCGGTAATCTGGCCGGCGCCAATCCCTTCGCTCAACACCAGCCGGGCCAGTCCAATAACAGACCAGGTGACCGCCACCAGACTGATCGCCGCAACAAGGTAGAGATATATGCGTCGTACGGTTAACATCGTATCCTCCTAAACGGATGGAGATCGGAGACAGGAGATTGGAGATTAGGTAATTAATACGCCGGAAGATCTCCCCTTAATCCCTACTACCTACCCCCTGCCCCTCGGTTTGGGTACATAGGTGGTAACTGAAGTTAGTTGCTTATTCCTCGTTATCCCAATCATACCCCCAATACGGATACGGAAACTGGGTCAGCCGCCAGCCGGAGCCATCGGGGGTGGCCTGGAGATAAGCCGTGTTACGATCGGTGTAGGTATTGCTGTCGAAGATGCCGCCGGCACGGTAGGTGGTAATCGCCACGCCGACT
>JAGRBZ010001191.1 GCA_020433805.1 Anaerolineae bacterium
TGTGGTGGCTGCTGCGCTGGCTGGGGCATAATGCCGTGGCGGTATTGGATGGGGGCTGGGCTAACTGGCAGCAACGCGGCTACCCGGTGCGCAGCGGCATCGAGACGAACGCACCGAAAACCTTCACCCCCCTACCTCGACCCGAGTTGACTCTTGACGCCGAGGCTGTAGAAAAGATTCGGACCGACCCCGCCTATCGTCTGGTAGACGCCCGCGCAGCAGATCGCTATCGCGGCGAGAACGAAACCATCGATCCGGTGGCCGGCCACATCCCCGGAGCGATTTCGCTGCCGTACGCGGCTAATGTTGACTCCGACCAGCGGTTTTTACCAATTGATCAATTGAAAGAACGGTTTAAGGAATCGCTACAGGATATTCCGGCTGAACGAACCGTCTTTTATTGCGGCTCAGGGGTGACGGCGGCGCACAATGTGCTGGCCATGGCCCACGCCGGCCTGGGTGAAGCTCGGCTCTATCCCGGCTCGTGGAGCGAATGGATTACTGATGAAAAGCGACCTGTGGGCAAAGGTTAAGGGGA
>JAGRBZ010001192.1 GCA_020433805.1 Anaerolineae bacterium
CTGTTCAGGTGGTGCTGGTGGTGGGTTGGCGGGTGTATGGGTAGGGTAGGAAGGGCAGGCTAAGGCTAAGGCTGAGGCCGAGAGCCGCTGAACGTGAGAACGAGAGGGGGCAGGGCAAAAACCAATGCCGGATTAATGTCTGTGGGCTAGTATTATGGTCATAGAGGCAAAAGCCAGGCAGGGCTGCGCCACGCACCGGCAAAGGAAAGATAAGATTGTATAGCTACGACAACGACTGTCGCTAACAACATTGGGGGGATTTCTCGCTGTTCGCTCGAAATGACAGATGGGGTTCTCCGCCTATCCAACAAACTAACAACTAACTATCCAACCCAAAGGAGTACTATAATGGATATCGCAATGATCGGCCTGGGTAAGATGGGGGCCAATATGGCAACGCGCCTGCTGGCAGGCGGGCATCGGGTGGTGGCGTTCGACTTAAATGAAGCGGCCATCCACAACGCCGAGGCAAAAGGGGCGGACGGCGCTACAACACTGGCGGAGGTGGCCAAGAAGCTGACCGCGCCGCGAGCGGTG
>JAGRBZ010001193.1 GCA_020433805.1 Anaerolineae bacterium
CTGTTCCTATTGGTCAGGTCGTAGATGAAATACTCAGCAACAGGATCAAGCTTGGTGGTCCTGCGAAGATGCCCGCGCGGCTTAGTTGCGTGTACACGCTGCTGGGGCAAAAAGTTGTCTCCGAGTTGCTTATCGTCCAGAATTTTCTGATAGATGTATTCCTCCAACTCCTTTGCGTGATGTTCAAACATCAGCAGGTTCATCTTCAGCGGGAAGAGTGTCGAGCTGAAGTCGGCCTTGTAGAAGTCTGATGTTGTGGGCATCGGGCATTCCATTCTTTTGATGACGCCTAACGGGGCGGCGGATAAGCCGCGAGGACGGAAAAGCCGAAGGCTTTGACGGCCGATGTCAGCTTGATCCGCGTGGTTGTGCGGCGCGAAGCGCCAAGCAACCCGCAGATGGCTATCCGCCGCATCGTTGTCTCGGGCGCGAAGCGTTTGGACTTCTGTCACAAGTATAGCTTCGTAGT
Source organism: Anaerolineae bacterium (assembly GCA_020433805.1). Taxonomy (GTDB): domain Bacteria; phylum Chloroflexota; class Anaerolineae; order 4572-78; family J111; genus JAGRBY01. The sequence continues at coordinate 470 of JAGRBZ010001193.1, forward strand.
GACAAACAAGCAGAGTTCGCCTGATTTTCAGGAAAATTGCGGACCAAACACCAGTCGGAACCCTTGTG
>JAGRBZ010001194.1 GCA_020433805.1 Anaerolineae bacterium
GAGGATTTGCAGGAAACGCTCACCCGATGGCTCAGCAAAGGTAAGCTAGAAAAATTGGGTGAGGATTTGCAGGAAACGCTCACCCGATGGCTCAGCAAAGGTAAGCTAGAAAAATTGGCTGAGGTGTGGGTATCGGGGGCAGAGCTGGATTGGTCGCTGCTGTATGGTCAAGAAAAACCCCAGCGGGTTCGTCTACCGACCTATCCCTTTGCCAAAAAACGATACTGGTTTGATGGAAACAAGCATCGCAAACGTAAAGACCCGCCAAGAAATCAGACAGCTAAGATGGTTTTGCCGGACACCAATGAACAAACAGCGGTTGTTACCTATGACAATGGTTCTCAAAACCATCAGAAGCTAGAGCTAAGATCAGCGAATGGTACGACTAAGTCCGGCCCTGGAGACCGTGACCGGGAACTGCTCACGTTGTTGACGAAACTGGCAAACGAAGAAGTTACGGTAAATGAAGTCAGCCAATTCTGGAGATCTCAAAATGAATGATCAACACATTTTTCAACTGGTTAAAAACAAACAGAT
>JAGRBZ010001195.1 GCA_020433805.1 Anaerolineae bacterium
GACCAACAGGAAGTAATAAAGGAACAGCAGCCCCACCGTGCCGCCCTCGCCGGGCTGAATTTTGAAAATCGATTTGAAAATTGATTGGAATAAGTTTTGGCCGGTACGTTTATCAGACATAGTTATCCTTGGTTTCATCCTGACCAGGTTACCAAATTCTGACGAACTTGTCTGTCCCACGATTAGGACAGTTTTGTCATGCGATTAGGGCAATATTCGATAGATGACCTATGGCCGATTGTCAGGCGCTGATAAGATGTGTTAAAATGGGGGTAGGGGGTAGGTAGTAGGGATTAGGGAAATAAGACCACACCCACCATCTCTCCACCTTCATCATTCATCCCTCATCATTCATAAATCCCTTACCCTTCCTAATTCTTCCCTCATCATTCATAATTCCAAGGAGGCCCCATGCCAACCCTAACCCCCCAAGCCTTTGTGGCCAAATGGAAAAACGTCACGCTCAAAGAACGCTCTGCGGCGCAAGAGCATTTTATTGATGTCTGCGGCCTGGCGGGACACCCCACGCCCGCCGAG
>JAGRBZ010001196.1 GCA_020433805.1 Anaerolineae bacterium
CCAACTCGAAGACCAACTCGGGTGTCACGGTGCGCACGGGCCCAAACTTCTCCTTTGTGTTCGCCCGCACAAAGCGGTCGACTTGGCGGATCTCCTCGTCGGTCAGCCCCGAATACGCTTTGGCGAATGGTACCAGTGTGCCCTCATCGTCCCAAACACCAAACGTGTAGTCGGTATAGAGGCTGGCGCGCTTGCCGGAGCCCCGTTGCGCATAGATGAGCACGGCGTCGACGGTGTAGGGATCGACCTTCCATTTCCACCAATCCCCCCGCTGCCGGCCGACGCGGTAGGGCGAGTCGATCCGTTTGAGCATAAAGCCCTCGACCATGCGCGCACGGCTCTCTGCGCGTAGTGCGGTTAATGACTCCCAAGAATTGGCTTCGGCGATCGGTGAAAGGAGCAACGTAGCGCTCTTCAACTGGTTGATCAGCTCGACCAGTTGGGTGCGGCGTTCGTGTAGCGGTCGTTCCCGCCAATCCACCCCGTTGACTTCAATCAGATCGTAGGCCAAGAAGATCACTGGTACCTCAGCGAG
>JAGRBZ010001197.1 GCA_020433805.1 Anaerolineae bacterium
GAATATTTCGATAGACGAGCCAACCGAGCCGAGTTAAGGGTTGGTTCGAGTCACGCTCCACTTGCGTTCGAAAATCAAAGTGGAGGGTGTCATTTCGTAGCGTCAGCGGAGAAATCCCTATGATAATACAATGAAAAGCTATCCGGCTGGGGAAATTTGAAGCAACAACGCCAATTTTTCCCGGCAAAGGCTCCATTTATGACAATGTCTGAGGGATTTCTTCGCCTGCGGCTACGAAATGACACGAATCGAAAATTTGTTAAAGTTCGGCGGTCAACGGTCGGCGGTTAAGGCGGGGCGAAATCCGGGGTTAATCGAGGATGTGTCCGTTGGCAAAAATTGTCCGGCACAGCCGCGGTTAACGGCTATGCCCGTTGTGATGGTTCGGGCCGGCGCTCAATTGGGCCGGTTTGGGCTGAAGATCGAGCAGGTCTAAGACTTCATCGCCCATTACTTCTTCTTTGTTCAGCAGCGTGCCGGCCAACCGGTCGAGGCCGGTGCGATTCGTTTCTAACGTGTCAACGGCGCAGGTGT
>JAGRBZ010000119.1 GCA_020433805.1 Anaerolineae bacterium
GTCGATTTTCATTTTGGTGGGGCGACGCTGTGGGGCGATATGTTGATGCTGGGTGCCACGTGGTGCTGGTCGGCCTATACGCTGTTGAGCCGCCCGTTAATGCGGCATTATCCCTCGCTGGCCGTTACCAGTTTTAGTACAACGGCGGGGGCTATCCCGCTGCTCCTCATTGCAACGCCGTCGCTCATGACGGTCGATTGGCCGGCGCTGCCGCTAACGGCCTGGGTAGCGGTTATCGCCTCGGGTACGTTTGGTATCGCGCTGGCCTATGCCTTCTGGAACTTCGGGGTCTCCCGGTTGGGCAGCGCCCGCACGTCGCTTTACTCCAATTTGGTGCCGCCCATTGCGTTGGTCACCGCCTGGCTGTGGTTGGGCGAAACGTTGACGCTCCAGCAGTTGGTGGGGGGCGTGTTGGCTTTGATTGGGGTGGTACTGGCCCGACGCTTTACGCGCTCGGTGGGGTGATGCGGTAACCGACGCGGTGAAACACTGAAGCACTGAGTGTGATGATGTCACTGAATGGTAGGTTTTACGTGCGGTTGATATTTTTGGCCGGTCGGGTAAAATCTCTTTGAGAGCATTATGTTACAGCTTCATTCTAATGAGGCGATATAGTGGGTAGTGCGTAGTACGTAGTGCGTATCATTTTCACGTCGCTTATTACGTACTAACTTGAGTTCGGATAATTAAAGTTGCCTATGTCATTTCGTAGCCGGAGGCGAAGAAACCCCTCAGACATTCCAATAAATAAAGCCTTCGCCGGGAAAAATGAACATTGTTGCTTTAAATTTCTCCAACCGAACAGCTATTAGGTGTAGCGTCACAGGGATTTCTTCGCTGCGCTACGAAATGACATGAGGTGCGTAAGTCCTCATTACGTATTTCGGGATTAAAGGTCATAGATACGAGGGTTATTTCACCATGAAGGATGTATTAGAACATATCGAAAACTGGCAGGCAGAAGGGCGACAGATTGCCGTGGCGACGGTGACGCAGACGTGGGGGTCGTCGCCACGGGGGCCGGGGTCGAAGATGGTGGTTAATGATAAGGGCGAGATGTTTGGCTCGGTGAGTGGGGGTTGTGTGGAAGGTGCGGTGGTGCAAGAAGCCTTACAGGTGCTTAGTAGCGGCCGACCTAAGCTGCTCCATTTTGGTGTGGCCGATGAGATGGCCTGGGAAGTGGGTTTGGCCTGCGGCGGCACCATCGAAGTCTTTGTGGAGCGGTTAGACTGGTGAGCGAGTCCTCCCTCTTTGCCACCTTTAAATCCTACATCGAACAAGAACAGAGCGTCACCCTGGCGACGGTGGTGCGGGGGCCGGACGGGTTGCTGGGGGCCAAAGCGCTTATCCCGGCCAACGGACCATTACTGGGGCCGCTGCTGGATACGCCCTGGCGCGACAAACTTATTCGCGATGCCCAACTGCTGATGCGCGAACACAGTTCGGCCACGCGCCGGTATGAGGACGACAGCATTGAGGTCTTTTTCGATGTCAACCGGCCCCCGTCGCGCTTGATTATCGTTGGCGCGGTGCATATTGCCGATGCCTTGATCCATTTTGCCCGCCCGCTGGGCTACAAGACCTACCTGGTCGACCCGCGCACGGCCTTTGCTACCCCCGAACGTTTTCCCCATGTCGATGCGATGGTTCACGCCTGGGGCGATGAGGCGCTGCCCCAAATCGGTTTGAACAGTGAAACGGCGGTGGTGGTGATTACCCACGACCCCAAATTGGATGACCCGGCTTTGAAGGTAGCGCTACCCAGCCCGGCTTTTTATGTGGGTGCTCTGGGCAGCCCCAAAACCCACGCCCAACGGGTTGAGCGCTTGCTGGGTGAAGGGCTGGCCCCGGAACATCTCAACCGGCTGCACGCGCCGATTGGTCTCGATATTGGCGGGCGGACTCCGGCAGAGATTGCGCTGAGTATCATCGCCGAGATTGTGGCGGTGCATAATGATGTTCAGTTGGGCGAGCGGCTGCCGGTTTCGGGGTAGAAAGGGGAGCGACAAAGCTTGCTTTGTTATGGATCAAAGTAAACTTTGATGCTCCAATGCCTGGGTTGGGCCAAACCGCACATGTAAAAAGCGCAGCGGAGAAATCCCTGTGGCAATAGGCCTAAAACGGTGCCCGGTTGGAAAGATTTGAAGCAACACTATTCATTTGTTCCGGCCAATGCTTCCTATAGTGAAATGTCTGAGGGATTTCTCCGCCTCCGGCTACGAAATGACATAGAGACATATCTGTTTCCCAACACGAGTTTAGTTTTACAGGAGAATATATATGTCTCACCCTAGCCGGTTGTGGACTGTCTCAGTTGTTGTGGTTGTCATTCTCTTCGGGTTGGTGTTTGGCGGTTGGCGACTGGGGCGTGATGTACCTCTTAAACCTCTTAGCTCGACGGCTCCGCAGCCGGTGGCCATCATCAATGGCGTTGTCATTACCTCGGAGATGGTTGATCGGGAATTGAAGATTAGCCGCCTCAATGTGACCGATCCTTTGCCGCCTCTGACCGGCGCTGATTTGGAACGGGCCAGAGAAGAAGCGCTTAACCAAATCCTCGCCCGTCAGTTGATTCTCCAGGCCGCCGGTCGGGCGGGCTTTACCCTTGAACCGGACTATATAAAGGAAAGAGCCGATCTTTTATTCGGCAGCCAGGGTGATGCCGCTTTAGACGCGGCTCTGGCTCAAGCCGGGGCCACGCGGCAGGATATGCTGTGGTGGGTCGGTGAGATTTTTACGGTTGAGGTCTTTACGACCCAAGTGATTATGGCCGATGCTGCGCCGGAGGATCGCCAGCAGGTTTTTAATGTGTGGCTCAACGATCAGCAGGCCAACGCTGTTATCGAGCGTTTTGGTGATGAGCAGCGGGTATCGGGCCAGGCGTTGATCGGTCAACCGGCTCCCCCTTTTACGCTCACCAGCCTTAACGGTGAGTCGGTGTCGCTGTCGGATTATGGCGGTCAGGTGGTGTTGGTCAACTTCTGGGCAACATGGTGTTCTGCCTGTATCACCGAGATGCCGGACTATGAGCAGGTCTATCAACAGTACCGGCCTGAGTTTGTGGTGCTGGGCGTCAACCTGCAAGAAAGTAGTTCGCACGTTCAACAGTACGCCGCCGGGTTGGGGCTGAACTTTCCGGTGCTGCTCGATAGTGATGGCCGGGTTACGAACCGCGATTATCACGTGACCGGTATGCCGGGTAGTTTTCTGGTTGACCGCGAGGGTAAGATTGTCTATCGGCACGTTGGCCCGATGAATGCCGAGACGCTGGTAGAGAAGTTGGCTGAGTTAGGGCTGTGAACAACAAGTAGTTCGTAGTGCGTATTAACCAATTCTTTCAAATACGCACTACGAACTACGCACTATATCAAGAATAAATAGCTTTCGAGTGCAAAAGAGCCTTAACGGTGTACAGTTGAGTTACTACCTAAGTTAAGCCGTTATGATCCCCCCGAGCGCCCGCCACTTGCCCCGCCGCCTCCACTGTTGCCGCCCCCGCCGTGGCCGACGTCTTGCCATTTGATGATGAATTTGGCGCTGTCGCGGCCCGTATCGGCGATAAAGTTTTTGGTTTCGCCTTCCTTATAGCCCTTGACAATCCCAATTTGCCAGGTGTAGAGACCGGGCGACCAGCCGCTCCAGGGGCGCAGTTCATATTCGGGCGTCTTGCTCCAGTCGACAAAAACAGAAGCCTCACTGCCGAAGGGTTTGATTTTGATATCGAAGAATTCGTCTTCGGCCAGTTGGCCGGAGTAGGCCCAGCGTAAAGTGACGTTGCCAAAGACATCAACCTCATTGGGCGGCGCGTAGTTGACCGGCAGCAGTCCGCCGGCAGCGATGAGCGTTGGTGTGGGCACTACGGGTAACGGCTCAAGGGTTGGCAGTGCTAACCGTACCGGATTTAAGGCGGCGGGCGTGGGCCAAGGTGTGGCGGTTGGTAACGGAGTCGGTGTTGACCAGGTTGTGGGTGTCGGCCAAGGGGTAGAGGTTGGAGGTAGGGTGCTTGTGGGAAGCGCCTGTGTGGGTGAAGGTAGGGTTGTTGGGGTTGAGGTCGGCAGTGGGTTGGCTTCGGCGTTGGCCTCGCCGGTAAAGGCTATGGATTTGTTGCAGCCGGTAAGTAAGCCTACAAGGCTAACTATTGCCATGGTTGATTGTGGATTTAATTTTTGGAAATTTGCTGATCGCTTGGTGTTGTTTGGTTTCTTCATGATGTATCCCCTTGTTTGTTGATGTGTAGATGCTACTGTAGTTTAAGGAGAGGTCATGAAAAAATGGTGAACTAATCATGATAAATTTTTCATAGTTCGGACACGGTAGGACGTTCTTCGATAGCGGCTGGTTGTCGAGCCACCATCATTGTGGCCTCCCACCAATGGGGTTTATTGAAAATAAGCTTGTAGAAACAGAAAAGTGGACAGCCGTCGACATTGCTAACGCCGACGGCTGTGTAAGGGGCGATGTTACTATTTTGTTAGTTTTTGTGCAAGATCGGAAAATATAGAGGTAAAACCTTGTACGTAGTTTTAGCCGTTAGAGTCAACGGTGGATTAAGGTTATCATTAAGGGTGACTTTGTTTTCAACGGGGCTGCTTGTTTGGTAACTAATAACGGCTTGATAGTTTAAGGTTGCCGTTTCATTTTTTGCTAACGGTAATGTCCAGGTAAAGACTCGCCCTGTGCGCTCGAAATTCCCTTGACTGGGTGGAACCAAAGCGGTGATATCGAGCATATGAGGTAGAGTATTGGTTAGTGTAACCATCGGGCTGTCAATCACCCCATCATTTTTTAGCGTCACTGTATAATTTAATATGTCTCCAGCTCCGACATTATTACCTGGGGAAACTGTAAAAGACGATGAGTCGTAGGTGGGGAAGTTGACGCGAACATCAGCGACATTGTCGAACACAATGTTGTGATCGGAGTAGCCAAACCAATTGGTTTGGCTAATTAGCGTACCTAGTGGCAAATCATCGCTGATAATAGCTGTGTAAGTCAATACTTTTTGTTCATCTTTTGCTAGCGGTCCATTCCAGACAAAATTACTGTTTACCAGCGTTAGTTCTGGTGACGCTGTCTCGGGGACCAGCAGCGAGGGAAAGGTAGCGGTAAAATAAGCCGTTGTCATTGCATACCAGCCGTCGTTTTTTACAGTAGCCGTATAGGTAATGCGTTCACCATCAAGCGAGGCATCGGCACTCGATGTGACGGTTGAGCTACCTAACCAGCTAAGCCAGCCAAGAGAGCGCTGCATCAGTCGATCTTGCTCGGCGGGGGCTAGTAGTTCCGGTCCATACGACAAGAAATGTGTGCGCCACACATTACCTCCAGAAGCGATGCCGGTGTTGGAAAGACTGTTAATCTGTCCATCTTGGCCTCGTGTTACGACTTGGGCTGAGGTTGTGGGTTCCAGTCCATCGGTCCAGTTTTGATAGCCCGGTGGAAAATTGAGAGCATAGGGGCCTAAATTGCTGCCTATGGGATTGCCGGGTTGACCGATAGTTACGGTACTTGTGAAATCTTCGGTGTGTGATTGGATGCCAAGATAATCTTGGGCAAAGGGAGCATATGTCCCGTTATGCATCTGAAGATGTTGATAGAGAAAATCTTGGCTGCTGAAAAACAAGCGTCCCCCCCTTTTAAGATAGTTACTCAGTCGATCTTCTTCTGTAGGGGTCAACGGTTGGTACCAGTCGTAGGCGGTATACCAGACGGTTATTGGGTACATCTGTAAAGTTTGTAAAGATGGGCTAGGCGGTGCCGATCCCAACCATGATTTGGGAACGAGCCAGTAGTCGTAGTCTATTTGGTGGGCCTCTAAAACAGCCTTATACGTATCGGCAAAGCTATACCAGCGATCGTCATCGACCAATAAGACCGGAGCCGGCGTTTTGGTTGTTCGGGTTATTGTTTTCGAGGTGCCGCTGCCGATAGATTGCGTTGCGACAGTAAATGTATCTGAGATGTGCCACCGCTTGGCAGCAGGCACAGAGACATTAACGACTATCTCTTTTGATGTGCACGAATCGATTGAGACAGGCGTTGGTTTATTGGTTAAGGCCCAATTGTAGGGTAGACCGTTGCTTACAGAGAAATTATAGGTGTCTGCGCTGGCTCCGGTATTTCGAAGCTGCAGCGATTGCGTGATCGTTGTTCCAAAGTTGCCCACCCTTGTTTCTTGAGCCGGTGAAACTTCGAAATCATAAACAGGTTGACTCTGCATTAACCAGCCGATAGCTTCGGCCATAACCTGGCTGCGCGTTGTTTTATTGGTAATGCCTTCTAACCCAAACGACAAAAGTATTGCTCGATACGGTAAACAGAGGCCTACATAAAGACCGGCCACTTGATCGTTATTCTCGTCATCATAGGTAAGGAGCGAACCGGCAAAATCGCTGTCGGTATAGGCAATGACATCGGGGGAAATTTGATTGTTGGCTCCCCCGTTTCCTGCAATGGAAAATGAAACCCCTGCGAATGGCGCATTACTTACGCCCGAAATGGTATCAATGCCGGAGTTGTCTTGAACAAAAGAAGCATGTAAATAGTTGGAAAAGTATCCCGCCGAATCCAGAAATCCTCCACCATCATAATAAGCCACATCTTGACCGCTGATCAAGAGCCGACCGCCGTTATCTAAATACTCGACAAGCGCATCATCAGCTCCTACATATCCCGGACTATCGGCCGGAGAAGACCAAATGACGATATCGTAATTTGCCAAGTCTGCTGCAGTAGGAACATCCCCGGTTTTATCGTTAGGGTCGGTGATTTGCCATAGATCGGACGGGTAAAGAGCATCGCGCAGTGCTTGCTTGAAATAAGCGATTTGACTGGCTTGATACCAACGGCCACTATCAACCAGTAAGATCGATGGGGCGCGAGCTAAGAGGAAGTCTTTGGTCACAGTCGCACCATCGTTGATCGTTATGTTGTATGCCTTGCCAATACGGTGTTCGGGCTCGATAACGGTAACTGTATAAACACCAACCGGTAAATTGAGCGAATAAGCTCCGGTTGCCGGATTGGTATTGACGCTGACGGGTGTACCGTCGACCAAGACGGTAGCCGCCAGGACTATAGAGGGATTAAACTTATCCTTAACTGTGCCGACCAACCTGCCGGTTGGTTTGGCCGTAAGCGTAAAGTTGTTTGTCTTTACCGCACCATCGATAATGGTTACGCCAAACTGGGTCACCGGCTCATAGCCGAAAGCAGAGGCCTTTACATTGTAAGTGCCGGCAGCTAATCCAATCGAATATGTGCCGTCGGAGGCGGTGGTAATGTTCGTGACCGCGCCTTCGCTATGAGACGTTATGGTAACAGATGCATTTGCAATCGGTTGGCTGCCATTGCTAACGGTGCCTTTAAGGGTTCCAATCGAAGCCACGGCCATCACGGCATTGTAGGCATCAACCCGACCCCAGCCGTAGTTATTGTTGGGTGGGTTGTTTCCTAACGGAACAGATGTCGATTTTAGGGTGGTCGCAATACTATTTAAGTTGCTGCCCAGCGACGGTTTAGCCTGTAGTAAAAGAGCCACCAACCCTGAAACGTGAGGCGCTGACATTGATGTGCCACTAAAGGTGCCGTATACTCCTCCCGGCAACGTTGAAAGGATGTCCTTACCGGGAGCGGATACCTCCGGCTTGGTTTTTCCCCACGGCGATGGGCCTCGACTGGAAAAGAGGGCCACTTCGTCATTGATATCCGTTGCACCTACGGCAAAGGCACCATCAAGACTGGCGGGAGAACCCACGGTTTCGGAATCGGGCCCGTTGTTTCCGGCTGAGAAAACAAGAAAGATACCGGCAGTATTTAACGCCTGAATATCGGCTTGGAATTCAGTAACGAGGCCGTTGTCATTGCTCCAAGAGTTGTTGACGACATCCGGTGCCAGGGTCGGATCGCCATTAGGCGCTATTATCCATTGAAAAGCATCGTGTATCCAACTGTCGAGTGCCCCGCCACTGCTATCAAAGGCACGAACTGCTATCCATTGTGCGCCAGGGGAAACGCCAACTCCATTCCCTCCGGCGATCGTGCCCATAGTGTGGGTTCCGTGTCCGTTGGTATCGACGGGATAGGCAGTTCCCTCGCCGGTTGAGTCATACCAATTACCGAGGTGAATGGGTAATTTACCGCTACCCTTATAGCCTCGGTAATTGGCCAGAAGGGCCGGATGATAGCCATCGACGCCGGTGTCAATATTCGCAACAGTAACGCCGGTACCGTCAATGTTCAGGGCGCTGTGAACCACATCGGCTCTTATCTTTTGAACACCCCATTCACTTGTGGTTGCCAGTGGAGACTGCGCATTGTCATCCATAGCGGTTGCAAAGTTTTCTTCTCCTACCGGGTTATCGATTTTTGTCGTTTTGTCCAGACGAACCATCTTTACATCGGGACGAGCCGCCAGCTCTAGAATAGTTTCCAGCGAGCCGTTAGCGGCCACGGCATTAACAATCCACAAAGGTTTTACTTTTGTGGTGGGCAATGAGCGCGTTTTTGAGACGTTAAGCACCTGTAAAACGCCGCCCTGCGTGTTACGCGCTGTCTGTTGGAGGGTGTCGACTACAGCCTTTCGCTTTTCTAGCTCGGTCAGTTCTTTTTGCGAGCCGGATCGTGATTTAGCCTGCGCCACTGCCGCTGCCGGATCGGCTTGCACCTGCATATGCACAATAAACGGCGCTGTTCTGTCCGGTGATGTTAAAATTTGTTTGAGGAGTTGAGGATCGATTTTAAGCAATAGGCCAGGGTCAATCGAGGCGGTGGCCGATGAAGTAAGCGCGCTTGTTGGATTATTGGGGAGTGGCTCGTATCCTTTTATAGGGGGGCCATCTGGCTCTTGGGCGACAGTTGGTTGTGAAGCTATCGTTACGGCAAAGATCGCAAGCAAAATCGAGAGGAGAAGAAGGTAAATCAAGTTTCGTTTTGGCATCGACTATTTTCCTAAGGCCAGCAGACCAAATAATGAGACTAGCTCAAAGGAGACGGTTTCGATCTACTGATTCTAGCGATTTATATTTTGACCCTGTATTGGGTTGAATTTAACTCTACTTTAAATTTTACCGAGTAGTTCTGTTTCTGTCTATATTCGCGATTAGATTTTGGGGGAGTGCTTTTGACAGGAGGATGGGTCGAAATTAGAAATTGTCACGCAGGGAGAATGTTAAACAATCTCCCCCCTTAGATTGCTCACATGCGTTTCCTTCGCTATAATACGGGCTTCTAGACCATTTTTTCCACGCAACGAAGCGCTTCACCTACTTTTTCACGAAACTGGACAACTAAATAGGCAACACACCTGGTTTATATTCTTCGTGGCAAGCTTACCTGCTGAAAGTTTTCAGAAGAGGCGGACAGTCTCACCTGAAACGACAACGACGATGAAAATTATTGTAGGACAAACTTAAGTTTGTCCCTCAAGTCTATTTTCAAAGGAGGTGAGGTATTTAGAATACATAAACTAAGGAAACACTAACCCACAAATTTTATGTTAGCGCATTATTTAAGAGGAGGAACTGGATGAGAAAGGTTAGTATTAGCCTGTTGGTCATGTTACTATTCGCGATTGGACTTTCGGCCTGCGGAGCCGCTGCGCCAGGCGCATCGACCAACACCATTAAAATTGGCATTAACGCTCCTTTGACCGGAGACATCCCCAAAGTTGGGGAAGGTACCAAATACGCTGCTGAAATGTGGCTGGAAGATATTGATGCCGCTGGCGGGCTTGAAGTAGGCGGCGAAAAGTATGACGTCGAGCTTGTTATTGAAGATAACGAAGCCAAAGCCGAGTCGGCTACGGCAGTAACCACTAAATTGATTTCTCAAGATGAGATATTGGTTATGGTCGGGCCGCAATCATCGAAGCAAGCGGTGCCGGCCGGTGAAGTGGCCAACAACCAGAAAACTCCGATGGTTAGCCCTTGGTCAACGAACCCGAACACCACGTTAGATCGCCCCTTTGTGTTTAGAACACCCTTCCTCGATCCCTTCCAAGGACCGGTCTTAGCGAACTTTGCCACCGAAGAGTTTGGTTTCACTAAGGCTGCCGTGCTTTATGACGTCGCCAGCGACTACCCTAAAGGGCTGGCCGAATTCTTTAAATCGGGCTGGGAAGAGCTTCACGGCGAAGGTTCGGTGGTGGCCTATGAAAGCTTTACCACCAATGATACGGACTTCAGCGCTCAGTTGACCAAAATTAAAGACTCCGGAGCCGAGTTTTTATTCGCGCCGCAGTATTATAATGAAGTAGCCCTTATCGTGCAGCAGGCTAGAGAACTGGGCTGGGAAGGCCCCATCTTAGGGAGCGATAGCTGGGGCTCGGCAGAACTGATGAGCCTGTGTGGCGATGCCTGTAAAGGTCTTTTCTTTAGTACCCACTATGCCGCCGCCGGAGCCACGGGAGCCACCAAAGAATTTATCGACCGCTACAATGAGAAATATGGCTATGTACCCGATGATGTTGGCGCGCTTACCTGGGACACCATGCTCTTAATTCAAAAAGCTATTCAAGATTGTGGTACGATCACCGGCGATATTGCCCAAGACCGGCAGTGTGTCCGCGATGCCATGGCCCAGATCAAAGACTTTGAAGGGATAACCGGCTCAATGACCTTCACCGAAGAAGGTGACCCCGTTAAATGCGCTGTTATCGTAAAAATCAGCGACGCCGGCGAGTTCGAGTTCTACAAGCAAGTTTGTCCGGAATAAGTTTTATTTAACCATAAAGAGGGGATTGGGGGCACGATACGGCTTCCATTCTCCTCTTTTTATATTACGGAGCGGCAAAGCTTGCTTTGTTATGATGAGTAAGATCAAAGCAGAGCTTTGATGCTCCATCTCTTTATGCTTTACTTTCAGAGGTTACCTTCATGGAATTTTTCCTCCAGAACGTGGTCAATGCCTTGCAGTGGGGCAGCTTCTATGCGCTGATTGCCTTAGGCTACTCAATGGTTTACGGGGTTTTGCTGCTGTTTAACTTTGCGCACGGAGACATCTTTATGGTTGGTGCCTATGTGGGCTTTTTTGTGGCCACGGGGTTGCTGCTGCTGGTCTCCTCCCTCGGTCTGGTATCCATGCCGGGCTGGGTTGTCTTGGTTTTGGTTATTCTGGTGGCGATGTTTATTACCGCCTTCGTGGGGGTCGCTGTGGAACGCATCGGCTACCGTCCGCTGCGCCAAGCGCCTCGCGCTTCAGCGGCAATCACCGGCTTGATGATCGGTATCATTTTTGAAACCGGCAACCTCGCTCTCTTGGGTGCCAGACGGCTAAGCTTTCCCGAACTCATAGAAACGACAACCTACACTATTGGCGGCGTGACCGTTACCAACAAACGTATTATGATTGTTGCCGTCTCGCTGCTGCTCATGTTTGCCCTGCACCAGTTTGTGCAGCGCACCAAATGGGGCATGGCCATGCGGGCTATGGCCTACGACTTTGCCGTTGTCCCGTTGATGGGCGTTCCCCTCAACTCCATTGCTGCGCTGACGTTTGGCCTTGGTTCGGCTTTGGCTGCCGCCGCCGGTATTTTGTTTGGGGTAGCCTATCCGGTTTTGAGTCCCTATATGGGAATTGTGGTCGGCTGGAAGGCCTTTGTGGCCGCCATTTTAGGGGGACGCGGTTCCATTTTGGGGGCAGCGCTGGCCGGCTTTCTCCTGGGCTTTATCGAAATATTTGTGGCGACCATCTTCCCCTCGACTCTACGCGATCTGATTGCATTTTCGATTATCCTGCTGATTTTAGTATTTAGGCCACATGGGTTCTTTGGCGAGGCTCACACCTCTCGCTTAAGGCTCTAACCACCCATCATCTCCCAACAAAGGATCGATATGACAGCCATCAATAGCAAATTATCGACAGGTAAAAAGGACGTGAGCTTGTTTCTCCAAAAGCTGTGGGAACCGTTTTCAGTAAGCCCGATGCTTGGCTGGCTCATAGGCGTGCTGATCGCCGTTTTGCTGGAATATACGGTGGGTCTCTATGTCGCCCGTATGCTGGGGTTACCTAAGATTCCTGTTTTGTTTGGCGTGCTGATTATGCTTGAAACGCCAATTCTGTTTCCCAGCGCCGTTCTCTATGTCCTTATTATCTTTATTATACCGATTGCGCTTATCGCCCGTTTTACGGCTCCCTTGACCAACACTTTGGCCGGTAAATTGATCGATGTGCAGCCCTGGCTGGCCGTTTTGGTTCATCTGGGTCTATTTTATGCTGCTCTGCATCTGTGGGCCGAGATTAACGATTATCGGGTTCTCGTCGTTCGATTGACTCTCATCTCGATTATCCTGACCCTAAGTTTGAATGTCGTCAACGGCTATATGGGCGAATTCTCGTGCTCCCATCCGGGGTTTATGGCTTTAGGCGCTTATGGAGCCTCGGTCTTTACGCTGTTCCTGTTTGTCGATGACCGCACTTTTGGTGAGGCTCTTTTGCCTGCTCAATTGGGCTTTTTGATGTTTCCGTTGGGCCTGGTGTTTGGTGGGGCCATAGCTGCTTTGGGGGCGTTGATTATCGCCATTCCTTCCTTTAGAACACGGGGCGATTACCTGGCCATCATCTCGCTGGCCTTTATGTTCATCGTTAAAAGCCTCATCGAGAACCTCGAATTTGTGGGCGGCCCGCGCGGCTTAGGGGGCCAGCCCGATTGGGCCAATTTGCCAACCGTCTTCGCCTGGACGGTAATCTGCATCTGGGTAACCAACAACTTCGTCAAATCGACGTTTGGCAAAGCCCTAAACGCGGTTCGTGACGATGAAGTCGCTGCCGATGCAATGACCGTCAATACCCGCCAGACCAAAATGGTGGCCTTTCTTTTTGCCGCGTTTTGGGCCGGCGTGGCCGGCGGGTTGTTTGCCCATGTCCTGCGCTACGTCAACCCCGGCAGTTTTGGCCTGCAAAAGCTGGCCGAAATTCTGGCGATGCTTTACTTTGGCGGCTTAAATTCAGTGGTCGGTTCGATTGTCGGAGCCGTCAGCTTTAATCTGGTTAGCGAAGCGCTCAGACCTCTGGAGATCTTAAAGTGGATCATCATTCCCGTTATCTTTATTCTGGTGATGATCTTCCGCCCCACCGGCCTGATTGCCTTTACGGAACTTAATGTTATAAATATCATTAGACCCAAAAACAAAGCGGCGGTGCCGCAGAATGTGGAGGTCAGCCAATGACCATACTTCGCGTTGAGCATATGACGCACTACTTCGGTGGGTTGCGAGCCGTCAACAATTACAATTTGACGGTCGACCCCGGCCAAATTCGAGGCCTCATTGGCCCTAATGGAGCCGGTAAAAGCACGGTTTTCAATCTAATTACCGGCCTATACACACCCACCGAAGGCACTATCCTCCTCGACGGTGAGGACATTGTCGGTCGCCCCCCGTATCAAATTGCCGATATGGGGTTGGGTCGCACCTTTCAAAACCTCCAGCTTTGGCGTCATATGACGGTGCTGGAGCACGTCAAGATGGCCCGCTACTCAAAAATTACCTACGGCCTGGTCGGGGCCTTTTTTGCGACACCTCGCCGCGTGCGCGAAGAGGCCGAGATCAAAGCCAAAGCCTACAGCTTATTAGAGTTGGTAGGGGTTGGTCATCTGGCCGAACAGAATGTAACCAACCTGCCCTACGGAGCGCTGCGGCGGGTGGAAATGGCCCGCGCCCTGGCCACCGAGCCAAAAATACTGTTTCTCGACGAACCCACCGCCGGCATGAATCCCGAAGAATTGGTGCAGATGATGGAGATCATCCGTAAGGTTCACCGTGAACTCAACCTGGCTATCTTTCTTATCGAACACCGCATGAAGTTTGTTATGGAGCTGTGCGACATTGTACAAACGCTTGTCTTTGGCGAAGTCATCGCCGAAGGCCCGCCCGACTATATTCAAAACGATCCCCAGGTTATCGAAGCCTATTTGGGTACGGAGGTCGAAACCTGATGCTGCTGTCGGTTAAAAATCTACGCGTTTCTTACGATAAAATTAGAGCTTTGCATGGCTTCGACTTTCACGTGAATGAGGGTGAGATTGTTTGTATTATTGGAGCCAATGGGGCCGGTAAAAGTACAACCTTGCGCGCTATCTCGCAACTGGTACCGGTTGAACAAGGCTCTACTATTGAGTTTATGGGCGAAAACCTGTTTAAATACACAGCCGACAAAGTGGTCAGCCAGCTTGGCATTTCTCACGTGCCCGAAGGTCGCCGCATTTTCGGCAACCTGACCGTGATGGAAAATCTGAAGCTGGCCACCTTTTCTCGTAAAGACTCCGACGGTATCCACCGCGATATGGCCCGCGTCTTCGAGATCTTTCCCCGCCTCGATGAACGCAAGCAGCAAAAAGCCGGTACGATGAGCGGAGGCGAGCAGCAAATGCTGGCCGTAGGCCGCGCCTTTATGAGCGGTCGGCGTATTATGTTGCTCGATGAACCATCGATGGGGCTGGCCCCGCTGCTGATGCAGGGTATGTTCGATGCCTTACGCCAGATTAATGAGGAAGGAACGGCCATTCTTTTGGTGGAGCAAAACGCCCGTATGGCTCTCAAATTTGCCCAGCGTGGATATGTGCTTGAGACCGGCAACTTGGTATTAGAAGGAAAATCGAGCGACTTGATGGGCAACCCTGAAGTTAAGAAGGCCTATTTAGGCGGATAAGGTCATCGCTACGAGTTACGCAGTTGGGCGGATCAAACAAGGTGACTGTCACTTTTTGATCTAGAATGTACGCCCGTTTGGGCCAAATAGGTGAGTTTATCATTGCTAAGTGACTGTCACCTTTTGAACTACGTAACTCATATTGAAATAGTGAGCTGGAATATGTAAATCGTCTACATTGCCCTTGTAGAAGGCGTATGATATACTTGAGTTTAAGATGCGCCGTTGTTAGCCGGCATCGCAGGAAGGTGCAACACTGGGTAGGATGCAAATTTTTTCTACTCCCTATGCCTCACTCTTCAAAGGCAGCAACATACGTTCCGTTACCTGAATTTGTATTGACCTTGGGGTTACAACACACCCTATCGACGCACCCAACGAGGGTCCATGATCACCAAACAAGTTATCCTGAAGAAAAATCGTGAGAAATCCGTTATCAATAAGCACCCTTGGCTTTTTTCAGGCGCTATCAGTCGGCTGGAAGGCGATCCCGAAAGCGGCGATGTTGTTGACGTGTGGAACAGCAAAGCCCGTTTTGTCGCACGCGGCATTTACAATAAAAAATCGCAAATTAGCGTACGGCTGCTCACCTGGAACCCCAACGATCCTATTGATGAAGATTTTTGGCGGCGGCGCATTAGCCGGGCCGTAGCCGGTCGCTTGGCCTTAAAGCAAGACCAAAGCACCAACGCCTATCGTATTGTGTACTCTGAGGCCGATGGTGTACCTGGCTTTATTGCCGATTTATATGGCACCTGGTTGGTGGTTCAGTTTTTGTCGTTTGCAGCGGAAAAGAATCGTAAGATTATCCTCAACACGCTGCTCGATCTGGTCGAGCCGCAGGGTATCTACGAGCGCAGCGATACCGAAGGCCGCGAGAAAGAAGGACTGGTGCCGGTTACCGGGCCGGTTTGGGGCGAAATTCCGCCCGATCTGATCGAGATTATCGAGAACGGCTTGACTTTTCAGGTTGATGTGAAACTGGGACACAAAACCGGTTTCTATTTAGATCAGCGTGAAAACCGGATGAAAACGACGCAATATTTTGCCGGAAAAGAGGTGCTCAACGCCTTTGCCTACACCGGTGCTTTTTCGGTGTATGCAGCCCGGGGTGGAGCCACGCGCGTGATCAACGTCGACTCGTCGGAGCGCTCTCTGCAGATAGCCGAAAACAATATGCTGCGTAATGGTTTCAACGGTCGGGAGGATGTGTACTCAGCCGCCGATGTGTTTGATGTGCTGCGGGCTTACCGTGAGGCGCGCTGGAAGTTTGATGTGATCATTCTCGATCCGCCGAAGTTTGCTCATAACAAACGCAGCGTCGAAAAGGCAACGCATGGCTATAAAGACATCAATCTGTTAGCCATGAAGCTGCTAAAGCGGGGCGGTATCTTGATTACCTTTTCCTGCTCTGGCGTAGTTAGCGCCGATCTATTTCAAAAGGTGCTGTTTGGGGCCTCAGTCGATGCCGGACGCACGGTTCAAATTATCGAGCGACTATCGCAGGGGTCCGACCACCCTGTTTTGCTAACCTGCCCCGAAAGCGAATATTTGAAGGGGCTGGTGTGTCGGGTGTGGTAGGGGTGGTTTGATGGTTGGTAGTGGGGTAGTTTGTTGGTTTGCTGGTTTGATAGATGGTTCGTTGGTTACTTCTAGATGCCCAATTCGCGGCGTAGACTGTCGAGGGCTTGCTGGGCGGCGGCTTGGGCGGCGGTTTGTTTGCTGAAACCTTTGCCTACGCCATATACCTTGTCTCCAATGACAGCCTCGACCGTAAACTCCTTGGCGTGGTCAGGCCCTTCTTCGGCCACGGTTCGGTAGGTAGGCGTCAACTGATAATGGCTTTGCGCTACCTCTTGCAGTTGGCTCTTCGCATCTTTCTCTGAGTCGTTATTTAAAATTTCCTCCAAGCTCGGCTCGATGAGATCATCGACAAAAGTACGCGTCTTTTCAATACCTTGATCTAAATAGAGCGCTCCAATCAGCGCCTCAAAGGCATCGCACAGGATGGCGGCACGCTGTCGACCCCCGCTTTCGTCCTCGCCGTGGCCCAAAAAGAGAAACTCGCCTAAGTTGATTTGGCCGGCAAAATAGGCCAGTCGCTCCGTGCGTACCAGGGCCGAACGTAAGTTGGTTAGACGCCCCTCGGCCATTTCGGGAAAACGGTGATAGAGATATTCGCCGATGATAAAATCCAAAATGGCATCGCCCAGAAATTCCAGGCGTTCGTTATCTTCCAGCGGGTAATCCGGATTTTCGTTTAGGTAAGAGCGATGGGTTAACGCTCGCTGCAAAAGGGCTTTATTTTTGAAGGTTAAATGAAGACCGCGTTCGGCTACGGCTATATCAAGCATAAATCTCTCTCTGTTACTAATGATTTAATTGTCTGCTTCAGAGGGTAGGTAATCGCCTTCAACCCACTCTGATCCATCCGGGCTAAACTCTTTTTTCCAGATAGGCACAATTTCTTTCAGGCGGTTAATGGCATAGGCACAGGCCTCAAAACAGCCATCGCCCCGGTGCGGGCTGGAAACAGCCACAACGACCGCATTCTCACCCACTTCCAGGCGTCCAATGCGCTGTATTATGGCGATGTCAACAATTTTGGGCCATTGCTCTCGTGCTTCCGCTGCTACCTGCTTTAGCTTGGCAATAGCCATTTCCTCGTAGGCTTCATACTCTAGCCGTTCGACATCTTTGCCCAGCGACACATTACGCACCACACCGCCAAAGACAGCGACCGCGCCGGTTTCCGGTTTAACGACCCGAGCGGCGATCTCATCTAAGCCGATAGGGTCGAATGTAATAGCAAACTTCTCCGAGTCAGCCCCACTACCGCCGCTAACCGGTGGAAAGAAGGCCACTTCATCGCCATCAGCCAAACGCGTGCCCGGATCGGCAAACTCCTGGTTGACCGAGATAATGGTACGGGGGGCGGCCTCGGCCAGGGTTGGGTACTCCGCCTGTAACGATTGGATTAAATCGGAAATGGTAGCGTCATCAGATAGCGTATGCTCCAGCGATCCCGTGCCAACCAATTCTCGTAAGCGAGCAAACAGTTTTATCGATACTTTCATAAAGATTACTCCAGGATGATGTCGCCGCTTTTGCCGCCACTTTTCTTGGCCAGTCGCACCGCGTCAATTTGCATCGCCCGATCGACAGCTTTGCACATATCGTAAATGGTTAAACCGGCTACGCTCACGGCGGTCAGGGCTTCCATCTCGACGCCGGTTTTGCCGGTGGTGCGGACGGTGGCGCTGATGTTCACCATCGCCGGTTCGTCAGGGGCGGTGGCCGGCTGCGGCTCAAACTGGAGGCTGACATGCGTTAGCATTAACGGGTGGCACATCGGCACCAGCTCATGGGTACGTTTGGCAGCCATAATGCCGGCCACTTGAGCCACCGCCAACACATCACCTTTTTTGATGCCGCCCTCTAAAATGAGGGCCAACGTTTCGGGCTTCATCTGCACCCGGCCCCTGGCGACGGCTTCACGCTGCGTATCATCTTTGTGGCCGACATCCACCATATGGGCGCGGCCCTGGTCATCGAAATGGGTAAGCGGCATAGCGTTGTCCTTACACAATAGAATGTGCAGAGAATTATAACAAATTTTGGGGGAGGTTGCCAAAATAGTGAAGTGACGGCAATGAAGTTTTTGGTCGATTCCCCAAAAGCGAGGCTTTGAGGTAAAATTGCCCGTTATGAATACCCTTGCATGAGGAGACTATCTTGTCTGAATTGATTTTACTTAAGTTGGGCGGCTCGGTTATCACCGATAAAACCAAACCCTTCACCGCGCGAATGGATGTAATTGAGCGTTTGGCCCAGGAAATAGGAAATGCCTTTCGTGAGCGCGGCTCCGATTTACAGCTCATCATCGGTCACGGTTCGGGATCGTTTGGTCATGAAGTGGCCGCCAAATATCAAACCCACAAGGGCGCGGTTTCAGCCGAGAGCTGGTTGGGCTTTGCCGAAGTGGCGCACGCCGCCGCCGAACTTAATCATCTTGTTGTGAAAGCGCTGCGCCAGGTCGGTGTCCCGGCAATGCGGTTTCAACCCTCGGCCAGCACCCGCACCCGGGGCGAGCAGTTGATGTATTTTGAGACCTTTCCTTTAAAGGAAGCGCTTAAAAACGGATTGGTGCCGGTTGTCTATGGCGATGTCAGTGTCGATGCGGCTCAGGGCATGAGCATCGTTTCGACCGAGGTTCTTTTTGATAATCTAGCGCGGGAACTGACGCCCAGCCGCATCATTTTGGCCGGTCAGGTTGATGGCGTCTACGAAGCCGACCCGACCACCAATCCCGACGCGGAGATAATCGAGGACATCGACCGTGGCAATTGGGAGGAAGTCGAGGCAGTGCTGGGCGGTTCGCACGGTACGGATGTGACCGGCGGCATGTTCACCAAAGTTCGCGATATGTACCGTTTGACCCTGGCGATGCCACCCATGCAGGCGATGATTATGTCCGCCGAAGAGCCGGGCAATCTGGAAGCCGTCTTGAAAGGGCAGATGGTCAGTTTTGGAACGTTGATTAATTAGGGGGATAGTTTGATAGTTGGATAATTAGTTGGTTGGTTGTAAGCTTATGCGCTTCATGTCATTTCGTAGCCGAAGGCGGAGAAATCCCTACGGCGTTCGGTTGAAAACAACGTAGGGGAAATTTCTCGCTCCTTCGTCGCTCGAAATGACACACGTACCTTTCAACTGCGTAAGTCTGCAATCAACCAACTATCCAACCCTCCAACTAACCCACCATCCCACCATCCTACTCCTCAACAATAACGCCCTCACTCGGCAAAAAACGCTCGCGGGATAAAATGACGGCGCTATGGCCGGTACCTTCGGCCTCGGTGGGGCCGGTTGATTCTTGGTGCGTAAGCAACTGCTGCAAGTTGGCAATCTCCGGCGGCGTTAGCGTATAGCGGATGGCATGGCGCAGAAGATGCTCGATAATAATGCGCCGAACTTTCCGCATCAGGTCGCCGGTTGTTTTGAACGGCTGCCAGGCGATGGCCGCGTGCGAGTCCTTCATAAATATTTGGCCGGCGGGCGTATAAGCAACGCCCTGTTTGGCAAACCCCACAATCGATAGCTGAGTGCGCCGGGCGGTGTGCAGTTCTAACCCTACCGGCGCTCGGATGTCGGCTCCCATAATGACAAAATAAAGATCGGCGTTGATTAAGGCCTCGGTATCAATCGGCTCCGCTTCGATGGGGCTTTGTACAATGCGCCAGGCCAGCGTTACCGGCAGTTCGGCAATCAGCCGGGCCAGGGTTTCGCGCTCGGCCATCAAGTCCGAAGCAGCAGAGATGTATAGCGTAACGGCTTGGTTGTGGTTCATACGGTACCTCATCATCGTATGTTTGTTGGGAATCATACCAGAGGTAGGGAGAGGAAGCAATTAGAAATATTTCGCGACGATGATTTAGGACGTCGATCAGGCGTCGCAGAGTTTCGCGACGACCGATCAGGACGTCGATCAGGCGTCGCGGAGTTTCGCGACGACCGATCAGGACGTCGATCAGCCGTCGCAGAGTTT